>JAJYWG010000458.1 GCA_021791615.1 Actinomycetes bacterium
CCGAGCCTATCGACCCGCAGAACTGGGCGTCGCCGAAGGAGAACACCCCGCCGTCGGAGGCCACCTCCCAGTAGCCCTTGCCGTCGGGGGTGGCGGCGATGCCCACGATCGGCCGGCTGAGCGGCTTGCCGCCCATCGACCCCTCGAACTGGGCGTCGCCGAAGGCGAACACCCCGCCGTCGGAGGCCACCTCCCAGTAGCCCTTGCCGTCGGGGGTGGCGGCGATGCCGACGATCGGCTTGTTCAGCGCGGCCGAGCCCATCGACCCCTCGAACTGGGCGTCACCGAAGGAGAACACCCCGCCGTCGGAGGCGACCATGCGGTAGCCGCCCTGGAGCGGGTTGGTCGGTGCCATCGGCTTGTACTGGAAGTTGTTGAACAGGCTCAGCTGGTCACAGAAGTAAGGGGAGGGGACGCCGGTCACGCTGATGAACCCGCGCTGGCCGGGGGGCAGCAGGTCGTAGGCGACCGGGCTCGGGGCCAGGTCGACCGCCAGGAAGTACGAGCTGCGTTCCTGGGCGGCGCTGGTGCCGCAGTCGACCGTCACCCCGGCGGCCGAGGCAACCGGGTCGAGGCTGTCCCAGTTGATGCTCTGGGTCGGCTTCCATCCCCAGTCGGCCACGTTGGTGGTCCCGAAGCCGGTGGCGCTGCGGGCCAGCTGAGGGCCCGTGCCCGAGAGGATGGTGAGGGCGTCGTCGAGACTCTCGATCAGCATGCTGTTGGTGTGCCCGCCGAAGGAGCTCCCGGTGTAGCAGAGCGTGTTGCACGGGACGATCCCGCTCGTGCCGGCCAGGATGTGGAGCAGGAGGTTGCCCGAGTAGTCCATGTTGGTCTGGGCGTGGTCGCCGAGCCCGAGGCTGGCGTCGTCGAGGTTGACCGGGCCCACGTACGCGTCCGAGGCGTTGACGCCGCCCATGAACGCATTGGCGTAGAGCGCCTCCATGAACTGGTTGAAGATCGACATGGCGCTGCTGCCGATCGAAGTGGTCCCGTCCCAGGTGGTGAGTGACTGCATGGCGGCCTGGAGCGCGGGATGGGTTGTGGGGTTGGTGAGCGGGCTGCCGTCCGCCAACAGGAGCTGGTATGCCCGCTCGATGGAGGGGATGATCGACGTCGCGCAGGAGCGGGTCTGGTTCGAATCGATCGTCCCGATGGACTGCTCCACCGATTCCAGAGAGGCGAGCGTGATGTGGGTGCTCGAGCCCAGCATCTGGCTGATCCGCTGCGACCGGAAGACCGTGCCGCGGTACTCGTTCGGCTGGTAGAAGAGCTGCGACGACGGCTCCGTGTTCCAGTTGTCGAGGTAGCCCTGGCCCGGGTTGATGCTGCGGGGCATCTGTGCGAACGGGATGAAGCCGGTCCACTGCTGGCTGCCGTCGCCGAGGCGGGTCAGGAGGGGGTCGTTGCTGGTGGAGAGGGGGGACAGGGTCGGCACCAGGCCGGTGCTGAAGAAGGCGATGTTCCCCCTGGCGGTCCGCGTAGAGGAAGTTGTGGACGGTGGCGATGACGCCCACCGACTGCTCGAACTGGGTGAGGGTGGTGTCGCCACCGAGCTCGGCGAACCCTTCGAGCGACTTGTACTCCTGCATCCACGAGGCAAAGTCCATCGAGAAGGCCAGCCCCGCCGCCGGGTCCGTCTGGAAGATCGGCCCGTCGTTGGTGCGGTAGACGGTGTAGCTCACCGGGGAGGATCCGAGCACAGGGATCGTCTCGGGAACCACCGGGACGGGGAGCCAGCTGCCGTCGAACAGGTAGGTGGACGGCACGTTCCCCACGAAGCGGACCTGCTCCGTGTAGACGGCCTCGTTCATGGTCTCCTCGCTGGTGGCGGTCCAGGCGACGTTGGCGTTGTGGCCGATCAGCACGAACGGCTCGCCGGTGATGTACATCCCCGAGGCGTCGTAGCCCGGGCTGTGGAGGTAGACCTCACCGTTGACACTCGGCGTCGAGAATCCCTCCTGCGGCGCGCCCCACAGCAGGGCATGCCCGCCGGCGGACCGCCACGGTGCCACCACGTAGGCGTTGGACCCCTCGTGGGAGAAGATCTTGAACTTCGATCCCCGCTGCTGCAGCAGGTTCTCGTCGTTCTGGAGGGTCTGGGCGCCCTTGGCGACGAACGTGGGCGGCAGGCTCGTCTCGGGGGCCGCGCCCGCCACCTCGGCGGTGGTGGTGGCCGACACCCCGGCGGGCGTGAGCGACGGCTTCGCCACCGCGGGGACGGCGGCCCCGGACGGTGAGGAAACGCAGTCGTTCGGCTTGGACTGGGTCGGGCTGGTGAGCACCGGGCCGATGGCGCAGGTGTCGGGGACGGTGGTCGGGGCGGTCGGGTCCTCGATCCAGTTGATGTCGTTGAACACCGACATCGCCTCGCTGTCCGGGTTGGGGCGCCCGCCTTGGTGAAGTAGGCCTCGAGGTACTGCAGGGTGGCCAGATTGGAGAGCTCGCTGCCACCGCCGGTGCCGAACTGGCGGGTGAGGTAGACCCCGATGGCGAGGCTGTCCACCGGCTGCCACGGTGCCGGACGGTACGGGCCCGAGAGCCCCATCTCCTCACCGAGCGCCCAGAACTCGGCGGGGACCATCGTCTGTTCGTTGTGCGGCGAGGCGTAGGCCACGGTCTCGTAGGCGTTGATACCGTCGGCGTAGGCGGTGATGGCCGCCTGTTGGGCAGCCGGCAGCTCGTCGTACTGCTACTGGTACTCCGCCGGGGTGTAGTAGAAGAGGCGCTGCGCCTCATCGGTGCTCACCTCGCTCGATCCGAAGAGGCCGGAAAGCGTTCCGTCCACCGCGGCGCGGGTCAGCTCGAGCTGGAACATGCGGTCCTGTGCCTAGGCCCAACCGTCCCCGTACCACATGCCGGTGCTGGTGTCGGCGTAGATGTGGGGGACCCCGTAGGTGTCGAGCTTGATCGTGGCCGACTCGGAGCCGCTCCCGACCACCACCCCGCTGGACAGGCCGGAGCTCGTCGCTTTCGGTGCGGCTGTTCCCTGGGCGGCACCGGCGACCGCAGCGGGTGCCGCCATGTCGAGGAGGAGGGCCATCGCGGCCACAACGAGCACCCACCGACCGACCGTCCGCTGCAGCATGAGGCTCCCCTTGGTTTGGTTGTGTGATTGGTTGTTCTCTTCGGCGACTCCACACCGCCCGGTGCCACGGAGGCCCCCGACCGCAGGTGTCGTCACCCGGAGCCGCCTCCGGCACGGGACCGCCGAGCGGGCAGCCCCGAGGGCGTCGGAGGCGACGGAGGGCACTGCCGGGCACCCGCTCAGGTTCTTCAACGAATCGTCAGGAAACGCGCTCCACCCGTCTACTGGACGGGACACGGAAAGCTGCGGACGTGCTTGTGACGGATCACAGGTGGCTACCCTACGATGCGACGAGCACGTCGATGCCCGACCCTCCCCTTCCGGACCGGAGCCCGGCGGCGCCCGAGGTGCGCGCGCTGGCCGGCCGGGTCGAAGCCCGGCGCGATGCGCTCGCCCGGCAGATGGTGGCGCGTCTCCGTGCCGGCGTCCCCTTCTACGCCCATCTCCCGAGGGAGCAGCTCGACGGGGACATCCTGACGATCTGTCGGCTGTCGGCACAACATCGGCGTGTTCGTGCAGCTCCTCGTGACCGGTTCCCCCCCGACCGCATCCGCTCTCGACGCCATCCGGGTCAGTGCCGCCCGACGGGCCGAGGAGCGGGTGCCCCTCGACGCCGTCCTCAGCGCGTACCACGTGGGCCTCCTGATGATGTGGGAGCACTTCCAGGTCGAGGCGGGCCCGATGGAGCCGGGACACCTGCCGTCGGTGGCGACGGGACAGAGGAGCCCGGCGGGCGCGTCCCGGAGCTCATCGGGGAGCTCGCCGCCGCCGCCCGTTCCCCGATCGTCGCCGGGTACGCGTGGCATCCGGGTGTGGCCGGGGTGGTCCGGAGCGGGACGGAGGCGAGGCAGCTCGCGGAGCTGGCCGTCCGTCTCGACCGGCCGCCCGGCGCCTACCGGCTCGACGACCTGGTGCTCGAGTACGCCCTCAGCCGCGATCCAGCGGCAATGGACCGGCTCGCCGCGGTGCTGGCGCCGCTCGAGACGCAGGGAACCGACCTCGTGGAGTCACTCGAGGTCTACGTTCGGTGCCAATTGGACCGTAGGCGGGCGGCGGCCGCACTGCACGTTCATCCCAATACGCTCGACTACCGCATGAAACGGGTCCGTGCGTTCACCGGCCTCGACATGTCCACGGCCTCGGGGATCACGATGATCGGTGCCGGGCTGCTCGCCCGGCGGATCGCACGAGGTGCGCGGGAGCGGGGCTGACGCCGCCCGGGCACCGTTGACTCCCTCTGGCCCGGAGCACTCGCGGCGCCGGGCTGGTCCATCGAGCGCACGCCCCCGCCGCGAGAGCGACCGACCGCGTCGGCGGCGAGGAGCTCCGCAGCCGTCACGCGCAGGACATCCGACGGGGATGCGAGGACCGCCTACCGGACCGCCGTAAAAGCACGCAGGGACCGAGTCTGCGAGGATGACGCCGTGCCTCGGGTCGCGTTGGTCCACGCCATCGTGCGTGCAGGTGGAGCCTCCGTCCGTCTGCAGTGGTGGAAGGAGGTTCTTGCCCTCTCGGGCGTCAGCACCGTCGACGTTCCCCTCATAACTCCCGGGCGTGCGGTCCTCCCGCGTGGGATCGCCCGACTCGGCGCAGTCGCATCCGGGATCAACGCTCCCGAGACCCTGGCCTGGTCGGGTCCGGCGCTCCGGCGCCGTCTGGCGGCCATGGCGCCGGACGGTGTCGTGGTGCTCTCGCTCCGGGCGTTCGATCCCGCCGTCCTACCCGATGGGGTACCCGTGGTGCTCGACTACGTCGACCGGTTGAGCGTCAGCTACCGACAGCGGTCCCTGATCGAGCATCGTCGGCTCCGTCAGAGCGCCTGGCGGCTGCTCGGCGGGGCGATGGAGCGGGTCGAGGCGTCCTCGTCTACGGCCGGAGTGGTGACGACAGCGGTGGGCTGTCGGGATGCGGCCGCATTGGGCGCAACCTGGCTCCCGATCACCCTGGCTGCCGGCAGCACGGGCCACAGACCACTCCCGACAACTCTTCCGGAGCGCCGTTGGGACGGTCTGTTCGTGGGAACGCTTGATTATGGACCAAACGTCGCCGCCGTCCGAGCATTGGCGACCTCCATCTGGCCGGAAGTGGTGCGTCTGCGCCCGGAGTCCTCCCTCTGCATAGCGGGCCGGCGGCCTACTGCCGAGGTGCGCAATTTGGTGGCGGCGATGGGGGCCGAGTTGGTAGTCGATTTCGAGGAGCCGGCTGACCTGATGACCCGGGCTCTGATGTCGATCGCCCCTCTGCCGCTGGCGACGGGTATGCAGATCAAGGTACTCGAGGCCGCCGCCGCCGGGCACCCCTTGGTCATCTCTCCAGCCGCCGCCGCCGGTTTGGCGCCCGGGTTCCCGGCCCGGGTCGCGACGGTGGGGATCCCCTTCGCCCGTCAGCTGGTCGACCTGTTCGACGATCCCGGTGCCGCCGCCGAACTGGGGATCGCAGGTCGGACAGCCGTCCAGCGGTGCTACACCCATGAGCGATGGGCTCCCCTGGCGACCGGCCTCTTCGGGTGGCCAGGCGACTCCGAGCCAGCCGGCGACCGATGACCGGGCGCGCCGTGGTGCCCACGCCCGACCCGGCTTCCGATGTCGCCGGTCTCGCCGATGCCCACCGGCCCGTGGTCGACGCCGTCGTCGTCACCTATGCCAGTCGGGACGACGTGGGCCCCTGCCTGGCCTCGCTGCAGGCGGTCGAGGGGATGGGGACGGTGGTGGTGGTGGACCACGGCGACGACGGGAGCGACCAGGTCGCCGCGGCCATGGGGGCGCTGGTCGTGCGTGACCCGGCCAATCCGGGGTTCGGTGCCGGGCACAACCGGGGGGTGACGCTCACCGATGCCCGCTACGTGCTCCTGATGAACCCCGATGCAACGTTGGTGCCCGGGGCGGTCGAGGCCGGGATCGCGTTGCTCGATTCCCGACCGGACGTCGCTGCCTGCCAGGGGGTGATCGTCGACGAGGCGACCGGGTCGTCCGAGCGGAGCCATGGCGTCCTGTTGGGCCCGGTCCATCTGTGGGGGCGGGCGCTGCGCCTGCGCCCCCTGCTCCGCTGGGGCCCGGTGCAGGCACTGGTCCGGAGGCTGCCGGGCCTCGCCGACCACGTCGAACGGGTGCCGGACGGCCCGGTGGACACCGACGCGCTCGGGGCCACCGCGCTGCTGGTCCGCCGGGAGGCCTTCGAGGCGGTCGGAGGGTTCGACGAGCGGTTCTTCCTCTACGGGGAGGACATGGACCTCTCGAAGCGCTGGACCGAAACAGGCTGGCGCCTGGTGGCGCTGCCGCACCCTTGGGCTGTCCACCACGCCGGCGCGTCGAGCCGGTCGTCGTGGCAGCGGGAGGTCGAGTGGTGGCGCGGGGCGATGACGTTCGCCGCTACGTGGTACCCGCAGGGGGCGTGGGCGGCGGCGTTCGGCGCGTCGATGGTGCGATCCGTCACCTTGGGTGCCCGCCGGCCGTCACAGTTCGTCTCGGCGTGGCGGTCGATGGTGGTGGCGCCGCTTCAGACCCGGTCGGTGCCGAGGCCGAGCCGCTCCGGGTGACAGACCGCTCAGCCGTGGATGGACCGCTGGCGGACGATGCGGGCGAACCGTCCCTCGGGACGGACCACCAGCTCCTCCCACGTCCCGTGTTCGGTGATGGTTCCCCCGGCCATTACGTAGATCTGATCGGCCAGACGCACCGGGTTCAGGTTGTGAGAGACCACGATCATGGCGCACGTCGACTTGATCGCCTCGAGCGCCCGCAGGACTTCGTCTTCGGCGCTCGCGTCCAGCGAGCTGGTCGGCTCATCGAGGACGAGTACCCAGGGTCGCCGGTAGAGGGCCCTGGCCAGGGCCAGCCGTTGGCGTTGACCCCCCGACAGGGTGGTGGCCCGCTGGCCGAGCACGGTCGCCATGCCGTCCGGGAGGCGATCGACGAAGGTGGTGGCTTGCGCCAGCTCGAGTGCCCGGCGGGCCTCGTCGGGTTCCCGGCGAGCTTCGGTCCAGTAGACGTTCTCGAGCACTGTGGCGGCGAAGAGCGGTGACTCCTGTGGGACGAGGCCGAGGTGTGACTGCCACTGCTCGGTGTCCACCTCGGCCAGGTCCACCCCGTCGACGGTGATCCGGCCGCGGGTCGGCTGCAGGAGGCCGGTGACGAGGTCGAGCATGGTCGTCTTCCCGGCCCCGGACTCGCCGACCAGGGCGATCGCCTGACCCGGCCGGAGTTCCCAGCTGACCTGCTCGAGGACCGGCTCGGTGCGCCCTGGGTAGGTGTAGCCGACCTGTTCGACCCGGAGGCCCCGTTCGAAGCTCGGGGTCCGGGTTCCCCCGGTCGCCGTGGGAGAGGCGTGCATGGCGTCGAGCGTCTCCCACCAGGTGTCGCACCAGGACCGGTAGGAGCGGGCGTTCTGGAGATGCTCCTGGGTCGAGATCAACCGGGGGGCGAGCCGGAGGAACAGGACGAGGAAGGCGAGCGACGCGGCCGAGAGCTCGGCTCCGTGAGCCGTGGCCAGCGCTCCCAGCAGGACGGCGCCGATCCCGACGATGCCGCCGATCTCGAACATCGACCGGGTTCTCGGGACGATGTACATGCTCTTGACGTAGGCGTTGGCGTAGTCGGCGTAGATCGTCTCCATCCTCCGCTGGGACTGGACCCGCTCGCCCTGTGACCGGAACAGCTTCAGGCTCCCGAACAGGAGGTCGGCCTCTTGGCCCAGGGAGGAGGCGGCCGCCGTCAGCGAGGTGGTGTGCCGCCGGGTGGGCTTGGCTCCCAGAAAGTACGTGACCGCGGCCAGCACCACGAACGCGGCGGTGAAGATGCTGAGCTGCACGGACAGCGAGACTGCCACCGCGACGAAGATGATGGCCACTCCGAGCATCCCCATCGCCCGTACGAAGAACTGGACCCCGGACGAGACCTGATGGACCGAGAGGAGCAACGACGTGTTGACATCGCCCGCACGGATCTTCAGGAACGCCGCCCAGTCCATCCCGAGCGCTGCCCGGGTCAGCTCGCCCCGCCGCCGCCGCTCGAAGGCGGCGACCAGGCGGGTGAGCGCCCGCTCGGCGAGGACGCGGACCACCGAAGCGAGGAGGGCGAACACCACGAACGACAGCACGCCCGCATAGCGGAGCGAGGACCCCTGCAGCGTGACACCGAACGCCGAGACGGTCTCGTTCGGCTCGACGATGGGGACGACGGCGAGGATGCCCACCGTCTCCAACAGGCCGCTCAGGACGGTGAGCGCGATCGCCACCTTGGCCGACCGATGGAGGTCCCCGAGGATCGTCCAGTAGCTGCCTACGAGTCCCTTCCCCCGGTGGTTCCGTTCGACCGGGCCCGCCGCCGGCGACCGCGTGGTCACCGGTCGCCAGGGGCGCGCTTGACGAAGACGGCGGTATAGGCGGCGCCCGCCAGGGGGCGACGTTCGAGAGGCCGCATGACCTGGGTCGCCGCCTTGCTGGCGGCCCGGATGACCCGCGGTGCGGTCCGCTCTCCGGGGCGCCGGGGGAAGGCGCGCTCCCAGCCGAACCGATTCCAATGCCGTCCACTCGGGTCGTCACAGGTGACCTGCTCCAAGTGCAGCCCCTGGTCGGCCAGATGGACCACCAGAGCAGGGAGCGGGATGAGGTAGAGGTGCCGGGGTGCATCGACATGGGCCCACCGGCGCCCGAGGAGACGGAACTGGACGGACTGCGGATTTGGCATGGCCAACGCCAGCACTCCCCCCGGAGCGAGCGCGGCGCCGATCGCCCGGGTGACCGCCCACGGGTCGGGGACGTGCTCGAGCGAGTGCCACATGGCGACGACGTCGGGAGCTGGGAGGCCCCTGAGCACCTCCACGGGGTCGTTGCTGCACACCGCGCCGACACCGACTGTCGACTGCAGGTAGTCGCAGCAGGGACCGTTCATCTCGATGGCGGTCACCTCGAAGCCGGCGAGTTTGGCCGCCCTGGCGAACAGGCCGAATCCGGCGCCGATCTCGACGAGCCGTCCCGAGGGGGCGAAGTGGCGGATCAGGTCGACCCGCGGTTGCTCCGACGCCGCGTGCCGGTCGAGCTCGGCGGGCTCCGGCCACCGGTAGTAGTCGGCGGTGTAGTAATCACTGAGGTCAGCGGGCACCTCGGCGTTGAAGAGGCTCCGGCAACCCCGGCACTTCCGGTAGAGGAACTGCGTGCGGCCGAGCCCCCGGTTCCGATCGCCCACCCGGAAGGCCGGGTCCGAGGGGCTCCCGCACAGGGGGCAGGGCGCGGCATCGTCGACCGCCGAGTGGATCACGGGCGGAAGTCCCCGAACGAACGGTCGCGCTCCGAGATGATGCGTCCCCCGGGCGGGGCATCCGGCCACCGGATCGCGAACGCCGGGTCGTCCCAGCGGACGCCGCGCTGGTGGTCGGGAGAGAAGCGCTCGCTGATCTGGTAGCTCAGCTCGGTCCCTGCGACCAGCGTCTGGAAGCCGTGGGCGCAGCCGGCCGGGATCGACAGCATCAACCCGTTGTCCGCCGAGAGCTCCCGGCCGACCCAGGTGCCGAAGGCCGGTGAGCCGGGCCGCAGGTCGACAGCCACGTCGAAGACCGCTCCACGGACACAGCGCACCAGCTTGGTCTCCTCGAACGGTGCCGCCTGGTAGTGCATGCCCCGGAGCGTCCCTGCGGCGGCGTTGAACGAGGCGCTGCACTGGACGGTGCGGCTGTCGATCCCGTGCCGGGCGAAGTCGTCGGTGTCCCAGGTACGACAGAACCAGCCGCGGTCGTCTTCGAGGCGCTCGGTCCGGATGCACCAGACATCCGGCACGGCCGTGCGCTCGAAGATCACGGGAGCACACGCAGCTCGGGGGTCCGGGCGAGGAACCTGGTGCCCCATGGGCGGACGTAGGACAACTGGTCCACGACCTCCTCGCGAAGGTTCCACGGCAGGATGAGCACGAGATCGGGGCGCTCCGCCTCCAGCGCCTCCGGTGCGCGGATGGGGATGTGGGTTCCCGGCAGGAGGAGCCCTTGTTTGTGGGGGCTCTGGTCGCAGGTGAAGTCGAGGATGTCGCGGCCGACCGCACAGAAGTTGAGCATCGTGTTGCCCTTGGCGGGCGCACCGTAACCGGCGATGCGGAGCCCCTGGCGTTTCAGGTCGATCAGCGTCTGCTGGATGTCCCACTTGTCGGCGACGATCCGGCGGCCGAAGCGGCGGTAGGTCTCGAGATCGTCCAGCCCCTCCGCCTGCTCCCGTCGCAGCAGTTCCCCGACCCGGGCAGAGTCCGGCCGTGCCCGGTTCCCGTCGTGGCACCCGTGGACCCTCAGCGAGCCGCCGTGGGTCTCC
The DNA here is from genome assembly GCA_021791615.1 of Actinomycetes bacterium. The sequence goes on from JAJYWG010000458.1 coordinate 10,374, forward strand.
AGCTCCTCGACGTCGAAGAGCCGCAGGCCGTGGGCGGCGAACACCTGGCGCACGGTCAGAAAGGAGAAGTACGAGAAGTGCTCGTGGTAGATCGTGTCCCACTGGCGGCCCGCTAACAGCCGCAGGAGGTGGGGAAACTCCATCGTGACGACCCCGTCGGGTGCGAGGAGGATCTGGACACCGGCGACGAAGTCGTTCAGGTCCGGCACGTGGGCCAGCACGTTGTTGGCGACGATGAGGTCGGCCGGGGAGTCCGCGGCCAGCTCCCCGGCCGACCGGCGGCCGAAGAACTCGACGACGGTGGGGATCCCGCGTTCAACCGCCACGGCGGCCACGTTCGCCGCTGGCTCCACGCCGCGCACCGGAACGTTGCGCGCTTTGAAGAACTGGAGGAGGTAGCCGTCGTTGGACGCGATCTCGACCACCTGGCTGGACGGTCCGAGGTCGAGCTGGCGCAGCATCGTCTCGACGTACTGCCGGGCGTGCTCCACCCAGCTGGTCGAGTACGACGAGAAGTAGAGGTAGTCGGAGAAGATGCGGTCGGGAGTCTCGTACTCCCCCAACTGGACCAGCTTGCACGTCCCGCAGACCAGTGCCCGGAGCGGGTAGTAGGGCTCCATCGCATCGGCCCGGGCGGCGGGCACGAACGAGTTGGCGAGTGGGGACATGCCGAGGTCGGCGACGACCTCGTCGAGGGGCGCCGCACAGAAGCGGCACGAGGCGATCGGAGTGGACACCGGGTCGGTGCTACCGGGCATGAGGCTCCACCAGCGGGGAGTCCGCCTGCTCGGCCATCTGCTGCTCGAACTCGCCGACCTGGCGACGCGTGGTCTCCCCTGCCCCCTGAACGTCCCGGTCGCGGTAGGCACAAAGCCACTCGGTGAATGCGTCGATACCGCGGGCCAGGTCCCACGTGGGCTGCCACCCCAGACCGTCCCGCGCCAGCGAGGAGTCGAGGCGGAGCGCCGGCTCCTCGTGGGGGTGGGGGGAGCCGTCGTGGCGCCACTCGAACTGACCGGGCCACCGTTCGCCGAACAGCTCGAGGAGGGAGCGCACCGACATCGTGTCCTTCTCGTCCGGTCCGAAGTTCCAACCACCCGCCAGATCGGGCGAGACCCACAGCCGCTGCGCCAGTAAGAGGTACCCGCTCAACGGGTTCAGGACGTGCTGCCACGGCCGGACCGACTCGGGATTGCGCACCTCGAGGCACGTCCCGCCGAGAGCGGTCCGCATGGCATCGGCGAGGATGCGGTCGCGGCTCCAGTCGCCGCCCCCGATGACGTTCCCGGCCCGGGCGGTCGCCACCCGGCACGCGTCCGCGCCCCCTCTGGCGAAGTACGAGCTCCGGTAGGCGCCGGTGACGAGCTCGGCGCACCCTTTCGAGCTGGCGTAGGGATCGGATCCTCCCATCGGGTCCGGCTCGCGGTGGGGGCGATTGGGGTCCGCGTTGTCGTAGCACTTGTCCGAGGTGACCACGACCGTGACCCGGGTGGCGGGAGACTGCCGGACCGCCTCGAGCAGGTGGACCGTCCCCATCACGTTGGTCTCGTAGGTGAGGACGGGCTCCTCGAGCGAGGTCCGGACGAGGGACTGTGCCGCCAGGTGGAAGACGACCTCCGGTTCGGCTGATCGGACCGCCGACACCAGCGCAGGACCGTCGCGAACATCGACCCACCGGTGGGTCATGCGGTCCCCCACCGACGCGGCCTCGAACAGCGACGGTGCGGGGAGCACCCGGTCCGAGACTCCGGTCACCTGGGCACCCATCTCCTGCAGCCACAGGGAGAGCCAGGCGCCCTTGAACCCGGTGTGCCCGGTGACCAGCACCCGGCGCCCTTCCCAGAAGGTGCGGTCGACCGCTCCCCGTACCGCGACCGGACTCGTGCCGGTGCCCCCGGTCGCCGGGCGGCCCTGCGTCTGCTCCGCCCCGTCGGGCGGCCCTCCGGTCACCGTGGAGACCATGGCGCGTCTCCGGAGGCCCACAACCCCTCGAGCAGCGTGCGGTCCCGTACGGTGTCCATCGGCTGCCAGAAGCCGGTGTGCCGGTAGGAGGCGAGCTGGCCCTCCTCGGCCAACCGGAGCATCGGCTCTTGTTCGAAGACCGTCGAGTCGTCTCCCAGGTAGGCGGCGACTTGCGGGGAGAGCACGAAGAACCCCCCGTTTGTCCACCCGCCGTCCCCCCGGGGCTTCTCCTCGAACGAGCGGACCCGGTCCCCGTCGAGCTCGAGGGCGCCGAACCGCCCGGGCGGCTGTACGGCAGTGACCGTGGCTGTCAGGCCGTGGGCGCGATGGAACCGGATCAGCGCGGTGATGTCGATGTCGGCGAGGCCGTCTCCGTAGGTGAGGCAGAAGTCGTCGTCGGCGACGTAGTCGAGGATCCGCCGGACCCGGCCGCCGGTCATGGTCGCCTCCCCCGTGTCGACCAGGGTCACCCGCCAGGGTTCCGCCGCAGAGCGGTGGACCTCCATCGCTCCGGTCAGAAGATCGAAGGTGACGTCGCTGCTGTGGAGGTAGAAGTTCGCGAAGTACTCCTTGATCACGTACCCGCGGTACCCGAGGCAGATGACGAAGTCGGTGACGCCGTGGGCAGCGTAGGTCGTCATGATGTGCCAGAGGATCGGCTTTCCGCCGATCTCGACCATCGGCTTGGGCCGGACCGAGGTCTCCTCGCTGAGGCGGGAACCCAGTCCGCCGGCAAGGATGACGGCTTTCACGCCCGTGAGGATAGCGGCGGGGGTGACCTCCCGCCGGATCCCCGTCGCCAGGATGGTCTCCAGGTACCCTGCCGCACGTTGCTCCGCTTCGCGTGTGGGAAGGTGATGACGATGCCCGAGGTTTCCGGAGACGCCGCAATTGGCACCATTGCAGACTCCACCACCGGAACCGCGGCGAGCCCTGGGGCGTCGGCGCTGCCGCGACCGGCGACGGTCGCGTTCTATCTCCCCCAGTACCACCCGATCCCCGAGAACGACCGCGCCTGGGGAGCGGGCTTCACCGACTGGCACAACGTGGCCAAAGCGCGGCCGCGGTTCTCGGGCCACCGCCAGCCGGTTCTGCCGGGGGCTCTCGGCTTCTACGACCTCCGGCTCGACGAGACCCGACGGGAGCAGATGGCACTCGCCCGCCGCGGCGGGGTCGACGGTTTCTGCTGGTACCACTACTGGTTCTCGGGTCACCGGCTGCTCGAACAGCCATTCCAACGAATGCTCGAGGACCCCGACGAGGATCTGCCGTTCCTGCTCTGTTGGGCCAACGAAGCATGGACCCGGGAGTGGAGTGGGCTCAGCGGCGAGGTCATCGTCAGGCAGCGGTACTCGGCGGCCGACGACGTTGCGCACATCCGCCACCTGCTCAGGATCTTCGCCGACCACCGATACATCCGCATCGACGGGAAGCCGGTGTTCCTCATCTACCGACCCACCGATATCCCGAACATGCCGACGATGTCCGACCTGTGGCGCACCGCGGCCGACCGGGCCGGGTTCCCCGGCCTGGTGCTCCTCGGGGTGGAGAGCTTCCGCAGCCGGATCGGTCACCCTCGGCGGCTCGGTCTCGACGGCGTCGTCGGCCAGGAGCCGGACCTCAGGGCGGTCCGGCCGGCATGGCGCGCCGCCCCCAGGGTGCTGGCGGCTTCCTTCACCTCCGCCCACCGGTATCCCAAGCTGGTGCGCTGCGACTACGACCGGATCGTGAGACTGGCCACTGAACGGCTGCTCCGGTCCGGTGGGGAGGACTGGTGGCCGACCGTGTGCCCGGGGTGGGATAACACCCCTCGCCGCGACCGTGGTGCGGTGGTCGTCACCGGCGCATCCCCGGACGCTTATGGAGCATGGCTCGAACAGACCCTGCGGAGTGCCCGGAGCCCGATCGTGTTCGTCAACGCCTGGAACGAATGGGCCGAGGGGGCCCACCTCGAGCCCGACTGCATGCACGGAACGGCCTATCTCGACGCGCACCGTGCCGCGGTCGATCGCGTCCGGGCGTCGCCGGGTACCGACCCCGAGTCCCCACACTGAACTGGGTTGGACCGGAGCGATCAGGCTCACCGTCAGTGTGACGAGCACCGACCTGCTCAGGGGGTTGCGTCCACGTCCGGCGCGCCCGTAGCGTCCATCGCCTCGATGATGGTGCGCCAAGGTCCCGTGACCTTCGGGGGTCGCCACGCGGTGAACTGCCTCCGGGGTTCGGGGAGCAACGGACGCAACGGACGCAACGGGCGCAACAGCCGACGAGCCCGATCCGGGTCGACGGTCACCAGGCAGGCGAGTCGGAAGAGGATCCGTTCGGCGGGTGGCAGCTCGCCAGCGAACGCGGCGACCCCCTTCCGGTCGATCCGGCCGAGGCGGAACTGCTCGTAGACAGCCTGGCACTGCAGTCGACGGTACCGCCGCCGGTCGACCTCGAACCCGAAGCGGTCGCCGAAGTGCTCCTGCAGGTGCTCGACCGCGTCGAGCCATCCCCTGTTGATGTGGCTGCCGGGCGGGATCGGCACGCGATCGGCATGCAGGAACTGGGATCCCTCCTCCTCGCGCTGGTTGACGTAGAAGAACCCATAGGACTTGGGTGTGACGCCGATCACGACCTGAGGCGAAGGCTCCACGACGATGCGTCGTGCCGACAGGAAGGAGGCGTTCATCGCGTAGTAGTCAGGGAATTCCGACTGGAAGAACGGTCCGTGAGGGGCAAGGCGGTCGACCAGGTTCCGGCTGAAGAGGGCGAATTGCATGTTGAATCCGAAGGACACGACGAACTCCATGGTCGAGCGCACCAGGCCGAGGGCTTCGGACGCCTCCAAGACGTACGGGACCCGGCCCCGCTGGAGGATGGCTGCGTGGCCGAACGGCATGAGGTACCCGTCAGGATGGTCGGGATCGACGCCCGGGTAGGTGAAGAGGTCGGCACCCGTGTACACGAGATCGGGCTCTTCGAACTCCCTGAGGAGCGTTCGCATTCTCGCCATGTATCCCGGCCGGAGGGCGTCATCGTCCCCGAGCATCACGAGGTATTGGCCCCGGGCGAGGGAGAGCGCGCGGTTCCAGTTGTCCGTGACGGGAACCGGATGGTCGAAGCGCGAGAACACGATGCGTGGGTCGCCCAATGAGGCGACGTACCCGGCGACGTCGTCTTCCGAGCAGTTGTCCGAAACGACGATCTCCCAGTCTTCATCCTGTTGGCGCCTGACCGACTCGACTGCGAGCCGGAGGTAGTCCAGTCGGTTCCGGGTCGGCAGCAGCACCGAGATCTTCATCGCCGGCATCGTACTGTGTCCGGCCGACCGCGACGGGAAGCGCCTGACGCCCCGCCCGGCTCGCATCCTGCCAGCGCGCGGGCCCGGTCGGTAGGATCTCGGCCGTATGCGCCAGCTCCCCGCCACCGTGCCGGATCCGGTGGGGGACTCTCCTCGACGCGTGCTCGTGACCGGAGCGACCGGGTTCATCGGGTCCCGGGTGGTCCCGAACCTGGTCCGTCTCGGGTACGAGGTCCACGCCGTGACTCGGACCGCGCACGCGAGCGACGGCGCCGTCCACTGGCACCCCCTCGATCTGTTTGATCCCATTGCCACCGACGCGTTGATCCGGGCCGTGGAGCCGACCTCCCTGGTCCATCTGGCTTGGATCACCCGACACGGAATGTTCTGGCATGCAGACGAGAACCAGGCATGGCTCGAGGCGAGCGTCAACCTTGCGCGCGTCTTCTCGGACAATGGAGGACGCCGTATGACAGTGGCGGGAACCTGCGCCGAGTACGACTGGAGCCGGTCGCCGATGACCGAGGACGGCACTCCCCTGCGTCCGGGCACGCCGTACGGGACGGCCAAGGCGCAGGCGTTCGAACGCCTGTCGTCCCTGGCGGAACAGAGGGGGCTGGAGCTCGCCTGGGGAAGGGTGTTCTTCGTGTTCGGACCGGGGGAACAGGCGGGACGCCTCGTCCCCTCCGTCGCATGTCCGCTGCTCGACGGACGTCAGGCCCATGTCGGAGCGGGGTCGCAACGACGTGACTTCCTCTACGTGGAAGACCTTGGCCGTGCCCTGGCGATGCTTCACGACAGTCAGGTCACCGGCGCAGTGAACTTGGCGTCGGGTCGGAGCGTGCGCGTAACGGAGGTGGTCGACCTGGTGGCCCGCGCCGCCGGGCGTCCCGATCTCATCGTGCACGACCGGCCTCCGGCCGACGGGTCCGAACCGGATGAGCTAGTGGCCGACGTGACCAAGCTCCGGGAGGTGGTCGGGTTCGAACCGGCGTGGGAGTTGGGTCAAGCGATCGAGGCCACCGTCGACTGGTGGCGCAGTCGCGCTGGCTTGAAGAGTACTCATCCGGCTGGGGAATCGGGCACCCGTGGATCGGATGGCTGATACCCCGGTGACCATCGTGCATCTAGTGCGCGCCTCGAACGGCTTCGGTCCGTTCGAGGCGTTCATCAGCTCGTTCCGGGAATTCCCCCCCGGGACCCGGAACGAGCTGGTCCTCGCCATGAAGGGTTTTGGGCCGGATGACGACGTGGATCAGTACCGCCGGCGCGTGGCGGACCTCGATACGGAGATGCGTTTCGTCCCCGACGACGGCTTGGATCTGACCGTCTACTTCTCCCTCGCGCTCGAGCTGGCAAGGGAGCGCTACTGCTTCCTCAACTCGTTCAGCAGGGTGCAGGCGCCGGACTGGTTGGCCCATCTGGCCGCGGCATTGGACCATCCGGACGTCGGGCTGGTGGGCGCCAGCGGGATGTGGGGGAGTGGGCATTCGTACATGCACTACCGGTGGTGGCTACCCAGTCCATACCGGGACGTCTTCCCCGATCGGCGGAACGTCTGGGAGCAGTTCCGTGCGATAGAGAGTGATCGTACCGGGGCACCACCGCCCAGCTTGCTGCGTCGCCGCGTTCGAATCCCCTTCGCCCTGCGCGACGTCGTGCGCCAGACCCTCTGGTTCCCGTTGTTCCCTGCGGCCCACGTGCGGACCAACGCGTTCGTTATCGACGCGTCGACCCTGGACCGACTCCGGATCCCCGTGGTCCGCAACAAGTTCGAGGCGTACCGATTGGAGTCGGGTCGGCGATCCTTGACGAGACAGGTCCAACAGCTGGGATTGCGCGCACAGCTCGTCGATCGGCAAGGTCGTTCCTACGATGTCGAGGACTGGGCTCGGAGTGCAACGTTCTGGCAGGGTCGGCAGGAAGGGCTGCTCGTCGCCGACAATCAGACGGACACCTACCAGAACGGAAGTGCCGCGAGGCGGTCCGTGCTTTCGCGCTTCGCGTGGGCGTCCGAGGCGGCACCGACCGACCCCTGACGCTGGTGGCTCAGCTCTGCACCGGTGGAAAGCGTACAGCTCCCCTCTGTGCGCCCGATCACCTGCCCGCCCTGCCCCGAAGTGCTCAGGCCTCCCCGTCCGACGGACCCGACGGACCCGCTCCGGTGCCGCCGCCCACCCGACCCACCCCGCCCGCCACCGTGCGGGCGAGGATGCCGAGGGTGGCCCGCAGCGCTCCTTCGGACAGGATCGGGAAGATGTCCGCCTTCCTCCAGACCGGGTCGATGGCCGACCAGTCGTAGGAGGAGGTGACGAGCGTCCCTCCGTCGGTCGGCTCGAGGGTGTAGCCGTAGACGTGCCCGATCTGGGGTCGCATCTGGCCGAGCACCGTCCAGGCGATCTCGCGGTCGGGCTCGAAGGCGGTGATGGACACGGTCACGTCGTAGGTGCCGAGCGGGTAGTCGTTCAGCGCCTCGCGGTCCATGTGGACCACGAAGCGGTCGCCGACCGCTCCGACCGGTTCGCCGGTCGCCGCCATGAGCATCCCCGAGCTGTCGATGGCGACGTGCCCCGCCGGGTCGCGCAGCACGGCGAAGATGGTCGCCGGATCGGCGGGGATGGTCCGTTGCACCTCGATGCGCTCGTCGCTCATCCCGACACTGTGCCATCCGGCCCTGACACCCTGCTCGTGCTGCACGCGGCGTGACCGGCTTACTGTCCCGATCCGACGCCGACTACTGGTCCCGATGGAGGCGACAGTCTTCCCTGCCGACGGTCGCCAAGAGCAGTACACTCGCGGCCTTGCGCATCGGTGGGGTGGACGCGGTAGACGCGGAGGGCTCAGTGCAAAATCGGCTTGTCCGGTGATCACGACAAACTGGGGAGCCGCAACCGATGTGGGGCTCGTTCGCCACGAGAACCAAGACGCATTCATCGCTCAGATGCCGCTCTTCGTCGTGGCCGACGGGATGGGTGGCCATGCCGCCGGAGCTCTGGCGAGCACTTTGGCGGTCGGCGAGTTCTCGTCCCTGCAGGCCGCCGGTGTGCCGACGGTGGAAGCAGTCGCGCGGTCCATCGACGATGCCAACTGCCGGATCCGAGCAGAAGCCGCGATCAGTAGCGGTGCCGATGGCATGGGGACGACCGTGGTCGGTCTGGCCCTGGTGTCCGACCACGACCAGGAGCTGTGGCTTGTGTTCAACGTCGGTGATTCACGGCTCTACCGGCTGTGGGAGGACAACCTCACCCAGATCACCACCGACCATTCCGAAGTCCAAGAGCTCGTCGAGGCGGGTGCGATCACGTCGGAGGCGGCTCGCCGCCACCCTGATCGCAACGTCATTACCCGTGCGGTTGGGATCAGTGACGAGCTGGTGGCTGACTTCTGGTTGCGGCAGCCCGAGCCGGGTGAACGGTTCTTGCTGTCCACGGACGGGCTCACTGGCGAGGTGGCCGACGAGGACATCCGGCGGGTGCTCATGGCCGAGGCGGACCCATCGGTGGCGGCTACCCGGCTGGTCGAGCGAGCGCTTGCCATGGGGGGACACGACAACGTGACCGCAGTGGTCGTGGATGTGATCGCCGCGCAGGAGCTCCTCGGTCAGGAAGAGGGAGACACGGCCCGGAGCCGCCCGGCACGAGGCAGGGACATCCCGCCCCGTCAGTTGGAGGAGACGGAGCCGGTCCCGCTGACACTCATTGACTCGGTCCCGATCGCGGTGCGCGGGTCGGTTGGTCACGCGGGGGACATCCGCGCCGACTCGGGCACGCCGACGCCTCCGCCCCAGGCGATGATCGACGAGGTTCCGGGGGATGGGGCGCCCCCACGCGGTGGGCAGACGGTTGAGTCAGATCGGGAGCGGAAGCGGTGAGCCCGGGTCATCACGCTTACCAACCTGGCTCCGGCTGGGTGGTCGCCGCCCCCGATGTGGTGGCATTGGGAGGGGGCGACACGCCGATGGAGGTGTTGACCGCCCTCTGGGAGTCAGCCGGCGTGGGGGCCGATCCTCAGGAGCTCGTCGACACGCTCCTCGGAGCCGGGTTGCGCCGGCTCCCGGTCTTCGGATTCGTCCATCGTTCGGCCGACGTTGTGCATGTACTGGTTCGGGGGGAGGTCGAAGCCGAGATCATCTCCGACGGCGGCACCGATCGCGAGGTGTTGAGCGCTGCCTCCGCACTTACATGGGCCGAACAGGCAGTGCCAGCAGGAGCGTGCGTTGTCCTGCGCATCGCATCGTCTGACCCGGGTGGGTGGTTACCAGTTGCCAGCGGCATTGTGCGTGCGTCGGCAGTCACGATTGGTGCGGAGGTACGCTTCGACTCGGTGTCCGTGCTGGATGGCTCCGCGGGGGTGCTGGTTGACGATGGACCGCACGCCACCCTGGGCAACCATGCGGGCCAGGTACCCGCCGCAAGACCAAGGCCATCCGACAGGCCCACTGCCGCACCAGCGCCAGCCGGTACTCCGGGAGCGGAACAGGCGGGTACCGAAGTGGAGCCTGTTGTCGCCCGATCTGGCCCAGAACCGGTCAGCGCACCGGATCCGGCACTCACCGAGAACGGCGGGCAAACTGTCGATGACGAGCTGATGACCCTCGCGTCGCCCCCCGCCGCGGACGAGGTCGCCAATGGATCGCCTCGGGAGGTGCCGGAGTACGACGTCGATGATTTCGAGGACCTGTTTGGTGCGACTCGGGCTCCGGTCCCTGTCGAGCAGGCGGCTGTCCGGCCCGAAGCGGGAGGGGAGCCGGCCTCAAGCACGCCGGTTGCGGGAGGCAACCCCGGTACCGCACCCGACCAGGCGGGTGCGGGATACCAGCCGGCTACAGGGCCACCCGTCGTTCCTGTGCCTGAGCCGGTCGTGGCCCAACCGCCGCTGGCTACCGGGGGGCTGATCAGTTCGGTGCCGCTGGGCGGTGCGCCGACGGCAGCTCTTCCGGTTCCGATCCCTCGCTCCCCTTCTGCGAGTGCCGGGGACGACCCGGCCGTGATGACGGTGAGCCGAGCTAGGGTCCAGGGGCTGCACGCCGGTGCGTCACTCGGCGCAGCAGTGGCGGCCGGGCCATCGGTCCATGGGGTGCGGTGCGAGCGCGGCCACCCGAATCCACCTGCGGCCACCCGTTGCCGGTTGTGCGACAGCGCGGTGGTGGAGACCGACTCGGTGACCATGCCCCGTCCGGTGCTCGGCGCCCTTGCGTTCTCCAACGGCATGCGGATCGGTCTTGATCGATCCGCCATCGTCGGGCGCTCGCCCCGCACCGAGCGCGTCAGCGCCAACGAGATCCCCCAGTTGGTGGTGGTGCCGAGTCCGGAGGCGGACATCTCGCGCAACCATGTGGAGGTCCGGCTGGAGGGATGGCACGTGCTGGTGGTCGACCTCGACAGCACCAACGGGACGGTGGTCACCGTCCCAGGGCAGGCACCTCAACGGCTCCGTCCCCGGGCCGAGGTTCCGATTGTCCCGGGCACCGTCGTTTCGCTGGCTGATGAGGTGACCTTCACTTACGAGGTGGAGCCGTGAGTCAACGTCAGCCAGCCCCACCGCCGCATCTCGAGGGGTACTCCTATCAGCGCCTGCTCGGTTCCGGAGGCTTCGCCGACGTCTACCTGTACGAGCGGGAGATGCCCCGCATGCCGGTTGCCGTCAAGGTCCTGCTGACCGGTCAGCTGGACGATCGCGACCGGGAGCGCTTCACCCAGGAAGCGAATGTGATGGCTCGCTTCTACTCTCATCCCTACATCGTGGGGATCCTCAACGCGTCGGTGTCGACGGACGGTCGTCCGTACATCGTCATGCAGTACTACCCGAGAGACAACCTCTGGGTGCGAGCGCGCCGGGAGCCGCTGTCGGTGTCCGAGGCGCTCCAGGTCGGAATCCAGATCGCCAGCGCGGTGGAGACCGCCCACCGCGCTGGGGTCGTCCACCGGGACATCAAGCCGGCCAACATCCTGACGAGCGAATTCGGCGATCCTGGTCTCACCGACTTCGGCATTTCGGCTACCAACGAACAGGTCGCCGACGACGAAGGCGCGCTTTCGATCCCGTGGTCGCCACCTGAGGCGTTCGACTCGGATGCGATACTTGACGAGCGTTCGGACATCTACTCGCTGGCGGCCACCGTCTACACCTTCTTGGCCGGACGGTCGCCGTTCGAGGTTCGAGGCGGGTCGAACAGCGCTTTCGAGTTGATGAGCCGGATCGATCGCGATCCGTTGCGCCCCATCGGTCGTTCCGACGTTCCCGACTCGCTGGAGCGGGTCCTGCGACAGGGAATGGCCAAGCAGGCAGAGCAGCGGCACCCCTCTGCCCTCGCGTTCGCGCGGGACCTCCAAGAGGTCGAGCAGGGACTTCGCTTGAAGATGACCACCCTGGTGGTTCCCGACGACGCAGTCGAGGAGCGGGTGCACCCTGGCGACCTGGACGACGGCGAGACGAGGGGAAGGGCGCCAAGGCGGATCGACCCCGAGGGCCCAGCGGCTATGCCCCCGATCGCACCGGGTACGGTGCGCCGAGCACCGTCGGTCGGGCCGTTCGCCCCGTCGGCCGCCTCGCCCCAGGCACTACCCGGCGGCAATTTGGCGGAGCCTGGGGCCGGACTTTTCCCGCCGATGCCCGGTGCCGGAGCATCTGCCGCCCGTCCGATAGAAGCCGAGGAGCTGGCTGGTACGCGTCGTCGGGTGGCGAGCGGCCCTACGCCCGAGGTGACGCCAGTCGGATGGAACCCGGACGCCACGCCGGGAGCCGCCGGGCGGCCGTCCCGTCGGATCGGCCGCTGGTTGGCCCTGGCCGGCGCGACGGCGACCGTGCTCGTGCTGATGGTGGCCTTGCTCGGGCACTCGAGCCCGTCGCGCGGCGCGTCCACCCCGAGCTCCACGACGACGGCACCCCCTCCGGTCGTCGGCGCGCAGGTCCCCCCTCCAACCGATGTGGCCGTAGCGCTCAGTGGCACCAGCGCCGTGGCCACATGGTCGCATCCCGATCCGCAGCCTGGGGACTTTTTCGTGGTGCTTCCTACCTTTGCCGGCGTGCAGGAGTCACCGGCGCAGACGTCGATGCCCACGATGACCTTCACGGCAGTCAAGTTGCCGGTGTGCGTGCAGGTCGAGCTCGTGTCGAGTGATGGCCAGGCCTCGGCGCCCAGCGCTCCGGCATGCAGCCCATGACGGTCAGTCACGCCGTGGTCGACTTCTGCGGCGAGCGCCACCTGGCTGACCCGTCGCATGCATTCGTGATCGGACGCGAGGGCGACCTCGTCATCGACACCAACCGCTTTCTCCATCGTCGTCTGCTCGAGCTCCGCGCCGACGACGAGCTGTGGTGGCTGTCGAACGTCGGCTCGGCGCTGCCGGTGACCGTGGCCGACGGGGATGGGGTCATGCAGGCGTGGCTGGCGCCACGAGGGCGGTTGCCGGTTGTCTTTCCCGTGGTGTCGGTATGGTTCACCGCCGGCCCCACGACCTACCAGCTGGAGATCTCGGTCGATGGGGCGCCTTACGACTCGGTGGGGATGGTTGACGACGACGGTGCGGAGGGCCCGACGACCTCGGCATTGGTAGCCCTGACTCCGGAACAGACGCGCGTGGTGGCTGCACTTTGTGAGCCGCTCATCCGCAAGCCGTCTGCGAGTCCAAGCCAGATCCCCACCAATGCTCAGGCTGCAGAGCGCCTGGGATGGAGTGTGACGAAGTACAACCGCAAGCTCGACACGGTATGCCAGCGCCTGGCGGCGAGAGGTGTCCGCGGGTTGTATGGGGGATCCGAACAACTCGCCGTCAACCGGCGCGCCCGCCTGGTCGAGTACGCCATGTCGACCAGACTGGTCGTGCTCGGCGATGTCGAGGCCCTTGACGGGATCCTGTCACCCTGAGGCAGACGTTCTCGTTGACAAGGGTCAGGGCCGATGACAGGATCGGCTTACTTTTTTACCCGGTGGGAAGGTAGGCGACGCGGGATGGGGATTGCGCTGTTGGCGGCGCGCTGGCGGGGTGCTTTTGGCTCGCGTTGGAGGCGCTGGGGGGTGAGGGGCCGGATTCGTGCGGGCGTCTTCGGCACGGCCGTCCTCCTCTACGCAGTGTTGGCCGCCATCTCCCACGGAATCCCGGCAGCTGACGTGCATCTAAACGACGGGGCGGTCTGGGTGACTCGATCGTTGCAGGATCAGGTGGCCCGTTTCGACTACCCGGTGTCCCAGCTCGATGCACAGGTCACACCTCTCGGCTCGTCCCCCGGCGTCCTCCAGAGTGGCTATACGGTCTTCTCGTACCAGTCTCAGCTGGGAGAGCTCCGAGCCGTCGACGTCGCCGGGGTTACCTTGGGCAACATCGTCAAAGTCCCTCCACTCTCGCAGGTTACGCTGGGCGGCGGCACGCTGACCGTGGCGTCAGGCGGGAGCGCGTGGGTCCTCACAGCCGACCAGGCTGCGTCGATCGATCTGAAGCACCCGACGTTGGCCAATCTGGGGACTGACATCTCCGGGTACGCGGTGGCCGCCGGGGAGGACGGGACGGCGCACGCCTACTCGGTGGCCGATCAGACCATGGTCAACCTCTCGTTCGGTGCCGGCGGGGTACTGACCCGCCAGTCACAGCACATGGCGACGGCACCGAATGCGATCGATGTCGCCGTCAGCTCGGTGGGCTCGATCCCCGTGGTGCTCGACGCCGACCACGCGACCCTGACCATCGGAGGGAACCAGCCGGTGCACATCCCCGCCACTCCCGGCCAGCCGCAAGACCTCCAAGTGCAGCAGCCCGGACCTGCCAACAGCGTGGCCTACGTAGCTTCCGACCTCGGTCTGTACGCGGTGCCATTGGGCGGTGGTGCGGCCGTCAAGGTATGGGGTGGTAACCGCTCTCAAGGGCCTCCGGCTGCCCCCGTCTATGTAGCAGGACGTGTGCAGGCCGCCTGGGCGTCCACGAACACCTACGTCTATCGCGATGGCACCGGGATTGCTCACCGCATCGTTCCGCAGTCTGCGTTCCCGCCGCACGCCACGCTCAGGTTTCGGGTCAACCGTGATGTGGTGGTGTTGAACGACACGACCGGAGGCGACGTCTGGACCCAGCAGGGAGACAGCCTGACCCAAGCGGCCGACTGGAGTCAGCTCGAGTCGGGCATCAACCCGAACTATGCCAACCAGAGGAACGGCAAGGGGCCGAGCAACACGTCACAGAATCACCTGGCGCCGGTCGCCACCGACGAGAGCTTCGGTGCCCGTCTGGGTCGCACCACGGTGTTGCCCGTGCTCCTGTTCGACTCCGACCCCAACGGGGACCCGCTCACGGTCACGGCTCCGTCGTCGGTTCCGGCTGCCGACGGGACCATGCAGATCGCGGACAACGGCACCGTGTTGGAGTACACGCCGACACCGGGACAGTCCGGCTCGTTCACTGTGCCTTACACCATCTCTGACGGGGCGGGCGGCAACGATTCGGCCACAGCGAACTTGACAGTCACCATTGATCCCGCCTCCGTCGAGTCTCCGCCGGTGCAGGTCGCGTCGACGTCGGTGACTGTCCAACAGGGCAAGACCGTCCAGTTCGACGGGCTGTCGGGCTGGTATGACCCGGAGGGCGATCCGTTCCAGATCGAGTCGGCCACGGTTACTGGGGGCAACGAGGTCACCTTCAATCCGGTGGGCACCGTGACTGTCTCCGCTTCGGGAGCTGCCGGAGCCCAGACCGTGAGCCTGACCATGGGGGACTCACTGGGGCGGACCCGTACCGGGACGGTGGTCGTCGACATCCTGGGGCCGGGCACGACCGGGGCGCCCCAGACACGTCCGTTCCTGGCTCAGGCCACTGCGGGCATCGCCACGGTGCTCGACCCTCTTCGCGTGGACTCGGATCCGAACGACGTGCCCATGCGGCTGTCGTCGGTGACCGTCGACCCCCAGAGCGCGCGGGTCCCCGGTCTGGTCGTGACCCCGGACTACCAAAGCGGCCGCATCGCGTTCACTGCAGCCCAGCCGGGCACCTACTACCTGCGCTATGTGGCCACCGACACGCCCCCGAACGGCAATGGCCAGGCGAGTCAGCCGACTGCCGTGCGCGTGGACGTCGCCAACCCTGCCGCCACCGGGGGACCGGTGGCCATGAGCGAGGTGACCTCTCTCACACCGGGTGGATCTGCGCTGTTGCCGGTACTCGATACGGCGACCGCTCCGGCCGGGGGCGTGCTCGTCGTGCAGTCGGTCACCGTCCCTAATGGTTCGCAGCTCCAGGCCAGCGTGTTTCGGAGCACCGACGTGCGGGTGTCGACGGCCTCCGTGCTCACCGGACCACAAATGGTCACCTATCGCATCAGTGACGGCACCAATTCGGCCACCGGTGAGATCGATGTCCTCCCGGCACCGCCAGCCCCGCCGGTCCTTGCCCCGGTGGCCGAGCCCCTGACCGTCACTGTCCCGGCCGGTCAGGTGGCACAGATCGACCCACTGACCACGGACTTCGATCCCTCGGGGGGCACCCTCTCCCTCACGCCTGGCTCGGTGTCGGTCAACACCCAGCTGACCGCCATCCCCGGTGGCGACACGGGTCAGGCGTTCATCGACGGCGGGATCGTCCGCTATCAGGCACCGTCTCACACCGGCCAAGCCACTCTCCTGTACGGGATCACCGACACGTCAGGCCAGTCGGCCAACTCGAGCATCACCATCGATGTCGTCGCCGACCAGAGGGCTACCACGCCACCGGCCCCGCTGCCGTTGACGGCCAGCGTAGTAGCCGGGTCGCAGGTGACCATCCCCGTGCCGCTGGCAGGCATCGATCCGGCCGGCGAAGCTGTCATGCTGGTCGGTCTAGCCAGCGGGCCCAAGCTCGGCCAGGTGGTGGCGATGACGTCGGATTCGCTGACCTACCAGGCATTCCCGCTGAGCGGAGGCACCGACACGTTCCAGTACGAGGTTCGTGACAGCAGCGGCCTGATCGGCGACGGCGTTGTTCGTATCGGCGTGGCGCCGCCAGCCGCGCTCGATGAGCCACCGGTCGCCGTTCCCCAGACGGTGACCGTCCAGACCGGTCACGCGGTTGATGTGCCCGTATTGGCGGAAGACTTCGATCCCCAGGGGTACCTCCTCACATTCGCCCGGGGCACGGGTCTCACCGTTCGCGGCATGACCCCCGCTTCGGCGCAGATCGCGGGAACTGCCATCCGGATCATCGGCCCGCCGGCCCACCAACGGGGAACGGTGACCTACACCCTTACCGACGGGCATGGTGCCGAAGCCATCGGGTCACTGGCCGTGGTCGGCATTCCGGGAGCGGAGAGCGACCCCCCGGTGGTCCACGACATCGTC
>JAJYWG010000190.1 GCA_021791615.1 Actinomycetes bacterium
GAGGCCGGATAGTAGCCGGATAGTGAACGCCCGCCACCGGCGCTCTGATCACAACCCACGACGTCATGCCTCAACCACCCCGGCTAAGTGGGTACCCCAAGGCCGCTTATACGGCCTCCATGGGCATCACGTCGATTACTTCGATGTCAACCGCGCTGGCCTCGATCCCGGCCAGGCGGCGCAGGTCGAGCGTGACATGGTGGCGGAGAGCCCCGGCCACCTCGTCAACGGCGTAACCCATCTCGACCGCGATGGACAGGGCCACGCGGATCGCAGCGCCGTCCCAGGCGATCATTACACTCCGGGCCGCTACCTCCACCGACTGGGAACCGCCAAGACGGTAGGGTCGCCGGTCGCCTTGGCGAGCTGGCTCACCCGCGGGAACCAGGCCTGGAGTGGCCCGGGCGGCCATGGCGACGACGAGCGCCAACGCCCACTCGGTCACCTCCGTAGTGCCCCGCGACGTCCGTTCCACAAGGACCGCGGGCGAGGTGGCCATGGCGCGGACCCGGGTCATCACGGCACCAGACAGCCAAGCCGGCGCTCGCACAGGCTCTGCGGCCCATTTGAGCACCGGTGTCCAGACCGTCTTGAGCTCGACCATGGCAGCCTGGCAGGCTGGACAACTGGCCTGGTGGGACTGCTCGGGGATCGGGGTGCCCTCGGCGATGTGCTCGACGAGGATGTCCGGGTCGGCCCCGCACGAAAGTCGGCGGTGCGGGCCGAGGCTCATACCCAGGCTCCCATGGCCTTCATCAGCTCGGTCCTCGCCCGGTTGAGCCGGCTTTTAACCGCTGCCTCGCTCACCCCGAGGACACCTGCGATCTCCCGATAGCTACGGCCCTCCGAGTATCGGAGCACGAACGCAGCTCGCTGCTCGAAGGTGAGGGCCTGGACCGCCTCGCCGAGGACCTGAGAGAGCTGACTGGCCTCCACCAACTCGTCGGGTTGGTCACCTGGGTCGGCAAGGTCATCGGACAGGTCCTCCAACTGGCGGCGCCCGCGAATAAGGTCGATGCAGCGGTTGAGTGTAAGGCGGTACAGCCAGGTGGACAGCGCCGCGTCTCCCCGATAGCGGTCGAGGGATCGCCAGGCCCGCACCAATACGTCCTGGGTGGCATCCTCAGCTTCGGGGACATCCCCGAGCATGCGCAGGCAGACGCGATAGACACGGTCTTGGTGGCGGCGCACCAGTACCCCGAATGCGCCGAGGTCCCCGTCGTGGGCAGCTCGCACCAGCCAGGCGTCGCTCCTCTCCTCGGTCCCAGACGCCATCGTGGGGGATGAGTGACGATCTATTGCACCCGGGCCGGCCTGTGGTAGCGACGCAGGGCCCGTCCCAAGGCGGTCCATACGGCAGGGATGAGGCGCTGGCGCCGGTAGAAGCAGAGGTTCGCCGGAGCAGCGGGCCGCTTGGCGCTCACCGTGGTCTCAGGTGGACAGCCGTGCAGGCGTGCGTAGGCCTCCAGCACTACTCGCAAGTCATCGGCTGTGTCGCCCGGAGCCCCGAGGTCGGGATGGAGCTGGCACACGCGGGCACGAAAGGCTCGGCGAATCTCAGCCGGGTCGGCCGAACGTTCCAGCCCCAAGGCCTCATAGGGGTCCACAGCGCCCATCCTGCCACGCCGCGCCCGCCTCGTTCGGTGGGGTTGTCACTGGACGCGGGCCGAGTCGGCTTTGACTAGGGTCACGGTGAGGTCGACGTCGCTCGGGCTGACCTGGGTGGTGCGGTGGAGCCGGGCGAGGCAATCGCGCACCTGCTCGGCGACGCGGCCGAAATCGACGTTGTCGTCGACCCGCAGGCGGGCACGGACTTCCGCGTCAAGCGGAGTGCCGAAGAGCCCGACCAGTGCCCGCTCGACCCCGGGGATCCGCTCGAGGTCGCCCTCCAAGGCGTGGCTCAGCGAGGCGGCGCGCACGATGGTCCGGCCTCGGCGGGTGGGGTCTGGACTGTTGGCCCGATCGAGATTGAAGTCATCGAGCCGGGACCGCCCTTCGTTGCGGGTCAGCTGGCTTCGGACCAGGACCCCACCGAGCGCGAAGACGACCAAGCCGATGAACGCCGCCGAGGCGAACGACATCCAGCTCCCCTCCCGCCACCACCTCACTTCGGTCGAGGTGATGATGTCGGCGTGTGCGGCCGAGGTCCCCCACGCTCCCAGGGAGAAGCTGAGCCCGACGCCTCCGGCGGCCATGAGGACCACGGCGACGAAGACCCACAGGATGCGGTTGGCCCGGTCGCTCATGCGAGTTTTCTCGGGGGAGAGATTTTGACCTTGACTTTGCTACGAGGCGGCGCCCCCACCCCGTCGAGCGCCTTGCGAACGCTTGCTTCGATCTCCGCCCTGACCGAGGTCGGCGCCACGGCCTTGAGCTTGGCCTTCCAACGCCTCCGGCGGGGGACCAGGTGGAGCCGGGCACGGGAGGCAAGCGTCTCAGCAAGCACCCGGCGGCGCACATGGGCCTCCAGCGAGCGGCTCGACACCCACCAGCGGGCACCTCGGGCGCTGGTGGGCAGCTCCAATCTCCAGCGGTGCCAGCGACGCGTCTCCGCGCCGAACAACACCAGCCCGACCGCCGCGATGGCTGCCACGACGACGAGGACAGTGGTGGTGGACCAGGAAGTAGTTCGCAACGATGCCAACCACGAGCGCCCGGGGATGACGACGAACCTGTGCCCGATGGCGGCCAGGATCACCTCCACGACACAAAAGCCGCCGCCGCCGACGAGGGCAAGGCCTACCACCAAGCCGAGGAGCCGGTTGAAGGCCCTCACCGCAGGTCCCGGTAGCTCATGGGTAGGCGGCCGTCCACAAGGTCTAGATCCTCGACCACGACCTCGACGCGCCGGCGATCCCCGAGACTGGCGAGTGCGGTTGCTGCCGCCGAGCGGACGGCCTCGGCCACAGGAGCCACGGGAAGAAGATCGACCACGACGTGGACGAAGACGACCTCCGCGCTGAGGCCAACACCGATGACCTTTCCACCCGCGTACTGTGTGGCCACCTCGACCTGGGTCCCCGGCGACAGCCGGGCCACCCCGGGGACCGCTTTGACGGCTTCGGCCACCGCCTGGGCCACAACGGTACGGTGGGCGGCAGGCGACGTCACTGGACCCGGCTGCCCTCGGACTGCTCGCCGGACTCGGGGGGCTCGATGTACAAGTCGTTGACGCTGATGTTGACCTCGACGACCTCCAACCCAGTCATGCCCTCGATCCGGTTGATCACGTTGGCCCGGACGGCTTCGGTCACCTCGACGACGCTCTGGCCGTAGTAGACGACGATGTCGATGTCAATCGCCGCCTGACGTTCACCGACTTCCACGGCCACGCCCTGGCTGGAGGCGTCGCTGGACGCGCCTGGGATCAGCGAACGCGCTCTGCCGAAAGCCCTGGCCATGGTGTTGCCCATGGCCTGCACGCCGGGGATCTCCTTGGTCGCGAACGCGGCAATCTTGGACACCACGATGTCGGAGATCCGGGTGATGCCACGCTCGGTTTGCAACCGGGCACCCGTGCGATGATGCTCTATGGCAGCCGAGGGTTGGGGAAGCCCTCCGGCGCCTGATGTCTCTGGCTTCAGGTCCGTACTGGGAGCCTGGCTGGTGGTGCGCGGCGATGGGTCACTCATGACGGGAAAACCTCCTTGGTGGTTGGGACAGCGATCAGCTGCTGGGTGAGGGTTAGCGCGCTTGCTATGGGCGCCGGTCGCTTCGGAAGCGTTCGGTGAGTTCGCCGAAGTCGATGTCGCTTTCCAAGGCGCGCACGACTAGGTAGCCCACCACGCCGGCGGCCAACGCGGCCACGACCACCCAAGAGGCGGCCCAGGCCAGCCAGACGAGCAGGAACCCGACGAGATAGCCGAACTGACGACGTGACATGGGACGCTCCTCGCCCTCTGACGCCGACAACGCCGGCGCCGATACGGTGCCCGGCACTTCCGGGGCTCACACCAAATAAGACGGCCGAACATTGCCGCGGTTTCGCGATTTCCCACCACATGCTCAAATGGCGCCACGTAGCCCGTCGCAGCCGACCTAGCCACGGCGTGGTGAGCCTGTGCATGCCGTCCGAGCGAGCGGCAGCAACTTTTGCGTGCGCCTTGGCGAGCTTGGCCTTGGGAAGCTGCCGAGGTCCAGACGGCCGTTGCCCCTGGTCGGACCACGGAGTGACGCTGGAGCGCCATGCGGCGTGCATAACGGGACAGGTGCTTTGGGTTCGGCACAACTTCGCCTGTCGATGGGACGGCCGTGGCGGCGTGCAGGATGTCGCGAAGGGCCGCTGCGTCGAGCGCCTTCCACCCACCTTTTTCGTCGGCCATATGGCATAGGTTGGCTACCAAGATGTGGTCATGGGGCTCGGGGTCGCCGCCCCGCCAAGTGGCATGACGGGTACGCGCGAAGACCAAGCCGTCGGTCGCGACGCGCTCTTGTGCACGTCCCCGTCGTCCTCCGAGGTCCCTCATCCAGGCGTCGAGGTAAGCCATCGTCGCCTCCTTTCGGCGTCCAAGATGGCGTGCATGTCCTCAGCCCGGCCCACCAAGCCGAGCAGCGCGACGGACTTCTGGGCGGACACCACGAGCTCCATCCCCGGCCGTTTCGCGTGCACCAAACGCGTCCTCG
>JAJYWG010000442.1 GCA_021791615.1 Actinomycetes bacterium
GTCCCGGCCCCAGCCGGGCCGCCCGACCCGCAAAGGAGTGCTGGCCCGGCTGCTGCTGGGCGAGGGTGTCCGCGACCTGCTGGACGACAACCGCCTCGTCCAAGCCGCGCTCGTCTGCCACTCCCGACCACACCTGCCGGCCAGCCGCGCAGCGGAGGGTGGGGTCGGTGAGTAGCGGGGGGGTCGAGCTCGACCGTACGGTCGAGTCGATCCGGGTCGGCTACCGGGTCCGCCACGACCTCGGCGACCTGGATGAGCTGTGCGCCTCGATCCGCCAGCTCGGGCTGCTGCAACCGATCACGATCACCCCGACCGGCGTGCTGGTCTGCGGCGCCCGCCGCCTCGCCGCGGTCAAGGAGCTCGGCTGGGAGCGGGTGAAGGTGTGGGTCACCTCGGCCGTGTCGTCGCGGCTGGCGGAGCTGCTGGCCGAGCAGCACGAGAACACCGCCCGCAAGCCGCTGACCCCGACCGAGGCCGCCAGCCTGTACGCGGAGCTGAAGCAGGTCTACGCCGAGGACGCCGCCCGCCGACAGGCCGCCACCCAGTTCAGCGCCGAGCGCAACCCACGCCATCGGGGAGGAAGCGACGGTGGTGGCAATTTGCCACCACCGTCAACCCCGCTCCCAGACGGCGGGGATGGTGCGGTTGGCAAGGCGCGCCAGCAGGCGGCCAGGGCGATCACCGGCCGGGACTCGTCGCGATCGTTGGATCACGTCACCGAGGTCCAACGCCTCGCCGACGACCCGCTCGCCTCGGAGCGGGTGCGGGAGATCGCCCGGCGGGAGCTGGCCGGCATGGACGCCGACAGCACCATCGACGGCCACTACCTGACCGTCCGGGCCGCCTCCCAGACCGACGCGCTCACCCGCCTCGCCGGCGACGCGGACCAGCCCGCCCCGGTCCGCCAGCGGGCTAAGGGAGAGCTGGACACCCTCGATGAGACCCAGCCGCCGGCCGAGCTGGTCAGGGCCGCCCAAGCGGCCATCGCCCGCGCCACCGGACAGCACCCCGACGGCCAGCACCCTGACGATGGGAGCGGCGATCAGGGACGTCCGCGGCTGGTGGCGGTCAAGCACTACGGGCTGCGAGCGTTCCTGGCGACGATGGAGGAGATGGACGGCTGGTGGCTGCACTACGACCCGGCCGAGATCGCTGCCGGCCTGTCCGGGGAGCGGTGGCAGCAGTTGTGCGCCTGCCAGGAGGCCAGCGCGGCGTTCGTCGACGCCATCGCCGCCGCCCGCGACAGCACCGGGCGCGGCCCGGACCGCCAGCACCCAGACCAGCCGCCGCACGCCGCCTGCTCCTAACCCTGGCCCGCCGCGGCCGGGCGGGCCAGGAGGAGCAGCGTACCTGACCGGCACCCACCCCTTTCGTGACCTGGGAGTTGCTCGTGCCTGTTTCGCGTCGTCGCCTGATCGTCGTCCTTGCCCTCGTCGGTGTCGTCGTGCTGGCGACGGTCGGCGTCGGCGTCTACGGCCTCATCCGCGGCCCGGGCCACACCGCGGCGGGGCGGCACGCCTCGGCAGGGACCGGCACGGCAGGCTCGGGCAGCTCGGGCCGGACCAGCAGCCCGGCAAGCGGGCCGGCGCCAGCGGTGCTGCCCAAGACCGACAACCCGGTCGTCTACGCCAAGGCGGTCGCCGAAGCGCTGTTCGACTGGTCCACGACCACCGGGTATGCGCCGTCTGACTACACCTCCCCGGTGCTGGCCGACGCCGACCCCTCCGGGGACGAGCTACCCGGACTGATCGGGGATGTCGCCAGCTACGAGCCCACCGATACCCAGTGGACCGAACTGGCAACGATGCAGGTCGTCCAGCACCTGACGATCACCAGCGCGGTCGTGCCATCGCTGTGGCCCCAAGCGCTGGCCGAGGCACACGGCCAGCTCCGGCCGGGGACGACGGCGATCACGATCACCGGCGTCCGGCACCGCACCGGCGTCTGGTACGGCCAACCCGCCTCCACCAGCGACCCGGTGAGCTTCACCGTCTTTGAGGCGTGCAGCCCGTCCTGGCCCGACTGCCACACCCTGCGGCTGTCGCAGCTCAACGATCCCCTCGGCTAACGGGACGGGCTGGTGATGGTCCGCAAGGTCCTGATCGGCCTGGTCGTGGCGATCGTGTTCCTCGGCCCCGGCATCGCCCTGGTGACCCTCGCCGCGCTGTTCGACCCGGCGATCACCACCGCCACCGCCTGCTCGACGAGCGGGGACACGGGCGGGTTGTCGGGGCCGTCACTGGCAGTCTCCGGCAGCGTGCCGCAAAGCCTGACCGCGACGACCGCGGACGGGCAGACCGTCACGTTGGACCACACGCAGCTTGTGCGGGCGGCGACGATCATCGCGGTCGGCAACAGCGAGAACATCGACGAGAACGGACAGCTCGTGGCGTTGATGGCGGCGCTCACCGAGTCCACCCTGCGGGTGCTCGCCAACACGACCGCCTACCCGAACTCCGCCAGCTACCCCAACGACGGCGACGGCTCCGACCACGACTCGCTCGGCCTGTTTCAGATGCAACCCCCGGACGGGTGGGGGACGGTGGCGGAGCTAATGGACCCGGTGTGGTCCACCCGCGCCTTCTACGGCGGGTCGGACGGCCCCAACCACGGCTCACCCGCCGGTCTCTTGGACATCCCCAACTGGCAGAGCCTCTCCCTCGTCGCCGCCGCCCAAGCCGTCGAGGTCTCCCAGTACCCCGACCGCTACGCCAACTACGAGCCGGTCGCGGAGAAGATCGCCGGCACCCTGACTGGCGTAACCCTCACCGGCGCCTCGTGCTCGACCGGGACCACGACGGGGAACCTGCCGCCGGGGTTCGCAGGAGCGTTCATCGCCGCCGCGGAAAAGGAGATCGGCCTGCCGTATGTGTGGGGCGGCGGCACCTACACCGGCCCCTCCGGTATCGGCTCGGACGGCCGAGGTCCCGGCTTCGACTGCTCCGGTCTGGTGATGTACGCCGCCTACCAAGCCTCGGGCGGGAAGGTGAGGCTGTTGCACTACACCGGGGATCAGATCAACGAAACCCAACCCGTCTCCTGGGCCGACAAGCAACCCGGCGACATCATCTTCTACACCTATCCCGGCGCCAGCGTGCCCCACCATGTCGTCATCTACCTGGGCGGCGACAAGATTCTCCAGGCGCCGGAGACGGGCCAGGACGTGGGGTACGGCACCCTCTCGGAGTTCCCCGGCCAGACCGCCAGCGTGCGCCGCATCACCGAACCGAACCGTGACCGCGTTGTCAATGGCCAAGTTGAACGCCCCACTGGTGGCCAACTAAACGCCCCACCCCCCGGGTAGGTTGCTCAGGCCTTGTCGAGCGGGCTGCCTCCTCTCTTGCGGGCCTCTTTCATCCGGTACGAGGGCCCGTCGGTGGCGATGACGATGGCGTGGTGCAACAAGCGGTCGAGCAGCGAGACGGCGGTGGTCTCGTTCGGCAGGAAGCGGCCCCAGTCCTCGAAGGGCCAATGGCTTGCTATGCCGACAGAGCGGCGCTCGTAGGCAGCGGCGACGAAACGGAACAGCAGTTGGGCGCCGGTATCGTCGAGCGGCGCGAAGCCGACCTCGTCGACCAGCACGACATCGGCTCTGAGGACCGACTCGACCACCTTGCCCACGGAGTTGTCGGCCAGGCCCCGGTAGAGCGTCTCCACGAGCTGGGCGGCGCCGAAGTAGCGGACCTTGTAGCCCGCCTCCACCGCCGCGTGGCCGGCGGCGACCAGCACGTGGGACTTGCCGGTGCCGGGCGGGCCGACCAGGCACGGCCACTCCTTGGCCCGCACCCACTCCAAGCTGGCCAGGTAGTCGAGGCTGGGCCGGGGGATGCTGGAGGCGGAAGGGTCGAAGTGCTCGAAGGACTTGCGCACCGGGAAGCCCGCTACTTTCAGCCGTGCCGCCGCCATGGAGGCGTCCCGGGCGGCGACCTCGGCTTCGACCAGCGCCCGCAGCAGTTCTTCTGGTGCCCAGCGCTGCACTTTGGCGTCGGCCAGCAGTTCGGGGGCACGGCGGCGGAAGGTGGCGAGCTTGAGGCGGCGCAGCCCGGCCTCCAAGTCGGCCGGCAGAGCAGGGGCGGCGGTGCTCATGAGGCCTCGCCGCCTCGGGCGTAGTCGGACAGTGGGCGCCGTGCCACCCTGGGCAGCTCCAGGACCAAGGCCTCGCCGGGGGCGGAGGGGCGGGGCGCACCAGGCCCGGCCGCCAGGATGGAACGCACGTCGGCGAGGCGGAACCGGCTGAACTCGGTCGCCCGGGCCAGGGCCGCCACCAACGCCTCTTTGCCGTGGGCGGCCTCCAAGGCGGCGATGTCGGCCAGCTCCGAGGCGAGCTTGGTGGCCCCGGCACCGGCGGCCGCCTTGATGAAGCTTTCGCCCACTTCTCCAAGGGCACATATGGCCTTTTCAGCAGCGCTACGGGGCCGGGGGCGCCGCTCGGGCGCCCGGCGCGCCCCTCCGTAGTGCTCGTCTTTCACCGAAGCCTGGCCGGGGCCGACCAGTGCATGGGCAGCAACGAGCTCGCCGAAGTGGGACAGCCTCACCTCGTTGCCCGCTACTTGGACCTCGACGGCCCGCCCGATGAACCTCGTCGGCACCGAGTAGCGGGCGC
>JAJYWG010000537.1 GCA_021791615.1 Actinomycetes bacterium
GCGCCGTGGGCGGACCGAGGACGAGGTGCGCTCGATCATCCGCACGAACCGGATCGGAGAGAAGTACCAGGAGATGAACCCGGTGGCCGCCGAGCGCTGGCTGGACCGGACGATCAAACGGGCGAGGGAGCTACTGGTGTGAAGCAGCACTACACAGACGATGAGATCACGCAGTTGGAAAGCGATCTGCTCGACGCGGCACAGAAGGTTGGCCTCACGGAAGAGGAGGCACACATGGAGTACGCGCGCCTGATGCAGATCGGCAAGTCGAGCTACGAGGCCGCGCGTCTCGCGGATGGCAGCTACGCCCTCGCCCTCGCGGAGGCGCGGGCACGCTACGAGATCGCGCTGGCGCGGTTGCGGAGGGCAGGGTAATGCCGATCAATCCCGGTTCTCGGTATCCGGAGCCGACGAAGGGCCAGCGCGCTGCGGCAGTGGTGCGCTCGAACGCGGTCACTGTGGCGTACACGCTCGGCATGATCGTCGGGATCGTCCTCACGCTCGTGGCTGGGGCGGTGCGATGAAGTGCCCATCGTGTGGCTCGACGAACCACCGGCGCTACCGCTCGCCGCGGGTGCGGCAGGATGCGATCGTGCGCCGCCACCGCTGCCTGGATTGCCGCGCCCTGTTCGTCAGTGTCCAGATCGTGCTTACCGGTGGGGTGGAGGCCAAGGTGGCGTTCCTCCAGTCCAGGCTCGGCTTTCTGGAGTCGCTGCTGTGAGCGATGCACCCACCAACCAGGCCGAGATGACCGCCGAGGAGTTCCTGGCGGCGGACGCTCGCGCGCTCGGCTACCTGCCCGACGACCCACACCCGCCCGGGGACGGGCGCGGCCTGAACGCGTACTACCGCGATTTTGGCGTGCTGTCCCCAACGGCACTGGCGAGAGTACGCCGGCGTGAGCGTGTCGGCTGGCACTTGCCGGGGGAGGACCGATGACCAGGATGCCAACCGGCAGCGGTTCCGACCTTGAGCGCGTTCTGCTCGGCCAACTGATGGCCATCGGCCTTCCCGAGCCCGAGCGCGAGTACCGCTTCCACCCAACCCGGCGCTGGCGGTTCGACCTCGCCTGGCCCGATCCTCGGCTGGCGGTCGAGGTCGAGGGCGGCACGTGGTCGGGGGGCCGCCACACGACGGGGGCAGGGTTCGAGGCGGACGCAGAGAAGTACGCCGAGGCCGTGCTGGCCGGCTGGCGCGTCCTGCGCGTGACCGGGAAGATGATCGAGTCGGGCCGTGCGATGGCGCTCGTCGAGCGCGCACTGCGGCCCATCCCATGAAGCTGCTAGCAGAGGTGACACGATGACCAAGTCGGTATTCGGGAGCGACCGCGACCCGCTCGCGGCAGCGACGTGGGGCGACCGCGACTCGGGTTTCGAGGACGATGACGAGGAGTGGTTCTGCGAGCTGCACGGCGACGATCCGGAGCTCTGCCGGGCCTACGACGAGCAGGCGGCCGAGATGGGCTTCGAGATGCACTTCACTAAGGCACTCGCCGACGCTCTGCTCGGCGATGACGGAGGAGACAACAGATGACCACCTACGCCGACGCCGAAGCCGCCCGCCTCCGGGCCATCGAGGCCCTCCGGGGCGCAAGGAGGCTGAGCGAGTGAACACCGACACGGGACATATCTACCGAGACCCGGGGTCCATCCGGGCGGCGCAAGATCGAGGAGAGCCGCTCGTCATGATCACGGCGGCTGAGGCAGCGATATTGGCCGCCGAGCGGGAGTCGGACCGGATGGCCCGACTCCAGGAGCTTCGCTCGCGGCCGGGCATGAGCCGTGGCGCCAAGAAGCGCCTGGCAAAAGCGCGTGGTCGGCGCCCGGAGGAGCACTGACATGACCACCTTCACCGACGCCGAAGCCGCCCGCCTCGCCGCCTGGGATGCCATCGACGCCCTACGGGACGCCGCTGACGAGGAGGAGTCCTGACGATGACCAGACTGCGTGAGGCGATCGAGGCCAGCCAGAACGACATCAGCCTCGGCTGGGAGGACCGCCTGGACCGGGCCGAGATGCGCATCCGTCGCGCGGTCGAGGCCAACATCGACGATGTGCGGCTGAGCGAGGAGTCGCTGAGCGATCCCGACGGAGAGTGGGCTGCCGGCTTCCGGGCTGGCTGGCGCATAGCGCGAGAGGCGGTCGGACGATGACTGCCACCGGCGGCTGCTGCATCCACGGCGTCGCCTACGGACCGGGCTGGTCCTGCGCACAGTGCTCAGCAGCGATGAGTGAGGATCAGCGCAAGCCGGGCCTCTGGATCGTGCTGGACGGCCCTCCCGGACCAGTGGCAGGACGTTTCGTTGACATCGAGGACGATCATGAACGGTCTGTGGGGCTATCTGGCCTTGAGTGGCGGGACGAGGGGTGGGTCTGGGCCATCGGTCCCTTCTGCCTTCGTGGGCAGCTAGATGCTGCCGAGGAGCGGCTGGCCGAAGCCGAGGCCACCATCGCCCGGCTGCGTGAGGCAGTCGGAGACCACGGCCAGTGCACCTGCCACTACACCCCAGGCTACCCGCGCGGCAACCGGCACGCGCCGGGATGCGACCATGACCCCGACCTGCTCGCCGCACTCGCCCCGGAGGCTGACCGATGACCCCCGAACAGCGCGCCGAGATCGAGCGCCGAGACCGATCCGCTGTCCACGGTGACGAGGACAGTCCGGAGTGCATGCAGGCGGTCCGCGATCGCCGTGCGCTGCTCGATGCGCTGGTCATGGCCGAGACCGAGGCCGCCCGCCTGCGCGAGCAGCTTGAGGCCACGGACGCCCGGCTGGCGGCCGCGGAGGAGGAGATCGGGCGGCTGCGCGAGGCCATCGGCGACCACGGTCGGTGTTGGTGCCACCACTACCCTGGCTACCCGCGCGGCGCGCTCGAAGGCCAGCGCATCGAGGAGGGAGACCGATGAACACCGACGTCATACCGCTTGCTGATCGCGATGCGATCCGACGACATGTTGCGATCGGGGCGGCGCTCCTCGAGGCCATCGAGGCCATGAGGGGCGGCATGGGCTTCGAGCAGCAGGTCGATGCCGCCGTGCGGGCGCTGCTCGAAGCGCTTCGAGAGGACGGCTACGAGATCGCAGCCCTCGCCCCGGAGGCTGACCGATGACCCCCGAACAGCGCGCCGATCTGGCCCCAGCCGAGACTGGATATGACGTTCTTCGTCTCGACCCTGACTACAACGGCTCGTGCCCATGCGCCGAGTTCGATCTCGATGGGGCACATATCCGGTTGCACTGCTGGCGCGTTTGCAGCGGGTGCGACGGATGCGGCATCCACGTTCGTGGCGACCGCGCTATTGCTGAGCGGATCAAGCCGCTGCTGGACGCAATGGACTGGTACGGAGCCTGGACCATCGTCGATGTCACAGTCCAGCGGGAGACTGATCGATGACCCCGCCCACCTACGGCAACGAGGACGGCGATTGGTGGGTGCGCGTGGACCATTGCCCAGACCCTGATGAGGCGGAGGCTGCCGTCAGGTACGCCGCCGAGTGGCCGGTCACGCTGGTCGGCATCGAGGTCGTCTACCTCTCCGAGTGTGAGCCGGGCTGCCCGGGCCGACGGACGAGGGCACATCCCGACCACGTCACCGGTGGCCGTCGCCGGAGAGCGTGGCACTTCACCGATAACATGGAGGCTGATCGATGAGCGAAGAACTGAGGCCGATCGGTTACCAAGGTCTTGGGAGGATGATCGAGACCCTGATCCCGAGTAACAAGTTCCTCGCCCTGGCGGGAGAGAAGATCGCCAGCGTTGGGACGACCGAGGACAAGGACTCCCTCGTGTTCGGCCTGGTCGATGGTCGGACACTGACCTACATGGCCATGGGGGACTGCTGCTCAGGTTCCTGGATCGAGCACCTGACCGTGCCGCCAGACATCGCCGGGGCCGAGGTGATCTCCTGCAAGGAGGTCGAGATGGGCGAGTTCGATGACGACGGCGAGACGATCCGCGTCTACCAGACGGCCTTTCAAACTGGCAAAGGCGAGATCGTTGTCGAGTACCGGAACGCCTCGAACGGCAACTACGGCGGGTGGCTCTTGGGACCAGTGGAGGACTGGGCTTACGAGAAGGAGCGGCGGTTGCTGTCCGACCGCCGCGCCGCCCTGCGTGAGCTGAGCAACGACGCGGACGAGCTGGGCGACTATGCGGGTTGATGTACCGTATGTTGTCACCAGCATGACTGCGATGACCCTCAAGATCGAGGGGCGACGCAGTTGTTCATGTGACCGCGGCACGTGTCATGTCAAGAATGGTGGACAGTCATTCGTCAGGATTGAACAATAGGTCAATCCTGCTCCGCGGCCGAGCGGAACCTCCCCCGCCGGTCGCGGCGGACCTGGCCGATGATCGCCATCTGGTTCATCCGGTTTTCGGTATCCTTCACGGCCTGGCAGAACGCTCCGACCACGAAGGACACAAAGATGGGGGTCGCGACGAAGGCGGTGAAGTCGCCAAACCATAGCACGGTCACAGTGGCCGAAAACAGAGCGGCCACGACCAGACCCTTCCACGAGAGCATCTTCCACCTCCGCTGCGGATCATAGTCCACCAGCCGGACACAGCGAAGCCCCCTCCGTACCGTTTTCAGTACGAAGGG
>JAJYWG010000039.1 GCA_021791615.1 Actinomycetes bacterium
GGCGCCCGGCACCGTGGCGACGGTGACGTTCCGGTCGGCAGGTCGGTCGGCAGGTCGGTCGGCAGGTCCCCCGGACGCCCAGAGCTGCCGGGGTCCCCGTGGGCGGAACGCCAGCGTGACCGCTACCCCACCCCGGCAGGCGGTGAGCCCGACTCCTGGAGTGATCTGTGAGCTCCGCTACCCCATCGGTCCGGCCCGCCGGCCGTCGGCCGCTGCCCGTGCGGCCCCGGGCCGACCACGACCTCGTGGGCTCGGTTGCTCACCGGCTGACGCCCCGGGACCGCCTCCTCTGCCAGGTCCTCTTCGACCACAAGGTGCTCACCACCGAGCAGGTGACCGACCTGTGCTTCGACCATCTGACCACCGCCCGCCACCGTCTCACAGCGCTGTACCAGCTACGGGTCCTCGACCGGTTCCGGCCGTTCCGCCCCGTCGGCTCCGACCCCTACCACTATGTGCTCGACAGCCTCGGCGTCGAGATCGCGGTCGCTGATCGGGGCATCGAAGTCCCCCGACCTGGGCAGCACCACACCCGGGCGCTGGCGCTTTCCGACAGCCAGCGCCTCGCCCACCTCCTCGGGGTCAACGGCCTGTTCTGCTCCCTCGCCCGCTGGGCGAGGACCGTCGAGGACGCCGAGCTGGCCGAGTGGTGGTCCGAGCGGCGCTGCGCCGCCGAGTGGGGCGAGGTCGTCCGTCCCGACGGGTTCGGCACCCTCCGCCACGGCCAGCGGGCGGTCGAGTGCTTCGTCGAGTACGACCGGGGCACCGAGACCCTCACCCGCCTGGCGGGCAAGCTCACCGGCTACGCCGAACTGGTCCACGCGACGGGCTGGTCGCCCTGGGTGTGCTTCTGGTTCCCCTCACCGCGCCGAGAGGCCGAGGCCCGTCGGGTCCTCGACCACCCCGAGGTGGCGGTCGCCACCGGAGCGGGCGGGCTGGGCGCCGGGAAGGGCGCCGGACCGGGAGGAGCGGTGTGGCTGCCGGTCGGCTCGACCGGCAGCCGCCGCCACCTCATCGACCTCGCCGCGCGGACCGCAGTATCGGGGAGGCGTTCCTGAGCCCGGCCCGCCGGTCGCCGGTTGGCCCCGAGCGGCGCCCACGTGGCGACGAGCGCCGCCCTGCCGCCGAGCGTGGGACAGATAGCGCCCAGCCGTGCTGTCGGCGCCCACGGGCACCCAGGGCGCCCGAATCCGAAGTTCTCCGCTCCCTGGCCCGGGTGCTGCTGGCCCTCGCCGAGGAGGTCCACGCCGAGCGGCTTGCGGTGGGCGCCCCGCCGAGGTCTGATCGACCCGCACCCCGAAACACGGTGGCCGGCAAGCAGAAGGGAGGGCGATCGTGCGCTGCGTGATCTACCTGAGAGTCTCGACCCGCGAGCAGGCCGAGCACGGCGAAGGCGAGGAGGGCTTCTCCATCCCCGCCCAACGCGAAGCCTGCGTCCGCCACATCCGCGACAAGGGCTGGGACCTCGTCGACGAGTACGCGGATCGGGGCGAGTCCGCCCGCTCGGCCGACCGGCCACAACTGAAAGAGATGCTCGCCCGCATCGCCGAGGACGCAGACGTCGACGCCGTCGTGGTCCACAAGATCGACCGCCTCGCCCGCAACATGGAAGACCACGTCGCCATCCGCGCCCTGCTGCGCCGTCGGAGCGTGACGCTCGTGTCGGTCACCGAGAACCTGGAGGAGACCGCGTCAGGCCGCCTCGTCGAGGGCATTCACGCCCTCATGGCCGAGTTCTACTCGGCCAACCTCGCCAGCGAGATCAAGAAAGGCATGTCCCAGAAGGCCAAGATGGGCGGCTGGCCCCACGCCGCCCCGCTCGGCTACCGAAACGTCCGCGAGACGATGAGCAGCCGCCAGGTCGCCCACATCGTCGTCGACCCCGAACGCGCCCCACACGTCACCGCTGCATTCGAGCTGTACTCGACCGGCGAGTGGACCCTCGAACGCCTCGTCGCCGAGCTGGCCCACCGGGGGCTCACCAACCGGGGCCGACGGGACCGGCCGGTCGGACCCATCGGGGTGTCCGCCCTCGCCAACATCTTGTCCAACAAGGCGTACACCGGGATCGTCACCTGGGAGGGCGTCGAGTACCCCGGCCTCCACCAGCCGCTCATCGACACCGCCACGTTCAACAAGGTCCAGGACCTCCTCGCCGCCCGAGC
Source organism: Actinomycetes bacterium (assembly GCA_021791615.1). Next base: position 2,166 of record JAJYWG010000039.1, read on the forward strand.
CGCCCGGGGGACGAGGGAGCGCCGCCACAACCACTACCTGAAGGGCACGCTCTTCTGCGGGGTGTGCGGGAGGGGACTCTCCTTCCAGCTCGCCAAGGGCCGCTACGAGTACCTGTACTGCCTCGGGCAAAAGAACCGCAACCCCACCGGCTGCCAAGAGCCCTACATCCCCGCCGGTGACCTCGAAGCCCAAGTCGAACAGCTCTACGAGCACATCCAGCTCCCCAAGTCCTGGCTGAAGCGGTTACGCGAGGAGCTCGAAGCCGAGATCACCGCCCGCCGGCATCGCAACGCCGCAGAGCGCGAGTTCCTCACCCGCAAGCTCGCCAAGGCCGAGACCGAACGGCGCAAGCTCCTCGACGCGTACTACGCCGCCGCCATCGACGTCACCACCCTCAAAGCCGAGCAGGCTCGTATCGCCACCGACGTCCGCTCGGCCGAAGAACGCCTCGCCGCCGTCGACGCCCACCTGGCCGAGTGGCAGGAGATCTTGGGGACCGCCATGCGCTTCGCCACCAACTGCGCCAAGGCCTACGCCCGAGCCTCCGCGCCTACCCGTCGCCGGTTCAACCAAGCTGTCTTCTCTCGCATCGACGTGCGCGACGGCAAGATCGCCGACGTGGGGTACCACCCGCCGTTCGACCTGCTCTTTTCTACGAGCGAGTTCGAATACGGCGATCTGGTGGGCGCTGCGGGACTCGAACCCACGACCTCAGCCGTGTGAAGGCTGCGCTCTAACCAACTGAGCTAAGCGCCCGGGCTCTGGCCAGCACGGACAACGCCCGCGTGGCCAGCTTAGGCGGCCGTCATGCTAGCCGCCGCCGTCCAGGCACCGACACCAGCCCGCGTTGACTCATCTAAAACCTCCGCGTAGCCCCGTTCATTGCCTCACGTAGGACCTCCGCATGGCGAGGGACCGCCGTGGAGGGCTCCAGGCGGGCTACGCCCTCTCCATGGAGCTGCCGATGAGCAACCGAGGCGCGGCCCGTCCTGGCACGGGTCGCCACCTGTGCGAAGGCGCTGCGCTACCTTTCCCGGCCATGCATGTGATCCGGAATCCGCGGCGGAACGCGACCGTGCACCACCGACTGGTGCTCACGGCCATCGGATCCGCGCTCACCCTGCTGCTCGCTGTCGCGGCGGCCCAACCGGCGGGAGCGGTGTCCGCCGACGCGCCCCACCCGGCAGTGTCGGTCTCGCTCCAACCTGTCGTCCAACCGCTTGCCGGCACGGCCTTCCCCGCCGACGCCCCCGATCCCGACGTGGTGCGTGTGGGGTCGACCTACTACGCCTACACGACGGGTACGACCTGGGGGAACTACATCGGCGTGCTCATCGACACGTCCGGCTCACCAGCGTCCGGCTGGCGAACCATCACCGGGGCTCCCTACGGGTCGTCGGCGCTGCCCGACCCGCCGCCATGGGAGCAGACCGGCACCCAGACGTCGCCTGGCGTCATCGAGCTGGGAAGCACCTGGTTCCTCTACTACGACGCCTATGATCCCGCCCTCGGACAGACCTGTCTCTCCGTAGCGACTGCGACGAACCCGACCGGGCCCTTCACCGACACCTCATCAGGACCCTTCGAGTGCCAAGTGCCACTCGGCGGCTCCGTCGATCCAAGCCCCTTCGTCGACCCGGCGACCGGCGCGGCCTGGCTGCAGTGGAAGTCCAACAACGGAACGGTCGACACCAGCGCACAGTTGTGGTCGGCGCCCCTCGCCGCGAACGGCTTGGGCCTCGCCGCCGCACCGAGCCTGCTCCTCACCCAGAACGAAGTGGCCCACCCCTGGGAGACGACGGTCGAGAACCCCGACATGGTGGTGATCCACGGCATCTACGTGCTCTTCTTCTCCGGGGGAGCATGGAGCTCCGCTGGGTACGCAGAGTCCTACGCCATCTGCGCCGGCGTGACCGGGCCCTGCTCGCAGCCGACCGAGGGCCCACTCCTCTCCAGTACCACCACCTACTTCGGGCCGGGCGGCGGGTCGACGTTCACCGATCCGTCGGGGGCGCTGTGGATGGTGTTCGCTGCCTGGAACGTCAGCTGCGCCTCCTATGGCGCCCCCTGCTCCGGCGCCCGCGAGCTCCACATGGCTACGGTGCGCTCCATCATCACGGGCGGGACGTCCGACGCACCCGTACTCGCGCTCGCTCCGACGACCTCGGGTGCCGGCTACCACGAGGTGGCCAGTGACGGCGGCGTCTTCTCCTTCGGCGATGCCCAGTTCTACGGCTCGATGGGCGGTCACCCACTCAACAAGCCGGTCGTCGGCATGGCGGCCGTCCCCGGCGGGGGCGGCTACTGGGAGGTGGCCTCTGACGGGGGGATCTTCTCCTTCGGCGATGCCCAGTTCTACGGGTCGATGGGCGGTCACCCGCTCAACAAGCCCGTCGTCGGCATGGCGGCCGTCCCCGGCGCGGGCGGCTA
>JAJYWG010000241.1 GCA_021791615.1 Actinomycetes bacterium
CTCCCTCGTCCAGGCAGCCAAGCGACGTGCCCGCGGCTATCGCTCCAAGCAGAAGATGATCACCATCATCTACCTCATCGCCGGGAAGCTGCCGCTACCCCAAATCCACACGATTTAGCGAGGAGCCCCAATTCCAACGTGCAGGGCCCGTGGTGACTGCAGCATGCGCTGCGTGCGTGGCATGAGCGAAGCCCTCCGGCCGTGTCGGGAGTGGCGACCGACTCTCGGCTTTTGGCCGCCGATGACGTCCACGCGGCGTCGGGGCATAGCCGGGGCGTTCGGGGTGTTGTACGAAGTGGATCACCGAGTGGATCTGAAAGGAGGTGGCGAGGTCCAATGACCAGGGTCACCCGAGTAGGGACTCCGCACCGGAGCTGACGGCTGGAGGGTGCGGTGGCACCGTTGACCGGCAGGCGGTCCTCGTTCGATGAGGGCGCTGCAGCGGCACCGGGCCCGGAAGGCTCGCAGGTGTCGTACCCTCGAATCGTCAGTTCTGGGGTGACAACCGAGAGGAGGCGCCCGCATCCGGCCCGAGCGGCAGGACGGGCGCTTCTTCGCAATGGCGATGCGGTCGCGCGAGGAGCAGCCGCTTCACCTCTCTTCTGAACCGGCTCAGCTTCGGCGAGCGCTTTCGTGATCGGCTGCGGTGCCACTCTGCTCGCGCCCGGCGGCCAGGAGGCTGCCCTTGTCGTCGGGGAGCTTCGGACGGTTGGGCAGCGCTGCGACGACGAGGAAGACGGCTGCACCGACAACTCCGGTCGCGGCCACAACTGCGAGGTCCATGCCGCTCACGAATGCTCCGCGGGCGGCCGAGGAGAGGAGTGCCCCCAGATGGGCCGGAGCACGTTCCGCCACGGCGAGCGCGCCACCAAGAGAGCTCTCGATCAGCGCAGTGACCGAATGAGTGAGATGGTAGGGCGCGAGGGTGCGCGACATCCTCGCTTTGTAGCGGGCATTGAGAAGGCTACCGAGCACTGCGACCCCGGTCGCGCCGCCGATCTGCAGCGATGCACTGTTGGTCGCCGAGCCGACGCCCGCTTTGTCGAGCGCGACCGAGCCCATCACCGCCTCGGTACATGGAGCGAAGGCCAGCCCGACGCCTATTCCCATCAAGAGGAACGCAGGGAAGGACTGCCAGTAGCTGCTCGCGGTCGAAGTGGAGGTCAGGAGGGCGAACGCCACGGCAACGAGCGCCATCCCGGTTGCGACTACTGGTTTCGTGCCGATCCGTCGATCGAGCACGCTGGACAATGGCGCGACCGCCATCAGGACGAGGGCGATCGGTGCGATGCGCACACCCGTCTCGAGGGCGCTGAAACCGAGCGCGAACTGCAGGTACTGGGTGAAGAGGAACAACCCGCCCATCAGTCCGAAGATCACGAGGGCCATGGCGCTGACTGCGCCTGCGAAGCGACGCGAGCGAAAGAGGCTCAGCTCGAGCATGGGGTGGTCCGAGTGCCGTTCCCACAAGACAAATCCGGCCAACCCGATGATCCCCGCACACGTCGTGGCGATGACCCTGAGCGATGACCAGCCCTGTGTCGGTGCTTCGATGATCCCCCACAAGAGCAGGGCGATGCCTCCCGTCGACAGGCCTGCGCCAAGCGCGTCTGGTCGCTTGGCCGACTTGTCACGGGAGTTGGGTACGAGCGCAGTGACCGCGGCGACAGCAAGCAGGCAGATTGGGACGTTCACCAAGAAGACCGAGCCCCACCAGAAGCGGGAGAGCAGCCATCCCCCGACCACCGGCCCGACCGCCACACCGAGCCCGGTCGTGCCCGACCAGATGCCGATCGCTCGAGACCGCTCGTCCGGCACGACGAAGACGTTGGTGAGGATTGAAAGGGTTGACGGCATGATGGCCGCCGCGCCGATGCCCATGACCGCGCGGGCGGCAATCAGGCCTTCGGGTGCCGTGGCGAACGCAGAAGCCGCCGAGCTGGAACCGAACACCGCCAGGCCCCCCAGCAGTACCCACTTGCGACCCAGTCGATCACCGAGGCTGCCGAACACGAGGAGCAACCCGGCAAACACCACGGCGTACGTGTCGACCACCCATTGCAGGTCACTCGATGAAGCGTGGAGGGAGCGGACGATGTCGGGGAGCGCCACGTTGAGGACCGTGTCGTCCAGGCTGACCACCAGCAGGCTGATGCACAAGATGAGCAGGACGGCCCACTTCCGGTCTTTCGAACGAGACACGGGCAAGGTGCCTGATTGGGCTCGGTCATCGCTGCCCGGATCAGCCGGTCGCTCGGAGCGAGGAGCGCCGAAGTGTGGTTTGGGTCGGTTGTGCACGGCGATCCGTCAGGATCCGTCACCCGGTCGCCGATGCCCCCATTGCGCTTCCCCACTGCATGTTGCGCCCATCTGTGAGACCTCCACGGGTGCTGGCGACGGGTACGGCACGCCTTTCGGTTGTCACGCTACGCAGGAGCCGATCGGTGCACCAGGGTCGAACGTCACATCGACGTCGGTCCTGCGACTGCTCATCTCGACGTCGGGACCCGGCCGTCGGGATCAGCGAGCGGCGGTCCGTCGCCGGCTGGGGGCAAGGTCGCCCGACGGCAGCGGGTCTTCGAAGTCGTGGGCCAGACGGCGGAGCATCGTGCGCACCAGGAGCTGGGCCAAGCGGTGCTCCAATGAGCGGTCGGTGCCGGACGGGGGGAGCGGCGGGAGCCGAACTTGGCCCGTGGCCCGGAGCTCGCTGCGCAGAGGGTCGACGTCGGTGACCTGCACCATCAGCTCGCCATGGGAGTCGGTGTCGCCCGGGCCACGCGCCTCGAAGGACAGCTCGACGGCACCGCAGGGATCTTCGCCGGCCTCACACCCCGGCGCAGCGGCGCTCCGATCGACGAAGCAGCTCACCGCCACGTCGACCGGCGCCCATCCGGGTCCGCCCTCGGCCAGCTCTGCCCTGAGCACTTCAGCCTGCTGGTACGCGGCGGCCACCGCCGCGCTCACTGCCGGTCCGTGTCGCAGGTGCGCGGCGACCGCGGCAGCCGACGCCTCCACCTGGACGAAGTCATCGACGGCGATGCTGGTGCCGCCATGGCGGTGCGAGTCAGACGGGGCGGTCAGCGTGCCTTGCTCGATTGCGACGTCTTGCCGGGCCAGTTCGGCGAGCGACGTGGCTGCGAGCACATCTCGCAGTGCAGTGGTCGCCGATCGCCAGGTCTCGTGCAGTGGGCAGACCGTGTCCCAGCGGCAGGGCCCCTCACCGAGGGCGCACCGCTCCGCCCGCAACGGCCCTTCCCCGGCCTCGACCACATCGAGGGTCGAGATCTCCTCTGGCGGTCTCGCCAGGCGGTAGCCTCCGTCCTTTCCCGCCTTCGAGGTAGCCAGCCCGGCCCGTACGAGGTCGGCGAGGATCTGTGAGGCGAACGTCTGGGGCACGCCCATCTCGGCGACGATCTCTCGGATCTTGCGCGCCTCGCCGCTCGGGTAGGCACGTGCGAGGGCGAGCGCCGAGCGCACCACGTAGTCGCCCCGCTTCGACAACGTCATGTTCATAGCAAAAAGTATAGCACTCAACTTGACATACGGAGGATTTTTTCATATTATGTCGATAAACGTACAGTAAGTCGCTAACCGTATGGTCGTGCGGATCGAGGGAATTGGGAGGGCCAGAATGACGATTGTTGCTCCCGGGAAAGAGCGCCCAGCCGATGAGCTCCCCCCGGCCCTGGCGAAGCCGATCCAGGTGGCCGTCCACCTTCGGCCACCGCACCGAGAGGGTCTGGGTGAGCGTTTCGAGGCCACCGATCCCGCGCCCGGTGCCGACCTGGCACGGCACCCCTTGGTTGCCAGAGCGCTGCGAAACCGGAAATTCCAGTTCCTGATGATCATGCCGAACCAGATCATCTTCTGGGCGGTGATCTTCTTCGGTGTCCTCGGGACGGTCATCCCCGGGTTCAACTTCGCCACGGCGATCACCTGGTACATCTGGTTCTGCCTGGTGTTCGTGCTCATGGTCGTGGTCGGCCGTGGGTGGTGCGCCATGTGCCCATTCGGGGGCTTCGCCGAGTGGTTGCAGCGGCGGACGTTCTGGCAACGCACGCAGAAAGCACTTGGCTTGGGCCGCAAGCTGCCTGAGCCGATCGCCCGCTACGGACTGCTGCTCTCGGTCGGAACCTTCGTGCTCCTCACCTGGATCGAAGAGAGGTTCAACATCGCCGGGCCAGGTACGCCGGCCGACACCAGTTACATGGTGATCGGCATCGTGGCCAGTGCGGTGCTGGTCTTCTTGGTTTTCGAGCGCCGGACGTTCTGTCGGTACCTCTGCCCGCTGTCGGCGCTCATCGGGAGCGTGGGGGCCATGGGCTCCGCGGCCGGCTTTCGCACGCGAGATCGGGAAGTGTGCCTGAGCTGCCAGACCAAGGACTGCATGCGAGGCGGCACAGAGGGGTTCGGCTGCCCGTGGTACACGTGGCCGGGCAGCGCGGACTCGAACCTCACGTGCGGATTGTGCAGCGAGTGCTACAAGGCCTGCCCGTCGGACAACATCGGGTTGTTTGCCCAGAAGCCGCTGACGTCGGTGGTGGCCCCGCGCCGCCGGCGGGCAGACGTGGCCTGGGCGGTCATGGGCCTGTGGGGGCTGGTGGTTTTCCAGCAGGTGAACAGCACGAACGGCTATGCCGCGGCCGACGCCTGGCTGAACCGGGTGACGCACCTGGGTCCCTACCCCAACCCCGTCGGCTACGTGGGGATCATCATCGTCGTGGCCTTGGCGACCGCGGCGCTCGCCCGGTTGGGCAGTCGTCTGATGGTCTCGGGCACCTCCGAATCGGGCACCTCCGAATCGGGCACCTCCGAAGGCTCGCTCGGATCCGGCGCGGTGCCCGGGGAGGCACAGGGTGTCGGGACTATCGACGGCAGGATCGCAACGGTGGCGATCCAGTCCCGGTCGCGCTCTTTCGTGGACCGCACGAGCCGGTTCCGCTCGTTCTTCGTGCCTGTTGCCTACGGTTTGATCCCGGTGGTGGGCGCCGATTACCTGGCTCGCCAGCTCCCGAAGTTCTTCAAGCACGCGTTGCGCATCGTTCCAGCGGTGGGTGGCTGGTTCGGCGTCGGCGGCGGGACCCACTCGAGCTTGTACCACGCACAGATCCTCGGGGATGCCCAGATCGTCGTGGCGCAGGTCGTCGTCGTGGCTCTGGGACTTGCCGCATCGCTGTGGGCCACGTGGAAGATCTCCAGGCGAGACCTCGAGTTGCGGGCCACCTCAGCGATCGGCGTCCGGGTCGCAGCGCTGTCACTCGTCGTCGCATGTGGCGCTGTGGCCGGCTACTTGTACGTCATCATGCACGCCGCCTCGTGAAAGGGAGACTGCCATGACCATCACGCTTCCTCCTCCTCGCACCAACGGGCACACCGGTTCTCCGGGCTCGGGTCCTGCCGTGCATGTGCACATCCTCATGGACCGCTGTGCGGGCTGCCAGGAGTGCATCGTGCGTTGTCCCACCGGGGCCCTCGATCTTGACCCCGGGACCTGGACTGCGGTGGCCGACGAGGGGGCGTGCGTGGGCTGCCGGCAGTGCGTGAGGACCTGTCCGTTTGCCGCGGTCACCGTCGATGGACCGATGCTGGTCGAGCCGCGCTCCCCTGCGGTCACGACCCACCCGGCACAGCTCGAATTCGACCGCACCGAGACCCGTCGGGCGATCTCCGACTGGAGCCAAGCCCTGACTGAGGCCAGCCGTTGCCTGGACTGCCCCGACCCCACCTGTGTCCGAGGGTGTCCGGCACACAACGACATTCCCGGCTTCATCCGGGCGCTGGCGGTGGGCGATCTGGACGAGGCACACCGAGTCCTGCGGCGGACCAGTGTCCTGCCTGACATCTGCAGCAGGGTCTGCGACCAGGCGCTGCAGTGTGAGGGCGCGTGCAGCTGGTCGCTCGCGGGCGACGCGCCCGTCGCCATCGGCGCGCTCGAACGCTTCATCGCCGACAATGCGCCGGTGCCTCCTCTCGAGGTTCCCGAGGCCGGAGAAACTGCTCCGGTGGCCGCTGGGCTCGAGGTGGCGGTGGTCGGATCGGGTCCCGCTGCGATGGCGGCTGCCGCCGAGTTGATCGGTGCCGGCGCCGCGGTCACGGTGTTCGAACGCGAAGACCAACCGGGCGGGTTGTGCCGCTGGGGCATCCCGGACTTCACCCTGCCCGAGCCGGTCGCCCAGCGCCCTTGGAGGGACCTCCAGGCGGCCGGTGTCGTCCTGCACACCGGCCACGAAGTCGATGCCCGAGAGCTCGAGGAGCTTCCACGGCGCTACGACGCCGTCGTGGTCGCGGCCGGCGCCACGGAGCCACTTCGCCCCCGGCTTGACGGCGCCGACCTCGGAGGTGTGTGGGATGCCTCTCAGTTCCTCCATGCAGCGCAACACGCGTTGGCCACCGGCACCCCGATGGACGCGCTCGCGCCCCGCCCGGGAGACGACGGGTCGCTCCAGCCGGCCAAGGTCCTGGTGCTCGGCGCCGGGAATACCGCCATGGACGTCGCCCGAAGTGCCCGGCGACTCGGTGCCGCTGCCACCTGCGTGGACTGGATGGACCGCCGCTTCGCACCGGTTCGCTCCGATGAGCTCGACGAAGCGGCAGCCGAAGGTGTCCAAGTCCACTTCTCGGTAACGGTACGTCACCTGGAAGGTCGTGACGGCGAGGTGGTGTCGGCCATCCTGGCAGCGACCGAGCAGCACGCCGCCGGCGAGCTGCCTCATGTGCTCGAGCACAAGACGTGGCGCGAGCCGGTGGATCTCGTCGTGTTCGCCATGGGATATCGGATCGCTCCTGAGCTTGCCGACAGTGGCAGAGGTCTGCCCGTGAGCACGACGTCGTCCGCGCTGCCAGATCGGACGTGGTTGGCCAGCGGTCTGCTGGCCGAGCCGGCACCGCCAGCCGCTCGCGGTCGCCCGGTCGGGCGTTTGGCATTGGCACGCGAGAGAGCGCTGGCCGCCGCCGCGCTGCCCCGTCGAGAGCGAACGTGGTTCGTCGGTGACGCGCTGACCGGTCCGGCAACCGTGGTCGAGGCCATGGCGCAGGGCAAGGTCGCCGCACGGGCCATCGGGCACCACCGGCCTCGACGGCCGGGACACGCAAGCACCTCGCGACGTCGTGTGTTGGTGGGCGTGGAGAGCCGCGGAGGGAGCACGGCGGCAGCCGCCCGCACCATGGCCGATCGGCTGCGCAGTGACGGAGCTGAAGTGAAGACGTTGCCGCTGGCAAAAGTCGGGCCTGACGCCCTTGCGTGGGCGGATTTCCTGGTGGTGGGAACGTGGGTCGAGGGTGCAGTGGTCGCTCGTGTGGGCCCGGCACGCGCCACCGCTCGATGGCTCGATGACCTGCCCCCGCTCCCCGGGCTCCCCGTCGCGCTCTTCTGCAGCTACGCGGTCGCACCCAAGGGCACCCTCGCCCTCATGCGTGAGAGGGTGGAAGCCAGGGGAGCTCGAGTCGTCGGCCAAGCTGCGCTCAGGAGAGGCGGCAGCAGCGCGGAGATCGAAGCGTTCGTCACGACCGTCCTCCGAGCGCTGTCTCCCACTTCGACGTGAAAGTTGGCCCGCGTCGTACCACCCGGTCCCGACCAGGCTGAGAGTGCAGCGTCGGCCCAGCGGCAACGTCGTCACGGCAGCGGCCGGCCCACGGGCAGCGGCCGGCCCACGGGCAGCGGCCGGCCCACACGGCCGGGTTTGTGCCACACGCTCCTGCGGCTTACACGGCCGGTAGCGCTCAACTGAGCTTGTCAGATTCTCCCAGCGCCTGGCGGGTGAGCTCGGCAATGACGAGCTCTTCGCGGCTTTGTACGACGAAGGTCCGGACCCGTGCTGCGGGAGTACTGATGTCGGCATCAGCATCGCCGACCGCGTTGTTCGCGTCCGGGTCGATGGCGATGTCCAGCCACGTGAGCTTGTTGCAGCAATCGGACCGTACTTGGGCGGCATGCTCGCCGACCCCGCCGGTGAACACGAGCACGTCGATCCCTCCGGCCGCCGCGGCCATCGCTGCGATCTTGGCCCGTAGCCGATGGAGGTAGACGTCGAGTGCAAGTGCGGCTTCGGGATCCCCGTTGGTGCGGCGCTGGAGAATGAGCCGGAAGTCGCCGCCGCTCTTCTCGACCAGCCCGGCCAGGCCGCTGGCGTTCTCCAGAGAGTGTTCGAGGTCGGCCGAGCTCATGCCGTGACCGAGAGCCCACAAGAGGATGCCGGGGTCGACGTCACCCGAACGAGTGGCCATGACGAGCCCTTCAAGCGGGGTGTAACCCATCGTCGTGTCCACCGAACGGCCGCCGAGGACTGCCGTGACCGATGCACCGGCGCCAAGGTGGCAGATGACGAGACGCTGTCGATCCGCTCCTCCACCGGTGAGCTCGTGGACCCGCCGGACCGCCCACGAGCAGCTGAGGCCGTGAAACCCGAAGCGGCGCAGTCCCCAGTCCTGTCGCCAGCGGGCCGGGAGCGCATACGTGGAGGCTTCCGGTGGCAGGTCGCCATGAAAGGCGGTGTCGAAGCACGCGACGGCGGGTAGCTCCGGCCGGGCTTTTCCAACGGCGTCGATCGCCGCGAGTGCGGGAGGATTATGGAGTGGTGCGATCTCACGAAGCTCGTCGAGGGCATACCGCACGGCACGGTTGATGACGACAGGACCGGTGAAACGCGTACCGCCGTGCACCACCCGGTGTCCCACCGCGTGAGGTGGGGGACTGGCATCGAGGAATGTCCCCAGCCGGTCGGCAAGGTCTGGTCCGGGGGGGCCGAGATCCGCTCGCGCACAGATGGACCCGTCAGGCTCGACGGTGCGAAGCTTGACGCTGCTCGAACCGGCGTTGACGACGAAGACACGCCGGAGCATCGTGCCTGTTCAGTGTCCCGGGGTGGCGGCGAAGGGCTGGCAGGTGTCGCTGGCGCAACTCGATCGAGCCCCGTATGGCACCACATGCTGCATCCTCCCAAGACTATGGCAGCGCCGCCTGCCGGACTGCCTGGCTGTTGCCTGCGACGCCGTTGGTCGTACAGTCGCAGTAAACGGCTGGCTGTACAGAGCCGGTCACTGCCAGGTTGCCGGCAGAGCCGTCCGTGGCGGAGTCCTCGGCTCGGGTCCGAGGAGAGGCCACGGCAGTGGTGGAAGCAGACTTCGGCGCATTGGAGGAGGACGTCATGGAGGAACAGCCCGAACAAGGCGTGGCCGAGGCCGGGGCCGACACCGGGGCCGACAACGTGGTGGTCGGGTCCGGCGAGACCGTCGCGCCTGAGGCCTACGTCCTCGATACCGACGTCGAAGGACCGCTCAGTCCCGAGGAGCTCCGGCGCATGGATGCCTGGTGGCGCGCAGCCAACTACCTCGCGGTGGGCCAGATCTACCTGATGGACAACCCTTTGCTCGAGCGTCCACTCGAGCCCGACGACGTCAAGCCACGATTGCTGGGCCATTTCGGCACCACCCCCGGCCTGAACTTCATCTACACGCATGCCAACCGAGCCATCAAGGCCAGGGATCTCGACGCGGTCTATGTGATGGGACCCGGTCACGGAGGGCCGGGGCCGAACGCGTGTGCCTGGCTGGAGGGGACGTACACCGAGCGGTATCCCTCGATCACGAGGGACGGCGAGGGGATGGGCCGTCTGTTTCGCCAGTTCTCCTTCCCTGGTGGGGTCCCGAGCCACTGCGCCCCGCAGACCCCTGGCTCGTTCCACGAAGGAGGTGAGCTCGGTTATTCCCTTCTCCATGCCTATGGGGCGGTGATCGACAACCCGTCCCTCGTCGTGTTCGCGGTTGTCGGCGACGGCGAAGCCGAGACCGGACCGCTCGCGACGAGCTGGCACGCCAACAAGTTCGTGAACCCGGCCCAAGACGGGGCCGTGCTTCCGATCTTGCATCTGAACGGCTTCAAAATTTCCAACCCCACCGTGTTGGCCCGCATCGCCGAGGACGATCTGCTGTCGCTGCTCCGCGGTTGCGGCTACGACCCTCACGTGGTCTCGGTCGGTCTTGGAACCAACCCGGCAACAGCTCACCAGCGTTTCGCCGCCACCTTGGACGAGTGTTTGGAGGGGATCGCTGCTCTCCAGCGCTCGGCACGCTCGGGTGACGGCGACGGGCTGCCCCGGTGGCCTCTGATCGTGCTCCGCTCCCCGAAGGGATGGACCGGTCCGCCGATGGTCGACGGGTTGATGGTGGAAGGATCCTTCCGGGCACACCAGGTACCTATTCCCGATGCTCGCGGCAACGCGACGCATCGTCAGGCGCTCGAGCAATGGCTGCGCTCATACCGACCGGAAGAGCTTTTCGATCACGCCGGTCGGCCGGTACCCGAGCTGCTCGAGTTGCCTCCTTCGGGGAGCCGGAGGATGAGCGACAACCCGGTCGCCAACGGGGGTCTGCGTCGCCATGACCTGGTGCTCCCCGATTTCCGTGACTACGCAGTCGAGGTCGCCGTCCCGGGGACCACGAGCCATGAAGCGACTGCCGTGCTCGGCACCTTCATCCGCGACGTCATCGCGGCCAATCTCGGGGACTTCTTGCTCTTCGGACCCGACGAAGTGGCATCGAACCGCCTTTCCGCGGTGTTCGAGGTGACTGGACGGAAATGGATGGCGGGTGCGACCGCCGAGGACGATCACCTGAGTCGGGATGGACGAGTTGTCGAGGTTCTCTCCGAGCACATCTGCCAAGGGCTCTTGGAGGGGTACGTGCTCTCGGGTCGGCACGGGCTGTTCACCTGCTACGAAGCATTCATCCATATCGTCGACTCGATGTTCAATCAGCATGCCAAGTGGCTCGAAGCATCTGCGGAGGTGGAGTGGCGGGCGCCGATCTCCTCTCTCAATTACCTGCTGACCTCACATGTGTGGCGTCAGGATCACAATGGCAACACCCATCAGGATCCCGGGTTCCTCGACGTCGTGCTCAACAAGAAGCCCAGCGTGGTGCGCGCGTACCTGGCACCTGACACCAACTGTCTGCTCTCGATCGCCGATCACTGCCTACGCAGCCGTCAGTACGTGAACGTCGTCGTGGCGGGGAAGCAGCCGGCTTTGGACTACCTCACCATGGACCAGGCCATCGCCCACTGCGCACGTGGCCTCGGCATCTGGGAATGGGCCAGCAACGAGCGTCATGGCGTCGCTCCCGACGTCGTGCTCGCAGCAGCAGGCGACGTACCCACTCTCGAGGTCCTCGCTGCAGTCGACATTCTCCGCCGGGAGCTCCCCGAACTGAGCGTCCGGGTGGTCAACGTGGTGGATCTCATGCGCCTGCTGCCCGAGTCCGAGCACCCTCACGGACTGGCCGATGCTGAGTTCGACGCGATCTTCACCACTGATCGACCGGTGATCTTCGCGTTCCATGGGTACCCGTGGCTGGTGCACCGGCTCACCTACCGACGAGCCAATCACCGCAACATCCACGTGCGCGGCTACAAGGAGAACGGCACCACCACTACCCCGTTCGACATGGTGATGCTCAACGATCTGGACCGGTACCACCTCGTCATGGATGTGATCGACCGGGTGCCGGGCTTGGGCCAGCGAGCCGGTTCCCTACGCCAGTCCATGGCAGATGCTCGTCTCGATGCGAGATCCTGGACCCGGACCCACGGCGAGGACCACCCAGATCTCACCAACTGGACCTGGCCGCACGGCGGGTGACCGCGGGGTGGGCAGGAAACTTGCGGGTGATATCACCCCGTCGGTGCCCCGCGGGAACCACAAACGCCACTGGCGATTGAGGTTCTCCACCTGACCTCGTTGCCACGGGCTGTGGGGGTCGCAGAACCAGACGTCGATGCCGTAGGTCGAAGCGATGGTCTCCCAACGGCCTCACTCGCTTTTCTGGTCGAAGGTGATCGAGCGCAGGAGGTGCGAGGGGATGCGATCGAGGCCCTCTGCGAGCCCTGCGAGCATCGCGTCCTTGGCGTAGCGCCCTGGCATGGTGACCGGGATCGAGTACCTCGTCACCCGTTCGGTGAGCCACAGCATCGACGAGCGGTTGGACTTGCCGATGATCTGTTCGCCCTCCCAGTGACCGAGCCCGGCGCGCTCGTTGACAGCGGCCGGGCGCAAAGCGATGTTCGGGAAGACCCGAGCGTTTCGTCTCGTGACACAACTGGCGGCGTCGGTGGCGCGGTCGTCGCGTCCGCAGGCACTCGGTCGGCTTCACGTCGAGGGCACCGGCACAGATGGCCGCGTCGATCGTCTCGGGGCACACCCGCTGGATTGCGCCCTCGGTCACGAGGTCCGCCCAGATCGCCCCACCCGCCCCGGTCGCTTAGGGACGGCTGCCGGGTTTGCGCTTCAGATGAACATTGCCGGGGCCAGGAAGACGGTCGACCGCGGCGAGTGCAGTGTCGTAGCGGCCGCGAAAGCGGGCCAGCCCATGCCCGATCTCCCGGGGCAGCGCCGCGACGGTATGCCGGGCGAGTACCCGGCTCAAGCGCAGTCCCGTGGCGGTCTTCCACTCGAGCTCGTGCTCTCCGACCAGGGTTGCGGTGTTCGCCTGCTCGACCTCTCCGGCGAGGACACCGAGCGCTCGGCGGCGTTCGGGTTCGAGGAGCCGGGCGATGGCATCGACCTTCGGAAAGGTTTCCAACGCAATGGCAAAGTGACGGGCAACCGTGGCGTGGGTCGCATCGTCGATCAGGCCCGCGTCGTGCTTCAAGTCGTTGAGGCCCGCCCCGACACGATACGTGACGTCTACGATCTCGTCGCGGCTCATCCAGTCGGTCTCGTAGGCGAGCATCTCACGCCAGGTGGGCCCGAGGAGCGCCTGGCGATGTTCTTCGAGCGTGGTAAATCGCTTGTGGAAGCCGAGCTCGGGGTGCTCGAAGGCCCGGCTGCCCGGGTCGAGGAATGGTCCGAGGGGTGCCGCGTAGAACTGCAGACGGGGGTCGGCGCCGAAGCGTTCGACGAGGTGTGCGCAGTAGTCGACCGTCTCGAGCGCTTTCGCCACGGTTTGTCCTGACAGGCCGACCATGAAGAACAGGTCGAGCTTCTCACAGCCCTCTTCCAGCGCGGCGGCGAGGGTCCGCTCGACCACGTCGTTGGGCACGGGAAACTTGCCGTTGACTCTGCGAATCTCGGGATCGGGAGACTCGATGGTGATCTGGAGGCTCCAAGAGGTCGTGGAGCGCTGCACCATGCCGAAGAAGTCCCGGTCGGCGGGATAGAACACTTCGATGACCAGCTCGTTGCTCACGCCGGCTACCCGGTAGAGCTCGAAGAAGCGCTCCGCACGCGGTTTGCCGCCGATGCGAGGATCGTGGACCATGAAGATCGGTGCTTTGGAGAACGTGGCGATGCGCCTGGCATCGGCGACGAGCTTCTCGGGGCTGCGCATCGCCGCGGCGCTTCGACCGGCGACGATCCGGTAGCCCGTGCGCGAGCCCCCGCAGATTGCACAGTCGTACGTGCAGCCACGGGAGTTGAGCAGCATGGTCGAGGGGTAGCGAAGCCACTGGAGATACGGGAGGAAGTCAGCCAGACTTCGATACTTGAAGATGGCGTGGGTCATGAAGTCGTAGGCGGGGACGTCAATCCAGTCCAAGTCTGCGGGCACGAAGCTCATGGGGTTCACGACCACTTCACCGCTCGGGCGCTTCCAGGTCAGGTTCTCCACGGCCTCGAGCGGCGTACCGTCCCTGAGAGCGGCGAGCAGTTGGCGGCAGGGCTCTTCGGTCGAGTCTCCTCGCAGTACGTAGTCGACCGCTGGATTCGCGATCACCTCTTGGTGGAACCAGGTGGCCGACAGGCCACCGATGAGCACCTTGGCGTCAGGGTGGACCTTCTTGACCACCTCGGCGATCCCCAGTGCACCGTGGGCGTGGGGCAACCAGTGGAGGTCGATCCCGAAGACGGGGGAGTCCAGTTTGGCGAGGTGGTCGGGCACATTGAAACGGGGATTGCGCAGCATCCGATAGGCCAGGTTGACCAGCCGGGTGTTGTAGTGGTTGTCCTCGAGGTAGGCCGCGATCGAAGTCAGGCCGATGGGGTACATCTCGAACTCGTCGGTCGAGGGGATCACGTCGGCCAGGGGCCCTTGGAGGATGACTTCTTCACGGAAGTCCCATACCGAAGGAGCGTGCAGCAGCACGAGGTCGAGGCCGAACACGCGCTGCCACGCCGTTCGGCGGCGACCTGCCCGTGCCGTCACCGAGTTGCCTCCGGAAGTGGAGTTGCCTCGGAACGGATCCTGGAGAGCAGCGGAGCTTTCACGAGGTCGAGGAGAAGGGTCACGGCGAGCACGGTGGCGAGCAGCACGCCGATATCGACGAGAGGGACGGGCGTCATGAGGATCCCGCGCGCCGCGAAGATCGTCACGAGGACCAGGTCGCCGATGGTGGCTGCCACCATCCACGTGCTCGGTCGAGAAGCCCACAGGTGGCGGCGTTCGCGTACGAGGTAGATGGTGGCTTGGCCGGTCGCCACCAACATCACGAAGACCAGGGTCTGGGTAGCGTCCAAGCTCAGACCGAGCGCATGCCGTCCGATGAGGAACGTTCCGAATGCGAAGAGCAGCCAGGGTATGGCGATCCCGAGGGCGGCTGCTGCAAGCGCCGGAACTCTCCAGCGGTCAGGGCGAGAGGAGAACCCGACCCGATCGGTGGCGAGGGACATGGTGACGAAGTCGTTGGCAAACAAGAGCAGCAGCACGAGGCGCGGGGTCGTGACGAACGCACCAGTCACCAGGAGCCCAAGGCCGAGGAACAGTGACACTTGGAAAGTCTTTGCGATCTTGTTCAGCGTGTACGTCAGCATCCTTTGGTAGACGCGCCGACCGGTCTCGACGGCGGCCACCACATTGCCGAGACCCTCCTGGGTAAGGACCAGGCTGGCTGCTTCCTTGGCGACGTCAGTGGCGTTCGAGACGGCGATGCCGACTTCTGCTCGCTTGAGGGCCGGGGCGTCGTTCACGCCGTCGCCGGTCATGCCCATGATGTGGCCGGCCCGCTGCCCGCGTTCTACCAGAATCAGCTTGTCCTCAGGGAGGACTCCCGCGACGAGATCGAAGTCGATGTCGTGGTTCTCGGGAGATCGCAATGTGTCGACCGAGCCCACCCGTTCGCCGATCCCAACCTGCCGGGCGACGGCCACGGCGGTCGGGGCCGCGTCACCGGTCACCATCACCACTCTGATCCCGAGGTCCCCGAGGTGCGCCACGAGCGCTGCCGAGTCAGCGCGGACCGGGTCACCCAGGGCCAGAAGTCCAGCCAGCTCCAGTTGCTCGGCACCCGCCGCGACGGCCAGCACTCGTGCACCTCCGGAGGCAAGAGCGGCGACTGCTCCGGTCAGGTCCGGCGGGGGCACAGGAGCGAGCGCGGCGACCACTGCCGGCGCGCCCTTCACCACCTGCATCTCGCGCCCATCCATGGACAGGGTGGCCTCAGAGCGCTTCGTCGCGGGGTCGAACGGGACGAAAGCTCGAATCGAGCCCACCATGGGGGCAGTTGTGGACGCGGCTTGCAGGATTGCCAAGTCAATCGGGTCCTGGGTGGCCTCGCTCGAGGCGATCACCGCGAGGGACAGCACCTCTGTTTCGGAGTGACTCGCGAAAGGGTGGACGTTGACAACCGAGAGGTGGTTCTCCGTGATGGTGCCGGTCTTGTCCGTACACAGGAGGTCCATGGCCGCAGCTTCCTCGATCGCCGAGAGGTGAGTGACAAGCACCCCTTGATGAGCGAGCTCGAGCGCACCGACCGAAGTGGCGAGGGTAAAAGTGGCAGGAAGCGCGACGGGGACCGTGGCGACGATCAGTATCAAGACGAACGGGAGCAGCTCGCTCATCGGCAGGTGCGTCACGATGCCATAGACGACGCTTGCGACGACCAGCGCTCCATCCAGCGCGAGCAGTGCCCAGACGATCTTGAAGATCGTCTCCTCCAAATGGGTAGCCGTCTTCGCCGTGTTCACCAGTTCTGCGGTGTGGCCGAAGTACGTGTGAGCACCGGTCGCCGTCACCTCACCGCTGGCTTCGCCGCGGGTCACGATCGAACCCGAGTAGCAGGTGCCGCCCGCGCTCACCGACACGTCGGCTGATTCACCGGTGAGGACAGACTGGTCGACTGACACCAGACCAGAGCTGACGAGGAGATCAGCCGGGACGATGTCTCCCAACCGCACGTGCACGACGTCACCGGGAACCAGCCGCTCGGCGTCGATGACTTGCCAGTAACCATCCCGTCGCACCCGAGCGCGCAAGGCCAATCGGCTGCGAAGCAGGGAGAGCGCGTTCGCGGCTCGACCCTCCTGGACGAAGCTCAACACACCGTTGAAGACGATGAGCGCGCCGACGATGATCGCCTCGGTGGTCTTGCCGGCCACCAGTTCCAAGACGACGGCCGCTTCGAGAAGGTAGGGGACCGGCCCGGTGAGCTTGGAAACGAGCTTGCGGAGGAGGTGTCGGCGCTCGGCCGCGAGGGCGTTGGGCCCATAGCGTGCGAATCGCTCGGTCGCCTCGGCTTCGGTCAGGCCGGTTGCTGCGGCGCTCGGCAGGGACGCGGAGCCGCTCATCGTACCGGCGGGCTCGTTCCCGTCACCGCGGGCTCCCGTGCCCGTGCCATCCCCGATGCCTTCACTCGCATCCTCGATCGCGTTTTCACCCGCGCCAGCCGGGACCTCGGTGCCTGCCACTCAACGAGTGTCGCACGACACGTCGGGGCTGACCAGGGCCGAAAGCCCCGGCACCCGGGCGATCCTTCGGCCAAGCCGTGCCGCGCCCCGATCCCCCGACACGCCGCGCCCCGATCCCCCGATCCCCCGACACGCCGCGCCCCGATCCCCCGATCCCCCGACACGCCGCGCCCCCGTGTCACCCAGCGGCCGCTGGATCACCCGACGTGGTCGGGCGTCGACCTCGCTCGGGTGGCCGGCCGTCGGTCGGACGCGGCCCGGCCCCAGTCGCGCAGGACGGCTCGATAGCGTCTGTCCCAGTTGTCGTAGCGCCGCCGGAGGAGCATCCCCGGCCAATCGTTCGGGAGCAACGCGCGTGGCAGCAGGGGGTCCGCCTGGAGATGGCGGAGCACGTCGGCCGACAGCGCGAACCCCGGAGCCAAGTCGGTCCAGTCGCACGGTGGGAGAGCATCGAGGCGCCCCAGCAGCTCAGTGGCTCTGTTGCTCCACCCCGTCAATGTCCAGAGGCGGTCGGCCAGTGCTGCGCCGTCCTCGTAGTGCGCCGTCATCGTCACGACGTCATCGAGCCAGCCGGGAAGCTGGAGGTCGAGGTTCTCCGGGCGCATCCATACCCCTTCGCGCAGTTCGGCCAAGCGGGCAAACGCCAGCGCTCGGCGTCGAGACGTACGTTCGGTTGCGTCGCGGCCGATGGACGTCACGATCACGACCAGCCATGCCCCGGTCCACGCCCTGGTGGCGCCGGCTCGGCTCGCAACCTGTCGGGCCCGGCGGTCCTCCAAGGGGCCGGAGAGGCGGTAGTGCCCGGCGCCGTCGGTGGTTGCTTCGCCCGACACGCACATCCGGCTGAGCGCCACTCGAGCCCTGTTCGCGTTGATCCCGAAGAGCCCGGCCAGGTGGACGAGATGAGCCACCGGGAGCTCGGGCGGGTCGGCCCCGAGCAGGGCGCTCGCCAGCACCGACCGGGCCGTGAACGGGCGAACGGACCCGCCCCTGTCGCTCACTCGATCGCCGGATCCGCCCCCGTCGCTCACAGGAGCGCCCGCCGCGTCGACCGTGTCCGCTGGGTATTACGTAATTGATCCATCTGGAGGAGAAGTGTAATATAGCTCAGTGGCCACCACCGTCGTCCCTCCCCCGCAGTCCCGGCCCCACGTGCTGCCGACCGAGAGGCTGCTCGATAACGGGATGTGCCGCCCCGAGCTGCGCCGCGACCTTCGCCGGATCGACGATCGTCGCAACGCCTTCTCGGTGCTCTGGCTGTGGGCGATGGTCGCAGGGATCGTGGCGCTGGCGGTGTGGATCGACAACCCGGTCGGCTACGCCGTGGCGTTCGTGGTCATGGGTCCGATCTACGTGCGGTTCGCCATATTGATGCACGAAGCGGCGCACAAGCTGCTGTTCTCCAACAAGTCGATCAACGACTGGGTTGGCACGTGGCTGATCGCCTATCCGGCCTTCACGCCGATCCAGCTCTACCGCCGGGGGCACTTCGCCCACCACCGCCAGGAGTTCGGCCCGGACGAGCCGGACCTCGCGTTCTACGGGGGCTACCCGTGTGCCCGGCGTGTCCTGCTGCGCCGGCTGGTGCGCGACGCGGTGGGGATCTCGGGGTGGAAGAACTTCGTGCCGCTGCTCCGGTCGATCCGCTCGCCGCAATTCCGGCGCACCGGACTGTCGATCCTGGGGGTGCAGGCAGTGATGTGGGCTGTGGCGTGGATCGCCACCGGTCGCTGGTGGATCTATCCGCTGCTGTGGTGGTTGCCGTGGATGACGCAGTGGCGAGTGCTGAACCGGCTCCGTTCGATCGCCGAGCACGGAGGCATGGAGGCGGGAAAGGATCGCCGCGTCACCACCCACAACGTGCGCCAGTCCATCGGAGCTCGGATCTGGCTGGTCCCGTACAACACCGGTTGGCACCTGGCCCATCACGTGGACATGGGGGTCCCCTGGAGGAACCTTCCCCGCTTCCACCAAGAGCTGGAGCGCGCCGGCTACGTCACCGACGCGATCACCTATCCGAGCTACCGGGCCCTCTGGGCGGCGCTGGCGTCGGCCTGAGAGCGGACTCGCGGGCCGAGGCGCCCGGCGACGAGGACCAGCTCGATCCCGGCGATGAGGACGATGTAGAGCGGGAACGCCACTTCGTCGGCGGTGACCGTGGTCACCGTGAGCAGCGTGATAGCGGCGTTGGCCAGCGCGCCCAGGTACGCGAGCGAGTTCTCGGATTCCGGGGCCCGCCACGACTTGAGCAGCGTGGGGACGCCGGCGAGGGCGTCGGCGGCAATGGCGGCGCAGAGGGCGGCAAGCCCGACCCGGGTGAGGAGCCAGACCGCAGTACCCGCGACTGAAAGTGCGCCGCAGGCATAGTCGATCGGTTGGATCCGCCATACCGCCGAGCGATTGGCAAACGTCGCGGCGAACACCGCCAGCGGTCCGAGACCGACCGAGAGGGCCATCAGCGAACGGAGGCCGACGCCCGCGCGGAGCTCGACGGCGAACGCCAGCAGCGGGACGGCGCCCCACAGCAGCCACGTCACACGATTGGGCTGGGTCCGCCCACGTACCGTGTCGAACGCGTACCCGGCCGATCCGGCCAGGCCGATCACCGCCCCTGCGACGACCCAGTGGACGTTGATCACGTGTCCGCGTCCGAGCCCCCGGCGTGCCGTCAGCTCGCCGCGGAACCCTTCGAGCCCCCCACCTTCGAGCCCCCCACCTTCGAGCCCCCCACCTTCGAGCCCCTCACCTTCGAGCCCCTCACCGCGGGTCGCTTCGAGCCCCCGGTCCCGCCGACCGGCGCCTCGGTCCCGCCGACCGGCATCCCCGGGCCGAGGTGGAGCGGCACGTCGAGCGGTTCTCCTGCGAGCCCCGCCGCGGTCATCATCTCCTCGAGCGACCGGGGAACGGCCGCAGCGATGTCCCACAGCCTGGGGACGGCGCGTGCGCACGAGACGAGCCCCCAGTACAAGACGCCCCGGTAGCTCATGATCGTGATGTTGAGCCCCATGCCGTCCATGACCGGGCCGAGCGGGAAACCGGCCAGCATCTCGGCCCCGCCGAGGTAGAGCGGGAAGTCGGGACCCGGCACGTTCGAGACGACCAGGTTGGCGATCGGGCGGTGGCGGTCGGCGAGCCGCATCCCGGTGTAGAGCCGGGCGGCCAGGGCGAAGAGGTTCGGGGTGGCGTGCTCGGCCCAGTTCTGCAAGGTGCTCGCCCCGAGAGCCTGGTGCTCCTCCTTGGCACCGCGCGTGCCGGCATTGATGAGGCGGAGCCGTTCCAAAGGGTCGGCCACGTGCGTGGGGAGCTGGACAAACATTGCCGATACCTTGTTCGAGCCCTTCAGGGCGGCAACCTCGGGGGTGACCGAGACCGGGACGACCGACACGAGGGGGATATCGGGCAGCTCGTCGCCGGCGAGCAGGTAGTCGCGCAGCGCGCCGGTCACCATCGCGAGCACGACGTCGTTGACGGTCGTCCCCATGTGGTTCTTGAGGCGCTTCACGTCGCCGAGGCTGGCGGCGGCGAACGCCACCCGGCGGCGGCCGGTGATGGCGACGTTCACCGACGTTCGAGGCGCCGACAACGGCAACGCGGCCTTGCCGGGGCCATCGTCACGCTGGCGCAATCGCCGGACGCCGAGGACGGCCTGGCCGGTGCGCCACGCCATCTTCCCGATCTCGAAGGGGCGGACGGCCCGGGCCACGAGGGCCTGGGAGACGAGCTCGAGGTCCGAAGGGATCCGCCCTTCGGGGAGCGGTTCGGGCAAGGGGGGCGGTCCAGCCGGCTCCGGCTCGAGGTCGAACAGGATCCCGAGCAGCTCGGCACCCGACACCCCGTCGATCGTGCTGTGGTGCATCTTGGCCACGAGGGCGATCCGGCCGCCTTCGAGGCCCTCGACGATCCACATCTCCCAGAGCGGGCGGTCGCGGTGGAGCCGGCGGCTGTTCACGTCGGCCGCGAATTCGGCCAGCTCGCGCATCCCCCCCGGTGCCGGGAGGGCCGCTCGCCGGAGGTGGTTGTCGATGTCGAACTCGGGGTCGTCGACCCAGATGGGGTGGCCCAGCCGCAGCGGGATCTCGACCAAGCGGCGCTGGAACACCGGGACCTGGGGGATCCGCTGGTCGATGAGGCGGCGCAGCCGGCGGAAGGAGTAGCCGCCCGGCACGGTCGAGGGATCGAAGACCGCCGTCATCGAGACGTGCATGTGCAGCGTCGGCGTCTCCATGTACAAGAAGCTGGCGTCGAGCCCGGTCAAACGCTCCGTCGTCATCTGCCCTCCTCGGCTCGGCTGCATCCGCGCTGCGCCCACTACCGTCGCACCTGGACGCCGCCGAGGCAACTGGTGGCCGCCGGGGTGCGCCGCCGGCCCGGCGCGGCGGCCCACGACGGTGACCGCCGGCAGACCGGACCCAACGGGCGGCAGGCCCACCGGACGGGCCATGATGCATGCCATGCCGTACGCGTTCCTCGCCCTCGCTGCCCTCGGTGTGCTGGCCGTCGCGCTCACCTACCGCCCGCTTCGCAAAGAGCCGTTCACCGTGGTGAGCTTCGTGGTCGGATGGCTGGTCGGCGAGCTGCCTCTCCAGACGATCGCATTACAGGTGGCGGTCACCGTGGTCTTCGGGCTGTACGGCGCGTTCGGCGCGTGGCCCGGGGACGTCGGCCTGGGCCTGGCCGTGCTCGGCTGGGCGGGGATGGCCGGGCTCGCCGTGACCGGCGCACGCGCCCGAGAGGTCGTGGCCGCCGCCCTGGCAGATCCCCGGGCCGGCTCGCTCGACCCGGCCCGGATCCCCGATCACGCCCTGTGGGCCCGGTGGTGGCGGGTGGCCCGCGCCATCCCGCTCAGGAGCCGCCGGGTGCAGATCGAACGAGACGTCGACTACTGGGGCGATGGCATCCGACGGCACCGCCTCGACATCGTGAAGGCGACCGGCACGACCGGCGGTGCGCCGGTCTTGGTCTACATCCACGGGGGCGCGTGGGTCATGGGCGAAAAGCGCGAGCAGGGTCGACCGATGCTCTACGAGCTGGCGATGCGCGGTTGGGTCGGGGTGGCCGTCAACTACCGGCTGAGCCCGCGGGCGACGTGGCCCGACCACATCGTCGACTGCAAGCGGGCCATCGCCTGGGTGCGCGAGCACATCGCCGAGCACGGGGGCGATCCCTCGTTCGTCGTGGTGAGCGGGGGCTCGGCCGGCGGGCACCTGTGCGCGCTGGCCGCCCTCACCGCCGGCGACCCGGCGTGGCAGCCGGGCTTCGAGACGGCCGACACGTCGGTCGACGCGTGCGTGCCCTTCTACGGGGTGATGGACATGACCGGCGCGCAGCAGGGCTCGGGCAAGTACGGGCCCGGGCTCCTCGAGCTCTTGGAGAAGAGGGTGATGAAGACGTCGTCGGCCGAGCACCCCGAAGTGTTCGAGCAGGCGTCGCCCACCTCCCGCGTCCACCCCGGCGCGCCGCCGTTCTTCGTCCTCCACGGGACCAACGACACCCTGGTGCCCGTGGAAGTCGCCCGCCAGTTCGTATCCGAGCTGCGGGCGGTGTCGCAGGCCCCGGTGGCCTACGCGGAGCTGCCCCTGGCCCAGCACGCCTTCGACGTGCTGTCCTCGATGCGGTGCCGGGCGACGACCGCCGGCGTCGTGGCCTTCCTCGAGGCCGTGCGGGAGCGGCGTCGACCGCGTCCCTCGGATCTGACGTAGCATCAGATTCGATCAGGACCAGTCTCCGGCCTGTGGTCCGGGGACGAGACGGGAAGGGGGACCACCATGTCGGTGCGCCGACAGCACGGGGCCGGTGCGACTGCCGAGGGCCGGCCCGCACGCAGCCGGGTGAGGGCGATCGTGCTGGGGCTGACTGCGCTCAGTCTCCCGCTCGCCGCGTGCAGCACGACCAGCTCGTCGTCGGCCGGCTCGTCGGCCAAGCCGACCACGGCCTCGGCGGGACCTTCCTGCCAGAAGCCGGTCCCGGTCACTGCGGCGATGGACGCTTCGACGACCGGGATCACCGCCGACTCGGTGACCGTCGGGAACGTCGCGACCATCAGCGGGCCGGTGCCGGGACTGTTCGAAGGGGCGCCGATCGGGGTGAAGGCGTACTTCGACTACGTCAATTCGCAGGGTGGGGTGAACGGCCGCAAGCTCGAAGTCAAGTCGATGGACGACGCGTTCACAGGCCAGCAGAACGCGTCGGAGACCCAGACAGCGGTCAGCTCGGACTTCGCCATGGTCGGGAACTTCTCCCTCTTCGACTCCTACGGCTGCAAGATCCTGGCCCAGAACCCGGCGGTCGCCGACGTGTCGGTCACCTTGGACCCGGGGACCAACGCCCTGCCGAACGACTTCAGCGCCCAGCCGCTCGCGCTCGGATTGGCGCTGGGCTCGCTCCAGTACATCCGCAAGAAGTACCCGAGCGACCGGCGCGTCGGCACGATCGTCTCGACAACCGCGTCGGCGGTGGCCCAGTGGCAGGGCGAGGAAGCGGCGCTCGAGCACGCCGGCTTCACCATCGCCTACCAGCAGAAGGTCGAACCGCTGACATCTGACTTCACCACCGAGGTGATCAAGATGCGCGACGCCGGCGTCAACGTCCTCTACCTCACGGCCCTCGACTGGCAGGTCGCCGCCCTGATCACCAAGGACATGGTCGAGCAGGACTGGCACCCCGCCGTGGTGCTGTCGGGCGGGCCCATCTACGCCGACCAGTTCATCGCCGCCGCCGGCGGCGCCAGTGCGGTGGACGGCGACTGGATCGGCCAGGCCCAGGCGCTCTACCTGGGCCAGGACGCGTCGTCGGTGCCGGCGGACAAGCTGTTCTTGCAGTGGGTGAAAACCGTGACACCCAAGTGGACCCCGGACCTGTTCACCCTCTACGGGTGGTCGTCCGCCCAGCTCTTCGTCCAGGCGCTGCGGGCCGCAGGCAAGGACCCGACCCGCGGCTCGCTCCTCGCGCAGTTGCACAAGATCACCTCGTTCGACGCGTCGGGGTTGCTTGCACCGACCGATCCGGCGAACAAGCTCCCGTCGAATTGCTTCGTGATGGCCCGGATCGAGCACGGGCAATTCCAGCGGGTCCTCCCGCCCAAGTCCGGGTTCACATGCAGCTCGACCTTCTACTACGCGAGCGGCAAGCCGTGAGCGGGCACCAGGGCGCGACGCCGGGTCGCTGACCCGAGACCCGAGGGGGGAGCGGTGAGCGTCTTCCTGAGCTACACGGTGATCGGGGTGGCCCTGGGGGCCATCTACGCGATCACCGCGACCGGGCTGGTGGTGACGTACACCACCACCGGCGTGTTCAACTTCGCCCACGGGGCCGTCGGGATGGTCGCCGCGTTCAGCTTCTACCAGCTCTGGCAGGCGTGGCACTGGCCCTTGCTGGCCGCGCTCGCTGTAGTGCTGGTGGTCGAGGCCCCGCTCCTCGCCGTCCTCGTCGAGACCGTCCTCATGCGCCGCCTGCACGGGGCGTCCACCGAGCGCTCCCTCATGGTCACCCTGGGGCTGCTCGTGATCTTGATGGGGGTGGCCACCGCGCTGTGGAACCCCCTCGTCAGCCGCACGGTACCGCCGTTCTTCGGCACAGACAGCGTCCGGATCGCCGGTGTCTACGTGAGCGCCCAGCAGATCCTCACCGTCGCCGTCGTGGTGCTGATGGCCGTGGCGCTCCGCTGGTTCTTCCGGACGCTCCGAGTGGGAGTCGCCATGCGCGCCGTCGTCGACGACCCCGAGCTGGTTGCCATGGCCGGGGCCAAGCCCTACCGGGTCGCCCAGATGGGCTGGATGCTCGGGTTCTTCCTCGCTGCCCTGGCCGGGTGCCTGCTCGCCCCGACGGTGGCCAGTACGGGGCTCAGCATCGAGCAGCTCACTCTCCTCGTGGTGAATGGCTACGCCGCCGCGGTGGTCGGGCGGCTGCGGAACGTCCCGCTCACCGTCGCCGGCGGGATCGTCCTGGGTCTGGTGACCGAGTACTGCGTGGGCTACCTGCCGACAGCCCACTTGAACCAGAACCTCGTGGCGGTCATCCCCGAAGCGGTCCCGGTGGTGTTCTTGTTCGTCGTCCTCCTCGTGATCCCGGCCGCCCGCCTCGTGGCCGGCGGGAGGCTCCCGGTCCACACCCCTCCTCGGGTGCCCCGCGCCGCGCGCTCGTGGGTCGGTGCCGCCGTTTTGGTCGCCCTCGCCGCCGCCGTGTCCCCCCTGCTCGGCGGGATCGCCCTCGCCACCGTGGCCACCGGCCTGGCATTGGGGATCGTCGGGGTCTCCCTGGTGCTCCTCACCGGCTACGCCGGGCAGGTCTCGCTGTGCCAGCTCACGTTCCTCGGGGTAGGGGCCTTCACCATGGGCAAGATCAGCGGCGGCGGCGGTTGGCCCGGACTCGTGGCCGGCGTCGGCGTCTCGGCCGCCCTCGGAGCGCTGATCGCCCTGCCGACGCTGCGCCTGCGGGGGCTGTACCTGGCCCTGGCGACCCTCGCGTTCGGCGAGGCCGCGTACTACGCATTCTTCTCCAACCCGAGCTTCTTCCCCGGGTACGGGGGCGACATCACAGTGCGCAGGCTCGCGCTGCCAGGCCTGGCTGCGCCCGGCGACCGCCTCGAGCTCGTCGAGATCGCCGTCGTGCTGGCCCTGTGCGCGGTCGCGGTCCTGGCGGTCCGGCGCAGCAGGTTCGGGCGGCGCCTGGTGGCGCTGAACGACTCCCCGGCGGCATTTGCCACGCTGGGGATGAGCTCGCGGGTGGCCAAAGTGGGCGTGTTCGCCCTCTCCGCGGGTATCGCGGGTCTCGGAGGGTGCCTCTACGCCGGCGAGCAGGGCGCGATCAGCGCCAACGACGTGCTCTTCTTCTCCAGCCTCACCCTGCTGCTCTTCGTCGCCATCTGGGGCGTGAGGACCGTGACCGGCGGGATCCTCGGCGGGTTGACGGCAGCCGCGCTGCCGGTGGCGGCGGCCCACCTGCCCCATGCCCTCGCCGACTTGAGCGGGCTGGTGGCCGGCGTCGGCATCGTCCTTCTCAGCCGGTTCCCCGACGGTGTGCTCGGGCTGCCCGCGGTGTCGAGCCGGGTCCGGCGTGCCTGGCCCCGCGAGCCGTCGCCGGAGCTGTCGACAGCCGCCACCCCGCACGCGGCGCAAGGCGCGGTCAGTGCCGCCCGCTGACGCCCCCGCTGCGGCGCCGGCGCTCGCAGTCGACGACGTCTCGGTCCGCTTCGGGGGCATCGCCGCGCTGAACGACGTGTCCCTCAGCGCGCCGGGCGGCCGGGTCACCGGGCTCATCGGGCCCAACGGGGCAGGCAAGACGACGCTGTTCAACGTGATCACCGGTCTCCAGCGGCCCGACCGCGGGCGGGTCTCGATCGGCGGCCGGGACGTGACCCGTCTCGGACCGCACCGCCGGGCCCGGCTCGGCCTCGCCCGTACCTTCCAGCGCCTGGAGCTCTTCGGCACCTTGAGCGCCGCCGAGAACGTCCTGGTCGGCCTGGAGGCCCCGTTCATCCGCCGGGCAGGTAAGGACCGGGCGCCGGCCACCCCGGTCTCCCTCCTCGAGCGCGTCGGCGTCGGAGGCGCGCCCGACTCGCCGGTGGCGTCGCTGCCCACCGGCTCCGCTCGCCTGGTGGAGCTGGCCCGGGCGCTCGCCATCGATCCACAGGTGCTCCTCCTCGACGAGCCGTGCTCGGGTCTCGACGAGACCGAGACGGCGGCACTCGGACGCCTCCTCCAGAGCCTGGCCGCCGAAGGGCGAGCCGTGCTGCTCGTCGAGCACGACATGGACGTCGTCTTGGAGATCTGCGACACGGTCCACGTCCTCGATTTCGGCGAGGTGATCGCGTCGGGTACGCCGGCCGAGATCCGCTCCGACCCGGCCGTCCAGGCCGCCTACCTGGGCAGGATCGGCACCGATCGGGGTTGCGAACAGTTGTCACACCTCCGATCCATACTGAGCGGTGATGAACTTGGCTGAGTGGGCCGAGGCCCAGAACATCCATCCCCAGACCGCCTATCGGTGGTTCCGACAAGGCCGGTTGCCGG
>JAJYWG010000153.1 GCA_021791615.1 Actinomycetes bacterium
CGGCTGGTCTGTCACTCGGCGGCTTCAGCTACATCGTTCACCTGGACATCGCAGCCCGGCCGGCTACGGGGAAGCCATCGTCCGCAAGGCCGACCATCGCCTGGATCAACGAACCGGTTCCCGACGAGGACGTCGCACAGAAGGCGCCATAGGAACGTGTCTCAAGATGCTTGACGGGTTCCGCCACGGCGTCCAGGGACGGGTTGATCCTGCCGCTCTCGTAACGGCTGATCTGGCGGGCGTCGCCGCCGACGTGTTCGGCGAGCTCGCCCTGGGACCAGCCGTGTTCCTTGCGGAACCCCGGTCTATTGGCAACGCCGATTGTGGACGCCTTCGTCGTGTCAGTCGTGGACCCCGGGTGGTCCGGGATCCCTTGGAATCACTGACCTAGGCACCT
The DNA here is from genome assembly GCA_021791615.1 of Actinomycetes bacterium. The sequence continues at coordinate 398 of JAJYWG010000153.1, forward strand.
GCCTCGAACCGGCGCCGCAGCTCGGCCTTGGCCACCTTGCCAGCCGGGGTGAGCGGTACCTCTGGCGCCACGGTGACGTAACGGGGCACCTTGTAGTCGGCGAGCCGCGCCGCGCACCAGGAGCGCAGCTCGTCGGGGTCCACCGCGGCGCCCGGACGTGGCACCACGACGTAGGCGCCGACTTCGCCGTAGACCGGGTCGGGAACGCCGAAGCCGGCCGCCAGTGCCACCGCTGGGTGGGTGCCGAGCACCGCCTCGACCTCGGCGGGGTACACGTTGAAGCCTCCCTGGATGTAGAGCTCCTTCTTCCGGCCCCGCACGGCCAGGTGGCCGTCAGCCTCGGCCTCGACCATGTCCCCGGTCGCCAGCCATCCACCGGGCAGGAACGTCTCGGCCGTCTCCTCGGGCATCTCCCAGTAGCCGGCGGCGACGCACGCTCCGCGCAGCTGCAGCTCCCCGACGATCCCCGGCGCTACCGGGTTGCCCGATTCGTCGACGACGCGCCCCTCGAAGTCGCCGATGACGACCCCGATGCTGCGGGTGACCATGTCGAGGTCGTCGCCCGGGGCCGACAGCACCGAGGCCCCCGAGCTTTCGGAGAGCCCGTACAGGTTGACTAGCTGGGCATCGGGCCACGCCGCGGCGACCTGCTCAGCGAGCGACGGGTCGAGGATCGAGCCACCCACGATGACCTGACGCAGCGAGTCGACGTCGACCGGGTTGGCGGCGAGGGCCTGCAGCAGCATGACGAACATCGTCGGCACCCCCGACAGCACCGTGGTGCGGTGTTCGGCGGTAGCAGCCAGCACGGCGGAGGGGGAGAAGGCGGGCAGCAGCACGACGGTGCCCCCGGCCACCAGTAGCGACAGGATGCCGCAGGTCAGCCCGCCGACGTGGTTGAGGGGCAGGGAGCCGACGGTCGAGGTGTGCTCGTCCCAGCCGAGGTGGGCGACCTGGGCCCGGGCGGAGGCGAGCAGGCTGGCGTGGGTGAGGACCGCCCCCCGGGGTTTCCCGGTGGTCCCGGAGGTGTAGAGGATGACGGCCGGGTCGCTGGGTGCGGGCCCTCCGTCGGCTCCTGTCGGACGACCCGTGACCGCTCCTTCTCCCTCGGCCGATGTCGGTTCCCCCACCTCGGTGGCGTCCCCGGCTGTGAGCAGCTCATCGAAGGTGGTAACCCCCTCGAAGCGGCCTTCCTCGGTAGGCGGGTCGAGGAAGACATACCGTTCGACGGTCGGAACTTCGGTGCGGAAGACGGCGAAGAAGGCGGCGAAGTCGAGCTCGGGGGTCGACGCCGGGCACAGCAGCAGCCGGGCGCTCGACTGGTTCAGCATGTAGCGGAGCTCCTGCTCGCGATAGCGGGGATTGAGCGTGACGAGCGCCGCCCCCAGTCTGGTCGCGCCGAAGAACAGTCCCAGCCACGGCAGGCCGTTGGGCGCGGCGACGGCCACCCGGTCCCCGGGGCGGATCCCCCACGATCTGAGACCCGCGGCCACCTGGGTGGCCAGGCGGTCGAGCTCGCCGAAGGTGATCGACCGGTCGTCGACGACGAGGAAGACCCTCTCGGCGTCGTGGTCGGCTCGCCAGGTGAGCAGCTCGGTGATGGTGGCGGGCGGCCCCACGGCCGGGCCATCGGGGCTCGCTGGGTCGTCTCGTTCCGGCATGGTCCGATGGTGCTCGTGGAGCGTGCACGGCGCAAGAGCGGTATCCGTGGTCGTCCCACTGGGAGCATCACCGTCCGCGGCCCGAGGTGGTCCGGCCGGTGATGTCGCGACAGGGTGACAAGCTGGAGCACCGGCGTCGCCGGTGTCGAGCTGACCGAGCCGACGAGACGAACGGGGGGACCCATGGTCGAGCAGCAGCGTCCGGAACAGGCACTCGAGCTGCGGTCGTTGGTGACCAGCGAGGCGACAGTGGAGCTGTCACTGGTCGACGTCGATGTGCCCGAGCTGTCGCCAGACCAGGTGCTGGTGCGCGTGGAGGCCGCTCCCATCAATCCCTCGGACCTCGGCCTGCTCCTCGCTGGCGCCGACGTGAGCAGGGCTCGGGTAGCCGGAACGGCAGAGCGCCCTGTCCTCACCCTTCCGCTCGACGACGCGGCAGTCCGAGTCGCCGCGGCCCGCGTCGGCGAGTCGATGCCGGTGGGCAACGAAGGAGCTGGACGGGTCGTCGACGCCGGCTCCAGCCCGGCCGCCCAGGCCCTGCTGGGCAAGCTGGTGGCCGTGGCCGGCGGTGCCATGTACGCGCAGATCCGTCGCGTCGAGGCTGCCGCCTGCCTGGTGCTGCCGGACGGGACCACCGCAGCCGAGGGGGCGGCCGCCTTCGTCAACCCGATGACGGCGCTCGCCATGGTCGAGACGATGCGCGACGAGGGTCACACTGCCCTCGTGCACACGGCGGCGGCGTCCAACCTTGGCCAGATGCTCAACCGGCTCTGCCTCGAGGATGGCGTGCCACTCGTCAACATCGTGCGGTCGCCGGACCAGGTCGCCTTATTGCGGACTGCCGGTGCCACCTACGTGTGCGACTCGAGTAGCCAGCACTTCATGGACGACCTCATCAAGGCACTGCGGGCGACGTCCGCCACGCTGGCCTTCGACGCAGTCGGTGGGGGAACACTGGCCAGCCGAATCCTCACTGCCATGGAGGCAGCACTGACCGCCGATGCCAGCTTCAGCCGGTACGGGTCGACCGTGCACAAGCAGGTCTACCTCTACGGCTCGCTCGACCGCAGCCCCACGGAGCTGCGACGCAGCTACGGCATGGCCTGGGGCGTGGGCGGGTGGCTCCTCACCCCGTTCCTCGTCCGAGCGGGGCACGAGCGGGTCGAGGCGATGCGGCAGCGGGTCGCCGCCGGCTTGACGACGACGTTTGCCAGCCACTTCTCCGACACGGTCACGCTCGTCGGTGCCCTGAGCCCTGATGCCGTGTCTGCCTACAGCCGGATGGGGACCGGTCGGAAGTACCTGGTCGTTCCCAACGGGTGAACGCCGTCGGCACTGGCTGCACCAGCGGTCATGCGACGAGCACCGACTGTCGCGATCCCACCGGGCTCGAGGTCGCTCGCCACCGAACGCTCGGATCGAACAGGGACGGGTCGGCGTTGTCGCGGTGCCGACGAGCGATGGCGAGCAGCGAGTCGAACAGGGTGTCTGAGAGCAGATGCGGTTCGAGCCCGAGCTCGACCAACCCTGAGTGCTCGGCGTGGTAGTAGTGCTCGTCAGCCTCGACCCTCGGATTGTCGACCATGGCGATCGCAACGTCGTCGCCCGCCGCCTCCCTGACCAGCGCGGCAATGCCGCGGACCGAGAACTCCTCGGTGAACTGGTTGAACACCCGGAACTCACCGGGCCGCGCCGGGTGCTCGCAGGCGATGCGCACGCACTCGACAGTGTCGCGGATGTCGAGCATGCCGCGGGTCTGGCCTCCGGAGCCGTACACGGTGAGCGGGTGGCCGCAGACCGCCTGCACCACCATGCGGTTGAGCACGGTGCCGAACACGGCGTCGTAGTCGAACCGGGTGGCGAGGTCCGGGCGACGGCGGGTCTCTTCGGTCTCCTGCCCGTAGACGATGCCTTGGTTGAGATCGGTAGCCGCCAAGCCCCAGGCGCGGCAAGCGAACTCGATGTTATGGCTGTCGTGCACCTTGGAGAGGTGGTAAAAGGATCCGGGGCGCTTCGGGTACAACACCCGGTCCGTCCGACCGTTGTGAGTGATCTCTAGCCATCCCTCTTCAATATCGATGTTGGGAGTTCCATACTCGCCCATGGAGCCGAGCTTGACGAGATGGATCGATGGATCGACGTCGGCGATCGCGTAGAGGACATTCAGCGTCCCGACGACGTTGTTCATCTGCGTGTAGACCGCATGTGCCTGGTCGATCATCGAGTAGGGAGCCGACCGCTGTTCGGCGAAATGGACGATCGCATCGGGGCGGAAGGCCTCGACGGTCCGGTGCGTGAAGACGGGGTCGGTGAGGTCGCCGATGTAGGTGGCAAGACGAGTCCCCGATGCCTGTCTCCAGGCTTCGACCCGCTCCTCGAGGGAGACGATCGGCACGAGAGAGGTGGCACCGAGCTCGGTGTCGTAGCCCCTGCGGGCGAAGCTGTCCACCAGGCCAACCTTGTGACCGCTGGCCGACAGGTGGAGGTTGTCCCGCTGAAGGTGGAA
>JAJYWG010000158.1 GCA_021791615.1 Actinomycetes bacterium
GCGATCGTGATCGGCTCGATCTTCGCCAGCGCCCCTGCGCCGGCGGTGGCCAGCACAACCAGCATGGCTTCGGGCCCGTAGGCCACCGAGCTGATGGCATCGAGCGACAGGGCCGGGATGCCCTCGACGCTGGTGATCTGGCGCCTGCCCGAGGCATCCTCGTCGGTGGCCCAAGAGCCCGTGCCGTCGCTCGCGGGGGCCCCGTCGGCCGCCTTGTTGGCGTAGGGGCTGTCAGACGCTCGGCTCACCGTGCCATCCCCCTTTGTCCCCGCGCCCATCGTGCCCGGTGGGTCGTCGTCACGCGCCAACGTGAGTGTCTCGCAGACCGCCCCATCCCTCAACGCGCCCATCAGGGGGTAAATGGAGCACCCGTAGTCGTCTTGGGTGGCTTGTGCCGGTGCGGCCCTTCATGTCCATGGGCGTCGAAGCCCACTCTCGTCAGCTGCCATCAGCCGCGGCCAGCACCATGCTCGAGCGGTCGATACCGATGGAGTAGACGTCGCCGACCATGGCCGTAGCCTCGCGCCGGTCTCTCCGGATGGAGCGGATCGGCGGGGCGATCTGGCAGGGGGAGAGGATGGCCGTGGCCACCTCATAGAGCAGAGGCTGGAACAGGTGGTGGTGGTGACGGTCGATGATGGCCACCTCGACCTCGGCTCCTCGTAGCCGGCGCGCGGCTGCGAGCCCACCCAAGCCGGTACCGACTATGACGACCCGAGGCTTGCTCATTGCCGGCCGCTGGTCACCACGACGGCCTCGGCGAGCGCGGCGCGAAGCTGCTCCAGTCCAGCGGTGACGTCGGCGCCGAGATGGGCCCGCAGGGCGCGCCGCCCGCGTGCGGCGAGCGCGTCGAGGTCGCTTCGGGCCTCCGCTTCTTTGACCACCCCGAAGCTGTAGCGGTGCCCGGGCACGGCCAGTTTGATGGTGTCATCGCAGGTGATCTGTATGAACACCCCGGTGTTGGGGCCGCCCTTGTAGGTCTGCCCGGTGGAGTGCTGGAAACGGGGCCCGAACCCGACGCAGGTGGCCACCCGGAGGGTGTCTCTGATGAGCGTCCTCATCTCGGTGAGGACGGCCTCGTGGGCGGGGGCCATCTGCACGTAGGCGAGCAGCGCCACGTAGTCCCCGGCCCCGGCGCGTCCCAGGTGCATACGGAGGTAGCCGGCCAGGTCCACGCGGCCGCCGGCCGCGTCGGAGAGCGCTGCGGCGTTGGGATCGTCGGCGTAGAGCCTGATTGTTTCGCCTTCCCACAGTGGGGAAAACTCGGGCAGGGAGCCCTCCTGGTCGTAGCGGTCGGTGAGCTGGCGGGCGAGGACCTTGGCCTCTTCGACGTCGGGCTGGTCGAAGGGGTCGATGCCGATGATCGAGCCGGCCACCGCGGTGGCGAACTCCCATCGGAACAGCTCCCCGCCGAGGTCGTAGAGGTCGGACAGCTCGATGCGTACCACGGGATGGCCGGCCGCTTCGAGCGCCGTGATCTTGGCTGCTTGTTCGGCGTCGTCGTCGCCGCCGAGCGTGATGGAGCAGAAGAGCCGGTCGGCTCCATAGACCGACGGCTCACCAAGCGGCTCGCTGTCGACCGGCACCACGCCTTTGCCCTGCTTGCCGGTCGATTCGGCCAGGAGCTGCTCGAGCCAGGACCCCAGGTGGGCGACTGCGGGGGAGGTGAGGAGGGTGACCTTGTCACGTCCGGCGTTGACGCAGGTGCCGATGACCGCCCCGAGCGCGAGGCCGGGGTTGTGGGCGGCCGGCACCGAGGGGGCACAGGCGTGTGCCATCTTCTCGGCCGAGGAGAACAGCCGCCCGACGTCGACGCCGCAGGCCGCGCCGGGCACCATGCCGAAGTCCGACAGCGCTGAGTAGCGACCGCCGATCGAGGGCACGCCGAAGAACACCGCCCGGTACCCCTGTCGCTTCGCCATAGCTTGAAGGGGAGAGCCGGGATCGGTGATGGCGATGAAGTGCGAGCCGGCCGCCTCGGCGCCGACGGCGGTGGTCATGCGGTCGTAGAAGTAGGCGGCGAAGATGTTGGGCTCCAAGGTGGTGCCCGATTTGGAGGACACGAAGAACACCGTGTGGGCGAGATCGACGCGCTCCTCCATGGCTTTTACCTGCTCAGGGTCGGTCGAATCGAGCACGAGGAGCCGAGGGAGACCCCTCTGCGAAGGAAAGGTGTGGGCAAGCAGGTCGGGGCAGAGGCTCGATCCCCCCATGCCGAGCACCACCGCGTCGGCGAAACGGGCCTCGCGTACCTCTTCCACCAACGCGTCGAGGCGATGGTCGTGGGCCGCCTGGTCGAGGGCGACCCCGAGCCAGCCCAGCCAAGCGTCTTCACCCTTGCCGGTCCATACCGTGGCGTCATGCGCCCAGAGCCGGGCCACCTTCGCCGTCGAGCGCCACTCGTCGATGACCCCGTCGACCTGGTCGGCCAGCTCCCTCGGCAGCGACGTGCGCAGCCGCTCCCGCCTTTTAGTTTCGCCGGCGAGGGCGCGTTCCACCGAGGAGAGGAGATCGCGAAACGCAGTGGCGAACTTCTCCACCCCTTCGGCCACCAGCTGGTCGAGCACCTCGGAGAGCTCGACGCCGTGACCCGGAAGGCTGTCCAAGACGGCGTGAGCGCCTGCCACGTCCTCTTCGAGTGCCGGGCGAACCTTGCCGTGGGCGGCGAAGGCCTCGAAGGTGGCCGGCGGCACGGTATCGACGGTGTCGGGGCCCATAAGCGCCTCGACGTAGAGCAGTTCGGGCAGGGCCGGGTTCTTGGTGCTGGTCGACGCCCATAGCAGGCGCTGGGAACGGGCTCCTTGTTTGGCGAGCGCGTCCCAACGTTTGCCCGAGAACAGCTTGCGGGAGGCGGCGTAGACGACCTTGGCATTGGCGATGGCCACCTTGCCCGCATAGGAGCGGTCGAGGCGTGGCTCGACGGCGGAGTCGAGGCGGGAGACGAAGACGCTCGCCACCGAGGCGATGCCGGCGATGCCGGCGCGGGCGGCGAGGCGGTCCTCGAGGCCGGCCAGGTAGGCCTGGGCGGCAGACTCGTACGCGGCGAGACCGAACAGGAGAGTGACGTTCACGTTGATGCCGGCACCGATCAGCTCTTGGATGGCCGGGATGCCTTCTTCGGTGCCCGGCACCTTCACCATCAGGTTCGGCCGGTCGACGGTGCCCCACAGCCGCTTGGCTTCGGCGACGGTGGCGGCGGTGTCGTGGGCGAGCTCGGGGGAGACCTCCATGCTCACATAGCCGTCGTCGCCGCCAGACTCGTCGTAGACGGAGCGGAAGACGTCGGCCGCCCCGCGGATGTCGGCGATCGCGAGGGACTCGTATGCGGACTTGGCGTCGGTCGGGCCCGAGCGGCGCAGCTCGGCGATCGCATCGGTGTAGTCGCTCGAGCCGGCGATGGCCGCGTCGAAGATCGACGGGTTGGATGTCATGCCCCGCAAGCCCTCCTTCTTCACCATGCGCTCGAGGTCGCCGGAGGTAAGAAGCGATCGGCGGATGCCGTCGTACCAGATGCTCTGGCCGAGAGCGAGAGCTTGTTGGACCGGGGTGGTCATGGGTCTCTCCTCTGTGCTGCGATCTGCCTCTGTGATGAGATCTGGTGGCGGGCGGCGTCGGCCACCTTGTCGGGGGTGAAGCCGAACTTGGCCTGGAGATCCTTGAGCGGCGCCGAGGCCCCGAAGGTGTGCATGCCGATGACCGCGCCGTCGGTACCGACGTAGCGGTACCACCCCAAGGTGGATGCCTCCTCGACCGCCACCCGGGCCCGGACCCCGTGAGGGAGCACCGAGTCGCGGTAGGCGGCCGGCTGGCGGTCGAAAAGTTCACAGCTCGGCATGCTCACCACCCGGACCGCTACGCCTTCGGTACTGAGCTCCTCGTAGGCGGCGACGGCGAGCGCGACCTCGCTGCCCGTCGCGATGATGATGACCTCGGGCGGTCCTTCGGCGGGGTCGGCCAGCACGTAGGCGCCCTGGGCCACCCCCAAGGCGGAGGCGTAGCGGGATCGGTCGAGGGTGGGGACGGCCTGGCGGGTGAGCACCATGGCGACCGGGCCGTGTTGCAATCTCATGATGACCCGCCAGGCTTCGGCCACCTCATTGGCGTCTGCGGGGCGGAGCACGACGAGGCCCGGGATCGCTCGTAGCGAGACGAGCTGCTCGACCGGCTGGTGGGTGGGGCCGTCTTGGCCCATGCCGATCGAGTCGTGGGTGAAGACGTGGATGACTGGGATCTCCATCAGCGCGGACAGGCGGAGCGCTCCGCGGGCGTAGTCGGAGAAGACCAAGAAGCTCGACCAGTAGGCCCGGACCTTGGAGAGCGCCAACCCGGCGGTGATCGCCGCGGCGGCGTGCTCGCGGATGCCAAAGTGGAAGTTCCGAGCTCCGTAGCCGCCCTCCTCGAAGTCTCCCGCACCCGTGAAAGTCAGGCGGGTCTTGGTGGACGGTGCCAGGTCGGCCGATCCCCCGATCAGCCAGGGGACACGGGGGGCGATGGCGTTGAGGACCTCCCCCGAGGAGTCCCGCGTGGCCACACCGGCGGGGTCA
>JAJYWG010000422.1 GCA_021791615.1 Actinomycetes bacterium
TTGCTGAGTGAGCCGGACGGAGGGTTTGGCGCCAGCCCATCCTTGGAGGGCGCCGCGTTGGCGGCGAGCTCGTCGGCGGAGGCGGTGAAGTCGGGGGGAGGTTCTCTTTCCGCTCGGGACGGTTCCAGCACGACGCTGGCGGCGACAAAACCAGCCCGTTCCCGAGCAGGGAGAAGGACTGTGGTACGACGCTACGTCGCTATCGACGTGCGTTTGAGTCCATCGGTGGTGGTAGCGGAGAACGAGGCCGGCGAGAAGGCCGGCGAGAAGGTCGGCGTGGCTTGTATCGACAACGACCTTTTCGCTTTGGCGGAGGCTTTACGCGACGCCGGCGAGGCCCCAGAGGTGGCCATTGAAGCCACCTGCGGGTGGTATTGGGCCGTCGATGTCCTCCAGGAACTGGGAGCCAACGTGTTCCTGGTGAACCCCTCAGGCTTGGCGTGGGAGAACCGGCGGGTCAAGGGCGACTACCGGGACTGCTGCGACTTGTTGGACCGGGTGCGTCTGGGCAAACTACCCGAGGCGTGGATAGCCCCGCACGCAACTGAGAGAGCTGAGAGAGCCGGTCCGGGCCCGGCTGGTCATGCTACGCACCGGGCTGAAAGCCCAGCTCAAGGCGGTGCTGGCCAAGCACGGGCTGCGCCCGCCGGTGAAAGACCTGTGGGGGGTGGCCGGCCCGGTCTGGCTGGACCAGCTCGATCTTCCCCGGGCGCATACCACTCGCGTCGAGTCCATCCGCGATCTGGTGGAGGTCTACGACCGCGAGATCGACATGCTCGGCCGGGAGATCCACCGTGAGCTGAAAGACGACGCCGGCTATCGGGCCATCCAGGCCATTCCCGGTGTCGGCCCGACTATCGCGGCGATCATGGTGGCCGAGATCGGCGACGTCGGTCGCTTCAAATCACCGGAGGCCCTGTGCTCTTGGGCCGGGTTGACCCCCAAGCACCACCACTGCGACACCTTGGTCCGCCGAGGGCGTATCAGCACCGCCGGCTCGACGCCGCCAGCGCGGCGGCCGGCTTGGGGGTTGACCTGGTCACCATGACCGGCAACGTCGCCCAGGTGTTCGTCACCGACGACGCCTGGTGCTCCACGCTTCGGGGAATCCGAGCAGCGCTTCGCCGGGACGGCCGCCTGATCTTCGAGACCCGGGACCCGGCTCGACGGGCCTGGGAGGCCTGGAACCGCACCGCGACATGCAAGCGGCTGCACATCCCCGGGTTCGGCGAGGTCGAGAGCTGGATCGACCTGACCGAAGTCACCTTGCCGTTGGTGTCGTTCCAGACGAGCTTCGTGTTCCACGCCGACGGGACGGTGCTGACCTCGAACTCCACGCTGAGATTTCGGGACCAAGCCGAGATGGCAGCGGCCCTGACCGCCGGCGGGTTCATCATCGACGCCACCCGGGACGCGCCAGACCGGCCTGGCAGGGAGATGGTCTTCGTCGCCACCGCCCTCCTTGTGCCGCCCTGACCCCACCCAGCGCACGGCCACGTTCCGTGACCACCTCGGCGCACGCCTACCCGTCGTTCCGGGCGACTGTTGGATCTCTCCGAAGGCTCGGCTGAGCAGCGCAGATTGGCCGATCTGTCCTCCGCGACCCGTCTCAGGTGTCTGCCGAGAATGAGTGCTCCGTGAACTGAGCTCCCAAGTGGGCGTCATGCCGGCCGGGCCACTCGGCGCCGCATCACGCAGCGCTCAAGTGCGGCCACGCCGGAGGAGATGCAACTCCTGAAACGGCCCCTGACAGCGCCGCACCGGTGAGGCTTCATGGGTGGGCAGCCCCGGAAGGCGGCGTGGGCCGACACCGAGTCCGAGGATCGATAGCCGCCTCGCCGGGCCGTCGGTGCGAGAATGGGAAGAAGGCGAGCAGCGGGGAGCGGCGAGTGTCAGTCGATAGCAACATTGGGATGATCGAGAAGCTCTTCGATGCGTTCAGCCGCGGTGACATCGAGAGCATCCTGGCTGCGCTGACCGACGATGTCGACTGGCAGGGACCAGTGAGCGAGCACGCTGATTCTCTGCCCTGGGCCGGCCGCCGCCGGGGCCGGGAGCAGGTCGCCGATTACTTCCGTGAGTTCGCCGCCGCCTCGCAGTGGCATCCCATGGAGGACGTGGCGTTCACCGCAGCCGGTGACCGGGTGGTGGTCGAGGGACGCAACCGGAACAAGGTCCGTGCAACGGGGCGAACCTACGAGCACCAATGGGTGATGCTGTTCACGTTCCGCAACGGACAGATCGCTCGATTCCGCCACTACTACGACTCAGCCGACATCGCGCACGCCCTGGACTGAGGATGGGAGCGGCCGACTACCTTGTGGACGCGTAACGCTCCGTCTTGCGCTCCTCATCCCCACGGACCCCGCCGGTTGGCTGCGCCCGAGTCGGCGTTGTGTGCGTGAGGGCCGGGCGTCGTACATGGGTCGCGGCGGTACAGATCGTCAGCGGGCGGCCGGGTCGTCCGGGGAGCCGTGCTACGGTTGCGGTGGGCGAAGGATCGGTCGGAGCCAGCTGGCGGCTGCGTGCTCGTCCCAGTCGCCCGTAGCGATGGCGAGGACGGCGGCTTCGGCCTCATCGACAGAGGGGTAGGGCTCGATCATCCAGCCGTTGAGCGCGACGAACACCCGCAGCGACGCCCAGGCGGCGCGCGTTGCCGTCGGGGAGCGGGTGGTTCTTGGCCAGCCGCACGATGAGCACGGCCGCCTTGTCAACGAAGTCGGGATCCAACTCGCGCCCGGAGAAGCCGGCCATCGGCGCGTGCAGCGCCGAGTCGGCAAGGGCGAGATCCGCCGCGCCGACGATGGTCGCGACCTGCTGGCCGGTCACCTCGACGGCGATCGCCAGGTAGTCGTCCAGCGCCAGGTACCTGACGCTCACCGAGCGAGGCGCTCGAGCAACTCCCTGTCCTGCTCGATGATCCTGGCGAGCGTTTTCTTGAACTCCGGGTCGCCGCGCCGACGCTCGACGGCCTCGATGAGGGCGGTTTTGACCGTCTCGTTGAGGCTCTTGCCCTCGGCCCGCGCCAAGGCCTCGGCGTCAGCGGCAACCTCGTCAGGAAGGCGGACGGTGAAGTCCTTCGCCATGGTGGCATGCTACCAGCGCACCATCACCAACGACGGCCGCGCCTTCACGCTCGCCCCGCACAGATCGCTCGGGCAGCCGGACCTCGGCACGCGAGGTCCACTGCGACGGATTCGGTGATCGGGTTGCTGGACCCGGTTGGCGCGCTGAGTGCCGCCTACGGTGGGTGCCATGAGCGAGGAGAGTGCTATCGCCCGTGGCGGTCCGTTCGCCCGTCGGAGCATCGCCGGCGACCTCCGGCGCCTCGGACTGAGGGAGGGGGCGACGGTGCTGGTGCACTCGTCGCTGTCCCAGCCCGGTTACGTCGCCGGCGGACCCCAGGCTATCGTCCTCGCCCTGTTGGATGCTGTCGGCCCGGCCGGCACGGTGGTCATGCCCGCACACTCGTCGGACCGGTCCGATCCCTCCGAGTGGGCGAACCCGCCGGTGCCGCCCGAGTGGCAGCAGATCATCCGTGAGGAGATGCCCGCCTATGACACTCGGCTCACCCTGGGTAGGCTTTTGTGTCCGCTGGCGGGGGAGATCCAGCATTGCATGTCCATGGCTGTGTCCACGGCCCTGTGTTGCGCGCGGGAAGAGCGGTGGCGAATGGGATCGCTTATTGGCGAGGCCGGCATATCCTTTTAGAATCATTGGGCTATCTCCCCCGGCGCGTCGAGCAGGTCGGCTCCACCGGGGTGCCCGGTCTCCCCGCCAAGCCGATCGTCGACATCTTGGTCGGAGTCGACGATCCCGATAATGAGGGCGACTACCTCGGCGCGATGGAGACGACGGGCTACGAGTTGCGGGTCGGGGAGGCCGGGCATCGAATGTTCCGCACGCCCGAGCGCGACGTCCACGTCCAGGTGTGGAAAGCGGGATCCGACGAGGAACGCCGGCACCTGCTGTTGCGGGATTGGCTGCGCCAGGCGCCTGACGACCGGGTGCTCTATGAGAGCGTCAAACGTCGTTTCGTCGGTGAGAGATCGATACCCGGACCAGGAAAAGCGTATCGAAATGGGACCAGGAGAGTACCGCCTGTGCCCACGGTGTTTCTGGCTCCGCAGGTCGAAGGAACCCCAAGTGTCGCTTTCCCAGGGCGGGGAGCGGCAGTTCGTTTGAGGTACCACCACGATCGGCCGCGATCGGCCCGGCCACCTTTGAGGAGGCGTCAACTGGTTGCAACCGCGATATTCGGAGGACGTCCAAAACCGGCGCGCTTGAGTCGGAGACAGAATAGGGCTCATCAAAGATCGCTTCGAGCTGTTGAGGCAGCGATTACTAGGGTCGACACATGGCTCGCAAAAGCGTTGCCCGCCGGCTGGCTGACGAGGTCCGGGGATCGAAGTCGAAGTGGTGTCCCGCTATCTTGGTTGTCAACTCTGCCGGCGCCCTACCCATCTGCTACTTGCTTCGGGAGTGAAGCTCTTCAGGCCGCTAGTAGCTGGTCAAACCGCCGATTGGGTCTGATCAG
>JAJYWG010000499.1 GCA_021791615.1 Actinomycetes bacterium
CGCCGTGGTACTGGCCTTCGAGCTGCTGCTGTTCGAGCGCTCGCTCCGCTCCCTCGTGCCGCTGGTGCTGGCCACCTCGGTCGCCGCCGCGCTCCACGACGTCCTGATCGCACCGCGCCCCTTGTTCGCCGTCGTCCACCCACTTGTCTTCCACGTCGCCCAGCTCCCCCTGTTCGCCGTCCTCGGCCTAGCCGTAGGTGTGCTTGCTGTGGTGCTCAATCGCGGCCTGTTCGCCGTCGAAGCCGGCTTTCGTCGCCTGCCGGTCCCCGAGTGGGCACACCCCATCGTCGGTGCGCTCGGCTTCGGCGCGATCGGCCTGGCCGTGCCTGGCTCGCTGTCGGTCGGCTACTGGGCCATCACCGACGCTGTCAACGGTAAGTTCCTGCTTGGAGCGGCTGCCGTCCTCTTCGTCGGCAAGATGGTCTCGTGGTGGGTCGGCCTCGGGTCCAACACCTCAGGTGGCACGCTCGCACCGATGTTCCTCGTCGGGGCGACCATGGGAGAGATGGTCGGCATCGCCTTTGCCCACGCTTTCCCAAGCGCGCACATCCAGCCCGGGGCCTTCGCGCTCGTCGGCATGGGTGCGACCTTCGGGGTCGGGGCACGGGCGCTTCTCACCGGTGTGGTGTTCGCCGCCGAGGTCACCGGCGGCTACGGCATGCTGGTGCCACTGCTGCTCGCGACCGGGGTGGCCGAGCTCGTGGCCGAGCTCGGCCTCGACGACCGGGTGATGACCGACAAGCTTCGCCGCCGTGGCTACCGCGTCGACTTCGACGCCCAGACCGACCCGCTGCGCATGCGAGTCGCTGCACTGGTCATGAGGCCGGTGGACCTGGTCACGGACGACGCCAACTTGCCGAGAGTGGACCGATGGGCGTACCTGTCCGAGGCGCTGGCGGCACTCCTCGAGGCGGACCAGGCAGCGGTGGCGGTGACCGACCGGGGCCAGGTTGTGGGGAGGGTCACCCGGAGCGAGATCGAGTCCGAGCTGCGGCGCCGCATCGCCGACGAGCACGTCCAGCCACCGACCCTCGGCCCCTTCGCGCCGCGTGCCGCCCATCGCGCGGCAGAAGCGGCCGCAGAAGGCGCGGACCGGCCCGAACCTGAGTCCATCCAAGACAAGCCCCCTGAGCCGGAAGTGTCCGAAGAGCACCAGGAACGGGACAGCGAAGAGCCAACCGTCCTGCGCAGTCGGGGCGGGCTCACGGTGTCGCAAGAGCGTGTCGACCTTGGCGATCAACCCGCTGGCGGGGACAAGCGCCGGGGTGCCGGAGCTTCCACGACCGAGCCTTCGTCCGGACCGCCCCGCGTCACGCCGGAGGTCGACGGTACGTCATGCCCGGACCCGTGATCGTTGTTCATGTGATGGGTAGAATATTTGTGATGAGATCGGACGTCGAGATCGCCTCTGGCGCTGAGACCGGGGATGAGCAGGTGGGCGCACAGCTGCTTCTCACCGTCGGGCATGGCACCCTCGGCAGCAATGCGCTCGCCGCGGCGCTCGGTGCGGGGGGCGTGCGGCTGGTGGTCGACGTTCGGAGCGCGCCGGGCACCCGCCGCTACCCGCAGTTCGGCCGGGCGGAGATGGAGCGCCGGCTTCCGGCGGCGGGGATCGACTACCGCTGGAAGAGGGATCTTGGCGGGTACCGACGCCCGCTGGCGCAGTCGGAGAACCTCGCGCTGGACCACCTGGCGTTCCGCAGGTACGCCGACTACATAGCGACCCGCTCCTTCGCCCTTGGGCTCCGTCGCCTGCTCGACGACGCGGCGGCACGCCCGACGGCAGCGCTGTGCGCGGAGACGTTGTGGTGGCGCTGCCACCGCCGCCTCATCGCGGATGCGGCCGTGCTGCTCGCAGGGGCCACCGTGGTCCACCTCGGCCACGATGGTCGTCTGGCGCCGCACCGAGTGACCGAAGGCGCGCGTCTGGTGGAGTCGGGCGGCATGACCACGGTGGTCTACGACGCCCGAGCCGCGGCGTGACACGGCGCGGCCTGAGCACGGAGAAGCGCTGATGGAGCCACCTGAGTTCGTTGGGATCGGTCACCTCGACCTGTCCGTGTCCGATGTCGAGACGAGCGCAGCGTGGTACGAGCGGGTGCTGGGCCTCCGGCGCGTGCGGCGGGTGGAGCTCCCCGAGCGCACGATGATCGTGCTGCGCCACGTGCCCTCTGGTCTGGTGCTCGGGCTCAACCAGCACCAGGGATTCCAAGGGGAGCCCTTCGACGAGCGGCGGGCTGGTCTCGACCACGTCGGCTTCGCCGTAGGCGAGCGCGAGGATCTCGATGCCTGGGCAGGGCACCTGGCGGCGGCCGAGGTCGAGCACTCGCCGGTCGCGGACACCGCGGTGGGCTCCGCGCTCGTCTTCAGGGACCCCGACCACATCCAGCTCGAGCTGTGGTGGTCCAAGCCCTCCGGAGACACCCCAGTGGGCGCCGCTACCGTCCGGGGGCTCATCGAGCGCTCGAGCCCGCTGGGCGTCGCCGAGACGGTCGCACGCCTGACCCAGGCCGCCGAGGCCGCCGGGGTCACTGTCTTTGCCGCCATCGACCACGCGGCCGGGGCGCGGTCGGTCGGCCTGGAGATGCCAGACACCCAGGTGCTGGTCGTCGGCGACCCGGCAGTGGGCACCCCGGCGATGCTCGCTTGCCCCGACCTTGCGCTGGAGCTCCCGACCCGGCTGCTCGTTCGAGAGGCTCCGGCGGGCGCCTCGGGCAGCACCGTTGTCTTCTTCGACCCGGCGCTTCTCGACCGACACTACGGGCTCAGCCGCGAGCAGACCGCCGCGTTGGCCGGGATCACGGCGCTGGTCGACCGAGCACTCGGCAGGGCCGCTGATGCGTAGGGAACCGTCGGGCGCCGCCTGGCCCCTGGGAGCCATGGGCCAGGACCGAGCGGTAGCGCGATGAGCGCAGCGGCACTCGTGGTCGTGGTCGGCGCCGGGCCGGCCGGCATCGCTGCAACCCGGCATCTTCGAGGCCAAGACGGGATCCGCGTCGTCCTGGTCGTCCCCGAAGGTCGCGCGGAGTACCTGGCCGGTACGCTCGCTGTGGCCACGGGTGACGCTCGCGCCGACCAGTACAGAGCATGCGTCGAGCTCGCCGGGGTCGACGTCGTTCCGGCCCGCGCCGAGGCGATCGAGCCCGGGATGATCAGGATCGAGGGGTCGTGGCTTCGTCCACAGGCCATCATTGCCGCTCCAGGGTTGGCACTCGACCTCGTCGGGAGCGACGCCTCCGACCGGATCGTCGGCTTTTGGGACCCGACCGGAGCCGAGGTGGCAGCACCGAGGATCGGGGCGGTCGAACGGGGAGTCATCGACGTGGTCATCACGTCCCTCCCCTATCGCTGCCCGCCCGCGCCCTACGGCCTGGCTATGCGTCTTGCCCGCCGGGCACGCCGGTTCGACCAGCCGCTTCGGGTCCGCCTGTTCACCCCCGAGGAGCACCCGCTCGCCGCGCTCGGGGGCACGCTCGGTGACACCCTCCTTGCTGACTGTGAGGAAGCCGGTGTCGAGGTCCGCCTCGGCGCCCGGATCGCTACAGATGCCGTGGCCGAAGGCGCGCCGTCAGGTGACGCCACAGACCGGGACGGGGCAGACCTCACGATCGTGATCCCCCGGCATCGCACGAGTCCCTTGCTTGCCGACCTGGTCGATTCGATCGGCCCGCTCGTCCCCGTCGACAGCCGCTTCGCCACCGAGATGCGCGGGGTCTTCGTCGTCGGCGACGCGGCCGCGAGCCCCTACCCAAGAGCGGCGGACCCCGCCGCGTGGTCGGGGACGGTCGCCGCACAGGCCGTGCTCTCCGAGCTCGGTTTCGATCGCACGCCGATCCCCGCGGCACCCGCTCCCGACTGCTTCGTCGACCACGGTGACGGCACGTACGGGAGGATCCGGATCACCTACCCCGACGGGCCCCCACCTGCTGGTCGGCCATCGATCAGCGTCGACCCGCCGGCACCGGCGCAGGCGAACGACTTCGAAGCTGTCTACCGGTCGTGGCTGGCACTGCGCACCGATGCCAGGACCCGCTGAGCCGGGCGGCCGCCACACGGCGGGGTGGTGCAGCGCCCAGCGGAACGGGCGCGCCGTTTTTCGAGTTGCCACTGGAACTGCCGCGGCGTAAGGATGGACACGAACTACCTGACGCGCACGACGAAGGAGGGTGATGGCATCTCGGCGGCGCAGAGCTGAGCAGTCGGGCTCCGACGAGGCGACCCTGGCCGACACCGGCCTCGTGCGTGCTGCCCGTTACCTCCAGCGCGGCTCACCGTCCGCCGACAGCCGCGAGCTGCACCGCCGGGGTGGGCGCCAGGCCGAGGAGTTCTACCGGGAGCGTTGGCGCCACGACAAGGTCGTGCGCTCCACCCACGGGGTCAACTGCACCGGGTCGTGCTCGTGGCAGGTCTACGTGAAGGACGGGATCATCACCTGGGAGACCCAGGCTGTCGACTACCCCTCAGTCGGGCCCGGATCGCCCGAGTACGAGCCCCGGGGCTGTCCTCGGGGGGCGTCGTGCTCCTGGTACACC
>JAJYWG010000038.1 GCA_021791615.1 Actinomycetes bacterium
GCCGGGTTCGCCGAGACCGACGTCCCGGTCCCCTGGTGGGGAGGGCGCAGGCTCAGGCTGGCCTTTGGTTGACCCCGGGCCGCCGTTGTGTTAGCCCGTAAAACCTACGTGGGAGTCCAGGCTAGCAGCGACGCCGCCAGGGCTACGCCCTTTTCGCGCGACAATGGCCCCAGCTTCAAACGGGTCAGCACCCCGAGGCGCGACAACGTCGTAGTGAACGCCCCGAGCGCCGGCCTCGCCGGCAGTGCGCGCGCGGTGCACACAAAGGCCAATTGGGCGCTCGCAAGGCCGTGGCCGATGGCGCCCAAGACGTCGATGGACTCGTCGTCGGCCCAGTGGAGGTCCTCGAGGACGACGACGTGCGGCCCGAGCACGGCCAGCTCGTCGAAGGCACCAAGCACAGCCTCCCGGAGGGAAAAGGCGGCCCTCGCGCCGCTGGCCGCTTCGTCCTCGGCACGGGGCAGGGTCTCTAGGGAAGAGCGCAGCTCCACCCTCGCAGAGCGCAGTGCCTGCAACACGACACCGAAAGGGCGGCGAGTGCCGAGGGGGTCGCCCCTACCCGTGAGGACAGGCCACTGCCCACCTGGAAGCGCGGCACGGACCAGGGCGCTCTTGCCGATACCTGGCTCGCCTTCTACGAGAAAAGCGAGCCCTTTCCCACTTGAGATACCGGCGATCGCACCGCTCAAGCGCGCCACCTCCGCGTCGCGCCCGACGAGCGAGCGCGGCGACGGCGAAGCGGCCGCCCTTTTGCCGGTGGGCAGCCCCGACACGGGCAACATCTTGCGACTTTAGTTGTCAGCCGCACCTCACGCCCAACACCCCAAACCTGTCACGACTGGAAGTACCCGTAAGGTCGCGGGTTGCGAACACTCCTGGCGGAAGCGGGAGAGCAGCAGGTGCGGCAGGCCACGCACGCACCCGCTGACCGGGCGCTTCAGGGCGTGCCAGCTCCTGAGCCGTAGGGCCGCGTGATGAGCTCGAGGACGTGCCCGTCGGGATCCTGGAAGTACACACCACGGCCACCATCGTTGTGGTTGACCTTGCCGCTGGCCCGGAGCCCTGGATCCGCCCAATACTCCTGCCCGGCCGTCTTGATCCGCTCGAAGACCTCGTCGAAGGCTTCCTCTGAGACCAAAAACGCATAGTGCTGCGAGAGGATCTCACCCGCGGGCTCGTAAAAGTCGTGGTAGTCGAGGGACACGCCGTTGTCCATCCCTACGATCATGAACGGCCCCCACGCCCTGGCGGCGGGGAGGCCGAGGATCTTGGTGAGGTACCCGGCGGAAGCTCGCTTGTCGCGACACCAGACGATGGTGTGGTTCAGGGTAACGGTCATGGTCCGACCTCCTCGCGGTTGTCGTTGATTAGCACCGCCGTCGCCTCGGCGATGGGGGCTGCACGTGCGGTCGTGGTCCGGCTCGGCGCCTTTGCCTTGCCCGCTCTGACCTTGCCCGCTCTGACCTTGTCCGCTCTGGCCTTGTCCGCTCTGGCCTTGTCCGCTCTGGCCCTGGGTGCAGTTGCCCCGCGAACAGCCTCTGGAACTCGGAGCTGATGGCGGATCCCGTCGAGAAAGACGCGGAGACCGTAGGCGAAGCGCTCGGCTGGGTCGGCATCGAAGAAGGCGGCGAAGGCGCGGGCGTGGCGAGGATCCTCGGGCTCGTTCAAGGAGTGCACCTTGTCCGCCCAGGCGCGCCCGGCGACGAGATCGGCTTGCGCCTGCTCTTCGATCGTATGGCCGAGCACGTAGCTTGACAGGGCGAAGCCGACCCACGCGGCGCGATCGAGGGGCAACCCAGCGGCCTCGAGGACGTCGATGATCCGGTGGGCGACGAGGCGCGTGTTGCGCTCGTCCACGTAGGTACCAGCGACCAGTCGGGCACCGTCTCGGTGAGCGAGGAGGGCATGGCGGAGCCGCGCCGCGATGATCTCGAGCTGGCCGTCCCATGGTGCAGTTGGGAGGGCTTCGCCGACCCCTTCGACCAGACGATCGGCCATGGCGTCGAGGAGCGCCTGCTTGTTGGCGAAGTGCCAGTACAGCGCTCCCGGCTGCACCCCGAGATGCGAAGCCAGCCGGCGCATCGTGAGGCCGTCGAGACCCTCGCCCTCAAGCACCGTCAACGCCCCGTCCAGTACGTCCTCTCGGTGCAACTGCATGCCGATCTCCTCGTCGCTGGCCGGCGGGCCTGTTGACGCTTGAGCCTACCTCGACGTATCCTAACTATCGTTCAAGTCGAACGATGTTCAAGTTGAACACTGATTAGGAGAGGAACGCCCATGACACAGTTACGACAGCCCTCTACGGTCTCGGTCGAGTCGGTCGCACGGCCCGGTGTTGCCCTGGGGGTGGTAGTGGTGATCGCTTGCGTCGCCCAGTTCATGACCATCCTCGACGAGTTCGTGGTCAACGTCGCCCTCCCGGCCATGAGAGGCGGCCTGAGACTGTCGACCACCGACCAGCAGTGGGTGGTCAACGCCTACACGATCGCCTTCGGAGGCTTCCTCCTCCTCGCCGCGCGCGCCGGGGATCTCTTCGGCCGCAGGCGAGTGCTGCAGGCGGGCTTGGTCGTCTTCACCGTCGCCAGCCTCCTCGGAGGCCTCGCGCCGGGGGCGGGGCTGCTGCTCGCAGCGCGCATCGCCCAGGGCGTCGGGGCAGCCGCCCTCGCCCCGGCCAGCCTGAGCCTCATCACCGCCAGCCACCCCGAAGGCCCAGCACGAGCCCGTGCCCTGACGGTGTGGTCCGCCATGGCGGGCCTGGCCGCCCCCGTCGGCCTCGTGCTGGGCGGGGTGCTCACCGCCGAGCTTTCCTGGCGCTACGTCCTGTTCGTCAACGTACCGATCGGCGTCGCCACGATGGTGGCCTCGATGCTCGCCCTGTCCCCCTCGCCAAGGGGCGCCGAGCGGAGCCGCCTCGACCTGCCGGGCGCCCTCAGCGTCACGGCCGGGGTCGGGTCCTTCGTCTTCGGGGTCTCCGAGGCGGCCACCAAGGGATGGGGATCTGCCCTCGTCCTCGCGGCGATGCTCGCCGGCGCGGCACTCCTGGCCGTCTTCGTGCGCATCGAGGGCCGGAGCCCGGCCCCGCTCGTACCCTTGCGCACCTTCAGGCACAGGAGCCTAACGGTGGCCGACGCAATCATCGCGTGCGTCGGCGTGGCCCTCACCGCCCAACTGTTCTTCGTGTCGCTCTACCTCCAGCAGGTCCTCGCCTACAGCGCGCTGCGCACGGGCCTCGCCATGATCCCCATGAGCCTGGCCATGATCGCCGGCACGGTCGGGGCCAAGTCACTGCTCCCCCGCTTCGGCGCCCGGCGCCTCCTCGTCGCCGGAGCGGTCCTCGGCACGGCCGGCGTAGCGTGGCTGTCGCGCTTGCCATTGGGCTCCGCGTACGCTCTGCACATCCTCGGTCCGACGCTCGTCCTCGGAGTGGGTTTCGGCGCCATGATGCTCCCCGTGTCCGAGGCGGCCACCGCCGGCATCGGCCCTCGTCAAGATGGACTCGCCTCCGGCCTGTTCAACGTGAGCCGGCAGATCGGTGGGGCTATCGGGCTCGCGGTCCTCGTCACGGTCGCCGGCACCGTGACCCGTCACGCCCATCTAGCAGACCCGGCCGCAGCCACCGTGCGCGGCTACCGGGCCGCCCTCCTCGTCTGCGCCGGCGTCACGTTCGCCTCTGCTGGCATCTCGCTGGTCCTGCCCGATCGGGCCGTCCGAGAGGAGGATGGTCGGCCGCTGGGGCGTGTTCAGCCCAACCATCCTGAGCCCTCCATACCGTTGACCGAATGACCATGGCGGTATTGGAGAAGTCCTTGTGAGGGATTATGGGGTACCTAGCTCCTGCTTCTCCCGAAGCATGCCTACGCAAACACCCTTGCCCACCACCCCGGAATGTAGCGACTCCAAGTAGTTGCGCTGGGCGGCGGTGCTCGCGTAGCAGGGTACGCGGCCTGCGGGTCCAGCTCGAGGACGTGCCCGTCGGGATCCTGGAAGTACACACCACCATCTCTGTCGTGAGTTCTGCCTCTGTCGTGAGTTCTGCCTCTGTCGTGAGTTCTGCCTCTGTCGTGAGTTCTGCCTCTGTCGTGAGTTCTGCCTCTGTCGTGAGTTCTGCGGAGGTCCTTCGGTCTCGGTGAGGGTGAGGGTGACGGCCTGTGTCGGTCGCCCTTCGAGGGCCAGCATGACACTGCCGCCCCCCACTCTCTCGGGGACCCGGGACCGGCAACAGAGGGAAGCGCCGCAAAGCGCCAGTCAGTGACCGCCCGGCCCGAACCCGCTCACCGAACGGACCAGCATCATGCGACAGAGAGGAAGCACAGGAGTGAACACAGTTGCACAGCTCGAGCCGGTCGCCTACGTGGGCGTCGACTGGGCCAGCGAGCGGCACGCCTGCTGCGTGCTTGGCACCGACGGGCGCAAGAAGAGCGCCTTCACCGTCGAGCACAGCAAGGATGGCTTGGCCGAACTGGTCCGCTGTCTCGGTGCCCTGGGCCCGGTTGGTCGAGTACCGGTCGCGGCCGGACGTCCCGACG
>JAJYWG010000075.1 GCA_021791615.1 Actinomycetes bacterium
GGGTGGACGCACGGGGCCACTCGACGTCGCTGGGGCGCCTGGCGGTAATGCTCTCACGCCACACGCACCACCTCTCGTGGGTCCACGACGGGCAGTGGGAGTCCTACCTCGTCGGCCGTGCCACCAGCGTCCAGCGCGCTCGCACGGTCCGCCGGCTCCTGACAGGGTTCCCAGCGGCGTAGCCGAAAGGGGCTCTCCGTCGCGGCAACGAGCGGGTCGACGGAGAGCCGCCGGGCGTGCCCGAGTGCGTGGTCGACGTACTGTCCCGGACGACCAGCGGTGGGATCGCGTCCCCACTCCGTCCGTCGCGTCGGTGGCGAAGGCCGAGCCGGGGGCGGCCGTGAGGAGACGCATGAATACCGTCCCGTCCTGAGCAGGGCGGTGACGGAGGAGCTGCTCGGGGAGGCCGGGGCTACCTCCTCCGGCCGGCTTGTCGGCGTTGCTGTCGATTCGTGGGTACGGGCTGCTGCTGCTGCTCCTGTGGTCCAGGAGTGAGAACGAATCCCGGCTGGCCTGACAGGACCCAGGCGATACCGTTGCTGTTCTCGATCAGCTTCAGGACGGCCCTATCGCTCAGAGTGAGCTGAATGCCGTGCCATGCGCTCAGTACGCGGTCCTGCAACTCATCCGTATCGTCCTCCAGAAGCGAAACGCGAATCTCCTGACCCATAACGTCGTCGTAGCGAAGCGGTCTCCCATGGCTCCGGTGTGTCTTGTGATCGTTGAACCACTCCGCAGCCTTTTTCGACCGCTCAGAGCGTTCGGGCTCGGGAAGCCCAGAGAACATGTATGCATGCATGGCGGCCGAGACCATCTCTTCGGCGGCCGTTTGCGCCGTCACGCACTGACTTAGCAGGCCCGGAGCGTATGAACGAAGGATTGGGAGCCAGGCAGCGAGCGCCTGAGGTGACGCAGCGCATTCGTCCTTCGCCTGGTTGAACTGGTCGAGAATGGCCTGAGCGGGCGATGCCCGTGGGCCTTCGGGCGTTATCAACGTGAACTGCGGGTCAATCGGTCCCAGCTGCGAGTGGTGCCCCATCAGCACCTCGTCGCAGCATAAAGCCATCATCGTTGCCGCGGACATTGCACACACCGGGACGATTGCCCTGATCGGCCCAAATCCTTCGTCCCGAAGGTACTTCATGATCGCCTCGGCGGCGTTCTGGTCGCCGCCGGGGCTGTGTAAGATGAGGTCCAGTGGTCCGCGAGGGAGGTCATGGACGACCTCCATGAACCCCATCACGTCTCGCGTGTTCACGCTGATCGTGTTCTGATCCATGACCGGACGACCTTCCATCCATCCGGATATGTACACGATCACGGGACGGCCGGTATAATCAGCCAGCGCTCGGAGGTACTTTCTTCGCACGACATCGTGCGGGCTGGGTGCCGTCGGGTCTCGCTCTTGGCGCTGACCATGGTCCATGGCATCAGCCTTTGCCAGGCCGACTAGTTCGAGACGGATCTGCCCCCAGGTCGGCATGGCTATGGACTCTGGCTACCTGACGTTGGTCGAGACGTGTGTGATGGCACGAGGCGTGGTGTTGGTGTTCGAGGACTCGGTGAAACACTCAACGGGGGAGGTGGCGGTCCTGTAGGCCGACTCAAGCGGCTCATAGATGCCGAGTAGGGCCGTCAGCCCAGGTGCGGCGCCGCCGACAAGCTCATCGAACTCCCGTTGGACATCCATATCGGTAACCCTACCTTGCATTCGCATCCTGAGGGGTCCGGTCCGGCGAGCGGGTGACGAGGCCGAGATGCAGGAGGTCGTCCCCGCCACCCTAGGGGCGGCGGGCGTCAGGGTGGACGAACTTCGCCAGCGAGCCGCCGACGGGAGCTTCGTCTCCGAGCGCGCCCGCAGGGCGAAGTTCGTCGTCTCGCCCTTCCTCACCTCTGGCTGACCTCGGCACTGCGGCCCGACCCTTCGCCAAGGGGGGACCCCCCTCGTGAGCTCCTCCCCTCCCTGGCGGACGGGGCGTCCAGGTTGCCCCGGTGGTCCGCCGGTTCACCGTGGCCAACTGCGCAAGAAGGCTCTGGGCGCTGCCGCGACCAGCCCGGCCGCGGTTGCTGCAACACCCCATCTGCCGCGTGCCGTACTTGGTCCTCGGCCGACGACCTCCCGTACACCGTCCGGTCAGACCGGGTGGCTGCGCCGAGCACATGCTGGTCGTTCGACCCATCCCTTGCGGGAGAGGGTTGCGCTCCCCGTCCGGTCACGTTCAGCGCGGTCATCAGGGACCAGGGGGTAGGGCCGCGCCTCGAAGCCCCAGGCGTGGCCTTTGCAGCGGGAGGCGGCTGCAACGGCCGTCCGGGCGTTGTCGGAGCCATGTGGGAAGATGCGCTCGTGGCCGCGTCCCTGGGTCTACCTGCCCCCCTCCCGTTGGAGCTCGACGTTCCGTCCCCGTCCGCGTTGGTCCGCGCGGCGAGCTTCCCACGCCTGCGCTACATGGGGTCGAAGTACCGGCTGCTGCCAGATCTTGCAGAGGTGTTCACTGAGGTCGCTCCCGACACTGTGCTGGACGCGTTCTCGGGGAGCGGAGTCGTGAGCTACCTCCTCAAGTGTCTCGGCTACCAGGTCACGTCGAACGACTTCCTCGCCTTCCCCGGAGTGATCGCCGAGGCGACCGTCGTGAACGAGACCACGCTGCTGACGCCAGACATCGTCGATCAGATTTGCGGTCCGGCAGCCGATGAGCGGGACTTCATCCAGCGCACATTCGATGGCTTATACTTCACCGCAGAGGACCGCTCCTTTCTTGACTCGGCGTGGTCTCACATCGACCTCATGTGCGGGGCGCAGCGAGCGCTGGCCATCTCCGCGCTCGTGCTGTCAGCGGCGCGCAAGCAACCTCGGGGCGTGTTCACCTTCACCGGTCTGCGTTACGACG
The DNA here is from genome assembly GCA_021791615.1 of Actinomycetes bacterium. Next base: position 2,889 of record JAJYWG010000075.1, read on the forward strand.
ACGGGAGGCGGGACCTCCGACTTCCATTGCGGGAGCACTTCCGCGAGCGAGTGGAGGAGTACAACGCCACAGTCTTCGAGAGCGGCAGACAGCATCGAGCCCTCACGGGTGAAGTGTTCGACGTCGACCAGCACGGCTTCGATCTCGTGTACCTCGACCCGCCGTATGCCCCTCCGAAGGATGACAACTGCTACATCAAGCGGTATCACTTCTTAGAAGGGCTAGCGCTCTACTGGCGAGACCAAACGATTATGGAGGGGACCAAGACCAAGAAGCTCCCGAAGCGCTACACACCGTTCTCCTACAAGCACACCGTAGCTGATGCGCTCCGCGCCCTTTTCGAGCGGTTCCACGAGAGCACCATCGTACTTTCGTACTCATCAAACGCCACCCCTGACGCCGCAATCATTGAAGGGATGCTTAGGGATTACAAGCGTAGCGTCGAGGTCCGTCGTGTTGATCACCGCTACTCCTTCGGCACGCACGCGGCGGCACGTCGGCGAGAGGTCGACGAATACCTGTTCATCGGGCGCTGACAGATGCCGGGCATTCCCACCTTCGACGAGTACGTTGCATCTCTTGAGCACCTGACCGCTCACATCGACCCAACGGCGTCCACGCCGGAAACGGTGGCGATCAAGGAGGCTGCCGACAGCTTGACTGGACTGGATGCGATCAACGCCGAGACGCTGACAGCATGGGTCGCAGAGAATCCTCAAGCGGTGCCCGTTCTCGGCCTGACGGTCGGCCTGTCGCGGGAGCGCCTGAGGAACGCCCTCAAGCACACGTTCAACACCAGTGGCTGGATTGCGCTCGCGCGAGAACATCCCGCCGATCTCGTCAGCATGCTCGATCGGGACTACGACCTGATCCGTCAGGTCGAGACGCAGCGTGCCAACGCGTACACGTATGGCGACGTTCTCGTCGCCCGAGCTGGCACCCGGGTCACCGCGACCAGCGCCGGGGTGGCTGGGCGCAAGGTCGAAGACGAGATCGAAGCAATCGCCCGGGATCTCGGTCTCGTATGTGAGACGCGGACACGTTTTATCGGCAGGAACTCCCGGGATGCGCCTTGCGACCTCGCCATACCCAGTGGCGCCGGCGCTCACATCGTGGTCGCCGCGAAGGGCTTCGACTCAACCGGGTCCAAGCTGTCCGACGCCGTTCGGGAGATCATGGAGATGGCCGACGTGCGCCAACCGAGGCAGTACGTGATGGCCGTCATTGACGGAATCGGATGGAAGAGCCGACTGGCGGACCTGCGCCGGATCTACCAGCTATGGCAGACCAATCAGATCGACGGGATGTACACCCTCGGCACCCTGGACAGCTTCCGAGCCGACCTTGCCGTTGCGGCTCGTCGCGCGAACCTCATCACATAGAGGCTCGACATCGGTGGGCTGTGTGCCAGTTGTGTGCCACTCGCCGCCGGTGTGCCACGATCGAGACATGGGAGCGAGGACGGACCACCAGTTCAGAGTGCTCGGTGGAACTTGGCGGAACGCCGTACTGACATCTTCTAAGCAGCGGGTCGCAGGTTCGAGTCCTGCCGGGGGCGCTCACCAAGGGCAGGTCAGTGCCGGTGTGGTGCTCCTGAGACGGTCCGAAGCTCCGTCGTTGGCAGCCACGTG
>JAJYWG010000107.1:0-965 GCA_021791615.1 Actinomycetes bacterium
AGACCATTCCGGGCACCCACACCAACGTGCTGGCCTTCCAGACGGCGCATGAGGCGTCGGTCACGTTCGCTGAGGCGCACTCGTCGCTGCTCAAGACGTTGAACGAGCCGCAGAACGTCCCGGTGGTAAGTGCGCTGGCCAAGGCGGCTACGCCGGCCAATATCGCCGCCGCTCTGAAGCAGCTCGGGCCGACCGTCGTTGGCGAGCTTGCCAAGTACAAGACGCAGCTCACCACACTGGTGTTGCCGTACGCGACGGAGCTCAACTACCTCGCTGCCCACCAGAGCCAGCTCTTGGCCCTGCAGAACGGGGTGAATGAGTCGCCTCACCAGTGGCAGCACTGGTTCTGGGTGTGCATCGGCGGCATGGTCCTCTTCGTGCCCACGATCTTCATGACCAAGGGACGGTGGCGCCCGCGCCGGGCCCGAGAGGACGCCGAGCGGCACGCTCGCGAGGTCCAAGAGGAGCTGGCACGGCTGCAGGCGGCGTCGGCATAAGCCGCCCGGGCAGGGGACCTCGGTGGGGCGGCCTGTGAGCCGTTGCCACCGGGGATCCCCGTGGCCGAGCGCACGCCACCGGACAACGGGGACGGGTAGAACTGGCCGATCCCGGGTCCTGCTGCGCGACGCCCGGCAGGTCGCCGCCGGCAGTCCGGCCCGTGCGACCGTGCTGCGCACCGGTGCGACGACAACGGGCGGCCTCGGGTCGACGGTTGGCCGAGCGGCAGCCCGATGTGGTCGCTGTCGGTGGGCGCGACCAGTCTGTCAGCTCACCCAGGGGCCTCCGGGGTCCTCGTCGGGAGGTGCCGCGCGCTTGGCTCCGGCGCTCGATCCGACGTCGCCCGATCCGACATCGCCCGAGCGCAGTCCGAGTGCGAAGCCACTCAGGTAGAGCTCGGCGTCGGCGTGGCGAGGGTAGCGGCGCTCGAGGGCGCGGAAACGAGGAGAGTGGTCGGGGACGAGGAG
>JAJYWG010000107.1:975-4512 GCA_021791615.1 Actinomycetes bacterium
ACTGTCGAGCACCCACACGGGGACCACCCGGAGGCGGTCCGAGATCCGGATCTCGCGACTGTGGAGGCTGCACGAGCCCCAGCGGGAGCGCTGACGCGACGACCACCGGATCGATGCCGGGGCAACGCCGTCGAGGTACCGCCGCCCGAGCATCGCCGCTCGGTCTGCAAGGTCGGTGTCCGAGGCGTGCAGGAGTGGGCGTTGGGTGGCGAGCCTCCGCGACAGTTCGGCGACCATGGCGTCGCGGGCGCTGCCCCGGAGGTGGGCGGGCACCACCACCACGATGCGGTCGCCCTCCCAGTGGGCACCGGCGGTCTTCTTCCGGCGCGACGACACCCGGACGTCGACGGGCGGGGCGGTGTCGGGAGCGGTGGCGATGCCCATGGCCCCAGGGTAGGCAGACGGTGCGACGCGACGCGGCCAGCTCGATCCGAAGCGGCGGTACCATCGGCCCGTGGCCGCTCTCGACACTGCTGGGTGCCCCGAGGCGGGTGGTGTGGCCCCCGGTGCCGTTGCGAGAACGAACGTATCGGACCGGAGCCGTGACCGGCGGCTGCGGGCTGCCGTGGTCGTCGAGCAGGCGACGTGGCGCCGGTGAGCGTTCCGGAGGACTTGTTGACGGCGGAGGAGCTGGCCCCGCTGCGGCGGGCGCTCACGCGCTATCGGGTCATGGCCTACGTGGTCGGCACGATGCTCGTGCTCCTGGTGTTCGTGGCCATTCCCCTCCAGTACGGAGCGAACATCCCTCAGATGGCTGTCGTGGTCGCCCCCATCCACGGCTACCTCTACATCGTCTACCTGGTGACTGGCGCCGACCTCGCCCGCAGGGCACACTGGCGCCTCGGTCGGATCATCTTGGTCGTCGCGGCTGGGTTCGTTCCGTTCGTGGCCTTCATCGTCGAGCACCGGGTGACCCGCCAGATGCGGGAGGAGTGGGGAGACCGTCTGGTGAGGCCCCGGGGGGGATCGAGTACGTGACCTGTGCCTTGGCCACGAGGTCGCCGGCTGCCTCGGACCGCAAGGCCACCTCGACGACGGCGAGCCGTCTGCCCAGCTTCAACAGGGCCCCGTCAGCGATCACGTCGCTGAGGGGCGGCTTGCGCAGGAAGTCGATGTGCAGGCTGGTCGTGACGGCCAGTGCGACCGGCCCGATGTGGCCCACCACCGCCAGGTAGGCCGTGCAGTCGGCCAGGGCCATGAGCGTGGGGCCCGACACGGTGCCACCAGGCCTCCCGTGGACCTCGCCGACCGGGAGGCGTAGGCGGACCGTGCCCTCCTCGATCGCCTCGACGACGTAGTCCGGTGGGTTGGCCGGGAAGGCGTCGGCGAGGAACTGCTGGAGCTCGGGGACGCCGAGGACGGGCATGCCGCAGGGTAGCGCCCTCCCCCCGGGCGGTCGGGCGGTCGGGCGGTCGGGCGGCCGTTCGGCCGGAGCCGGGGTTGGGCGGGTCATCGGAGTGGGGTCGTCCAGCAAGACGTGGCTAGGGTGGCCGGAACGGGTCCGCGTGGGGGAGCTGGAGCGCGGACCTGCGGCGACCGACGAGGAGACCAGATGGCTGGCGAGGGGAGCGGCGGCGGACCCGGCGACGACGGTCCCGGCATCGCCCGACGTGCGTCACCGGAGCGTCTCGCTGCCGCCACGTCGTTGCGACGGCTCGGGCACGCGGTCGTCGCTCACGAAGCCCCCGACGCCCTGCTCGAGCGCGTGGCTGTGACCGCCGATCGCCTCCTCGTCGACGTCGAGGCGGCGCCGCCCCGCGAACGCCCGGTCGGCTCCATGAGCCGCCGCTTCGAGGCGGCGCCGGCCGACGGCGCCGTCCTCGACCACTTTCCCGACTGCGTGGTGTCGGGGCACGCCAACCCTCTTGGCATCGCCATCGACGTCCGCCGCGAGGGCGACGATGCCGTGGCTCGGGTGGTGCTCGGTGCCGCCTTCGAAGGGGCACCTGGCCGTGCCCACGGAGGTGTCGTCGCCGCCATCTTCGACGACACCCTGGGCTTCGTCCTCGACATCGTCGACGTGCCCGCCTATACCGGTCGGCTGTCGGTGTCGTACCTGGCACCGACACCGGTGCACGAGGAGATCGAGTTTCGTGCCCGGCTGCGCCACCGCGAGGGACGCAAGCTCCTTCTCGAGAGCGAGGCGACCGTGGCGGGTGTCCGCATTGCCGAGGCCGAGGGCCTCTTCGTCGCCATCGCCGCGGAGCAGGACGAACTGGGCGGGCAGGCGTGAGACGCTCCCTCCCCGAAGAGGCCCGTTGCCGCGTCAGGCCCAGTCGCCGGGCTAGGTTCGCTCCGGTGCATGGGGTGCCTTCGCCGACCAACCGGGGACGTTGCGACGCTGACCCGATCCATGCCGGGGCCTCGGACGCCGGCGGCCGACCCGAGCCGAGGGCGGGTTGGGTCCCATGACGCGCCGGAGCGCGGGCTCGAGGCGTTGGGCGACGCTCGCCGTCCTCTGCGTGAGCCTGTTGATCGTCAGTCTCGACAACACGGTGCTCAACGTCGCCCTACCGACCTTGGTCCGCGACTTGCACGCGTCGTCGAGCGGGCTCCAGTGGGTGATGGACGCCTATGCCGTCGTCTTCGCCGGTCTGCTGCTCGTCCAGGGGAGCCTCGGCGATCGGCTCGGGCGCAAGTGGGTGTTCCTGGCCGGCCTCGTCGTCTTCGCCGTCGGTTCGGCGGCCTCCGCCTTCTCGCACACGACGGGGATGCTGGTCGGCGCCCGGGCGTTCATGGGGATCGGGGCGGCGGCGATCATGCCCTCGACGCTGTCCATCCTCACCAACGTGTTCGTCGAGCCCCGCGAACGGGCGCGGGCCATCGGGATCTGGTCGGGGACCACCGGGCTCGGTCTGGCCGTCGGCCCCATCGTCGGGGGCTGGCTGCTCACCCACTTCTGGTGGGGGTCGGTGTTCCTGATCAACGTGCCGATCGCTGCCGTCGGCTTCGCTGCCGCCGTCTGGCTCGTTCCCAACTCGCGCCAAGAGACCACTCTGCCGCCGGATCCCCTGGGAGCCGTGCTGTCCATCGGCGGCATGGTGCTGCTCCTGTGGGGGATCATCGAGGCACCGAACCGGTCGTGGACGTCGCCCTATGTGCTCGGCTCCATCGCCGCGGGGATCGTGGTGCTCGCCCTCTTCGTCCACTGGGAGCACCGCACGACGCACCCGATGCTCGAGCTCTCGTTCTTCCGGTCGCGGCGCTTCTCGGTGGCAGTCGTGGCCATGGCACTGGTGATCTTCTCGTTGATGGGCTCGTTGTTCCTCCTCACGCAGTACCTGCAGTTCGACCTGGGCTACAGCCCCCTCCAGGCGGGCGTCCGGATCACACCGATCGCCGGCATCCTCCTCGTGGCGGCCCCGATCTCGAGCATCCTGGCCGAGCGGTTCGGGACGCGGGCGGTGGTGGCCGTCGGGCTGGGGCTGATCTCGGTCGGCCTCTTCACGCTGGCCCGTACGAGCACCCACGGCACCTACGGCACGGCGTTCCCCGGGCTCGCCCTGCTCGGGCTGGGCACCGGCCTCGCCTTTGCCC
>JAJYWG010000264.1 GCA_021791615.1 Actinomycetes bacterium
GGTGCCCGGCTTGACCCCGAGTTGCTCGGCGACTTGCTTGACCGTGAGCTCGCCGGGCTCGAGCGGTGATGGACGCGCCAGGCCGATGGAGGCGCGGACATTGCGGACGTCCAGTCTTCCGAACTCATGGCCGCGCGCCGTGCGCAACCCAAGAGCGCTCAGCTCCGCGGCGATGTCGCTGTCTCGCATCCCTTCAAGCTTCCGGCGTCGAATGAGCTCGACTGCATCTGAGTGGGTGAGCATGCGTGTGCGGGTGGCCGTGTGCTCCTCGTTGGCACCGGAACGCCACCGGATGCCCACGCGAACCTCGTTGCCAAATGGGTCGGATGTGAGCGTCACGTCGCGGATTAGGGTCCGGAGCACGCGTTTGCGGTCCCTTGGTGAGGTAGTCGGTTCGCTCCATAACCTTCGGATGTCCGCGGCCAGGTTCGCCAGCTCGGCCTTGGTCGGTAGCGGCTTTTGGCTGGCTTTCTGTTCCGCCAGGGCAGTTTCGGCTTCGGCGACAGCGGAAAGTTTTGTTTCCCAGCGTTGTTCGAGACTGCGAGCTACGAGGCGGTTTTCCGGCTCGCAGAGGTTATAGGCGCGCTCGGCACGTGAAGCTTCGTATTGGGCCCGTTCGACCCGCAGCTCGAACGCCCGCAGCACCCGAGCGTCGCGCTGGGCCAGCTCGTCGGCCGCGGCCAGTGCGAGGTCGATCTGTTCGGGTGTCACTACCTCCAGCACACGGCGTTCGACCACTGGGCCCACCAGTGCGGCGCTGACCGAGCGGCACCCCGGCGTGTTGGTCTGGTCGAGGTGGGAGTGACACCGGTAATGAGAGGCACCCGAGCTCGAGTAGACGACGGTCATCCCTCCTCCGCAACCACCGCAAAGTGCGACTCCTTGCAACAGGGCGGAGCCCTCGCGAGGAGGCCGGGCGCCAGCTTGGGACCGGTTGGAAGCCAACTGGCGCTGATGGGAGAGGTAAGTTTCCCACTTGATGTAGCCGGGGTGATGGTCGCGGATCACGACTTCCCAGTCCTGGGCTGGCTGTTCGATGATGTGGGTACGGATGTTGCCGTCGGGGTCGATCTGGCGCTGGCACCTGGTGCGACCAGATACATAGGCACCAGCGTAGGTCGGGTTGCGGAGGATCGCTCGGGCCTGGCTCTGGCGCAGCCGCATCCAAGAGGTCTCCCCGGTCCAGCTCTGCCCGTGGGTCGGGAAACGCCGGTCGGCGAACATTTTTACTACCCCCGTGCAGCTCCCGGTCGCCTCGAAGGCGCGGAATAGGTCTGCCACAGCGGCGTGGACCTCCTGGTCGGGGCCCATCACGACCTGGTCGTCGGCGTCGTAGACGTAGCCGATCGGTAGGGGCAGGCGCAGGTCCCCTCGCCGGGCGGCCGCCTTCCTCGCCTCTTGCATACGCTGGGCCAGGACGTGTAGCTCCACCGCTGACATTGTGCCCTTGAAGCCGAGCAACAACTGGTCGTTGAAGTCCCTCAGGTCGTAGACGCCGTCTGCGTCGGCGACGAGGGTGTCGGTCACCTGGCAGAACTCCATCAGTCGCTGAAAGTCGGCCGAGTTTCGTGACAGCCGGGAGGCCTCCAAGACCAGGACCAGGCCAGCCTCGCCCTGGCATACCTTGGCGACCACTTCCTTGAAGTCGGCGCGGGCCCAGCTGTTGCGGCCAGACAACCCCAGGTCGCCGTCCAGGACAACTACCTGCGAGCGGTCCCAGCCGAGGTCCGCAGCGGCGTCGGCCAGCGCGTACTGGCGCATGGTCGACTCGGCGTTCTCGCGCACCTGGGTGACAGTCGACTGGCGCAGGTAGACCAGCGCTAGCCTGTCCCGGTGGCGCTGGCAGATCTTGTGCTCGCCGTTCATCGCCGTCGCCCTTTGCCCGAACTGCGGACTCGAGCATGTTGGCTATCGCCATGACAAGCTCGTGCCCACCCAGGAGCATCGCGCTTCAACCGAGCTTCCCGCGTCTCAACAGCTCGAGGTTGATGGCCGAGATATCGGCCAGCGCAGCCTGGACCTCGGCATTTGCGGCAACCGCTTGGCCGACCTCGTCTGCCAGTTCGGCCGGTACGTAGACCATCTGGGTCCGCCGGCCGACCCGCATAGATAAATAGAGGTAAGGCCCGTGCAGCTCCCCCCTGGCGCATCGACATCCCTCCTTTCCGCAGCGGCGGCGTTGGTTCTGCAGCGAGCCAGAGATGATTGTTTCGAGGTCGGGGGCTCGCCGGGCGGCACGCCGACGCCGGTCTCGTAGCTGGCGCACGCTTAGCCCGCTCAGGCCGTCTTCTGCCTTGTGTGTGGTCATCACACAAGAGCATGACCGATCGCGTTCGTGATGTCAACGATCCTGCAGGGAAGTCAACAGACTGGCGAGTTCAACGAGCGCATGCACGTCGAGAGGGAGGGCACTGCAGCTTGGCTCCTCAGCCCGGTCCGTGAAGTCCGTGGGCAGTGCGAGCGTCCCGCGCTTGCCTGCGTCGCAGATATAGACGTGCCCGATCCCGGCTAGTCGCCTCTCATATAGAACGGTGAGCCGTTCCCCAGCTAGCGGGTGGAACGGGTGGGTGACGACCAGCGAACTAGAAGAGCTGCTGGTCCTTCTGGCAGTATGTGGGGGTCTTCTCGACTGAGCCGCTCGCAATCGGCCACCCGTTGGCCAGGTAGATGTCGTAGCGCATGCGAGTGCGGTTGGCGTAGAGGTAGTTGGCCACCTCCGTGAGGGTCTTCGCCTTCTGGCCCTTCAGCTTTCGCTTGGTCACGATGGATCGGAAGCCCTTCACGACCTGGCTCACCTGGCCGTGCAGGATGCGACGGGCGCGCTCGCGCACGAAGGCGATCGCCTCGGGGCTGCCTTCTGGGTGCAGGGCGTTGCCCACCTTCCACAGCTTCTCCATGACGTGCAGGAGATCGAGGACCAACGTGGCGTCGGTGAAGCTCGCGGTCACCCGGCGCTGTAGTGCCCGCTCGCCGTCGGTGACGGTCACCCAGGTGTGCCGCCGGTCGGGATCGCGCCTGGTCATCTCTTCGCGCACCTCGGTGATGACGCTGTCCTTGCCGGCGAGCAGTGACGCCCACACCCGCTTGTCTTTCGGGCGCTTGTGGGGACCCCGCCTGGGCGGGGCCTCGCGAAAGAGGCTGGCTACCACGGCATCGGGCGTGCGCCGTCGCGGTGCAGTGGCGAAGACGGCCGCGACGGTCGCCATCTTCTTCTTGTTCGGCTTCTCTCCCTTCTTCCGGCGCACGACAGGGGCGGCGGGTGTGGGCTTGACCATGGGGATGCCCTTGCAGTCGATCGCCCCGAGGAGCAGGTCGCCGGCGGTGAGCTTTGCGCCGCCGGCTCGGCGCTCGTAGAAGCTGTCCACATCGGCTGCGGCGTCGAGGATGATCTGCTCGGCGCTACGCTTTGGCACTGCCACGCCGGTCAGCTCGGCTACTACGTGGACGGCCTCGTCGAAGGGGCCGCACACCGCGGCCCGGGCGAGCTTGGCCTGGACCTCGTAGCTATAGGACCGCGCCGGCAGGCAGAGCTCGGCGTCGAGGGGGTGGATGCTCGGGTGCCCCGGGGCGGCATATCCCACCCGGCTGATCGAAAGCTCGCCCACCAGGCTCACGATGCGCCGGCTGTGGCGCTTCTTGTAGGCCAGGCGTAGCGGCCCATCTTCTCCCTCGATGACCAAGGCATCGCCGACATCGCCGTCGCCCCGGCTGCGCAGGTGCTTCTGGAGTGACAGCCGGGCGATCTGGCGGCTCTTTGTCACCGAGGACCGCTCGAGCTCTGACAGCCCTGCCCGTCGCCGTCTCGCTCTCTCGAGATAGCGCTCGAGGTCGCCGAGTGCGCCTCGGCCGGTGGTGGGCGCACGGCCCATGGGCGTCAAGTATGCTACTTGACGATGCCCGGAGCGCGTCTTTCGAGAGCCGAGATCGAGCGACGCCTCGAGCGCTGCCGGGCCGACTACGAGGCAGCGAAGGCCCGGGTCGCCGAGATCGGCTTCCTCTGCGAGGGGACCCTTCTCCAGCTGCGTACCACCTGCGGCAATCCGAACTGCCGCTGCGCTCAGCCCGAGGGCCGCCACGGCCCATACTGGCAGCTCACCTGGAAAGAAGCTGGCAGGACCGTCACCCGGGTCCTCTCCGAGGAGGCGGCGGCCCACTACCGGGAGTGGACAGCGAACCGACGGCGCCTCGAAGCGCTCCTCGCCGAGATGCGGGCGCTGTCACGTGAGGCCGGCGAGTACGTCGCAGCCCAAGCGGGCTTCAACTTCGAGGGACCGAGGCGGTCGTCTCGTCGGCGTCGCTCAGGCCGCTGAGCCCGACTCCAACCTCACCAACTGCAGGGATATGGGCCTACCCCGGCCATATCCCCCTTCGTTATCCATCCCCGGCGGGCTCCCGGAACCGAAAAGTCCCCTGATTCTGGGCTATCTTCACTCGACGCGAAGTAGCCACACCCGAATGATTACGTGGTCGCC
>JAJYWG010000006.1 GCA_021791615.1 Actinomycetes bacterium
CCGGGACCCCGGAAGGGCCGGCAGCGGGGGAGGAGGGTCCGCGGGCACCACCAGCCGCAGGGGATGTGAGCAGGGACGATGGCGAGCCGGATCCAAGGAGCGGGTCGGGGGGAGGTGGACTACAGTGGGTGTCCGGGAGAGGTGCGAGAGCGGCCGAATCGGACTCACTGCTAATGGTCTGATGGCGCTGACCCCGATCCGCCCGTGAACTGCAGGGTTGCGAGAGTTAGCTGTTCAGAGGGCATGTTCGCTCTGCTACTGGGCGTCCAGGAGATGTCACTCTTTGCCATGGGCCGCTATGGCGAGGTGAAAGTAGGATGAAAGCTCCCGGCGCGTTGGAAGCCTCCCATCCGGTGCGCATTACACCGTCCGCGGGCAGAGCCGGTCCGGGGAGCCGGTGGACCAAGGAGCACCACGACGGTCGCGTGCGACCGCAAGGGCCGGCGCCTCTCCGCGACGCCCGGACCGATGGCGTTGCACCCCCGCGCCGCCGCGGCAAGTTAATCCGTGAATGGGCCGGGCAGGGCCCGGATCCTCAGCCTGCTGGAAGTGCCCCTCTGCGCCTACGGGATCGAGAGGCGGTCGCCGTGCTTTTCGCGCTGAAGGGCTCCTCCGAGCTGAGGAACGAAGGGGGGAGGTGGCCGTCGTTGACCATTCTCCGGGTCGTGTGTTCGGAGAGGTCGACCTGGCGGGCGGCATCGGTGCGGGTCCACACGTCGACGTCCACGGGAGAGGAGTGACGCACTCTACGTCCGTGTGCCCTCTGTGCCAACCTGGCGTGATGCGTGTCGCGCCTAGTGTCGGGTCGGTGGTGGTCGAGGGCGCAGGGTTGGGTGGAGCGCCGCGGCTGGAAGGGGACGCTCTGGCGGCGGTGCGCCACCGAGGCAGTCACGTGCAGATCATCGCCGCCGCGGGGTCGGGAAAGACCGAGGTGGTCTCGCAGCGGGTCGCCGACCTCTTGGCGGAGGGCGTTGCGCCGGAGGGGATCGTGGCGTTCACGTTCACCCAGCGGGCGGCTGAGGAGCTGACCAACAGGATCGCTCGGCGGGTGGAGGGCGGTCTCGGCCGAGCTGCCCTCGACCGCCTCAACGGGTTGTACGTGGGAACTATCCACGGTTACTGCTTCCGACTGCTCCAGCAGCGAGTGCCGCGCTACGAAACCTACGACGTCCTGGACGACAACCAGCTGACCGCGTTGCTGTCCCGCGAGGCGCAGCAGCTCGGCCTCCGGGAGCTGGATCCCGGGCGCAGGCTGTTCGCCGCCATCAGGTCGTTTCGCGCTGCTCTCGACGTGGTGGAGAACGAACTGCTCGACGTGGCGTCCCTCCCGGAGCCGCTCCGGTCGATCATCGGCGCCTACTACGCGACGCTCGACCGCTACCGCCTGCTCACCTATGGACAGCAGGTCGTCGCCGCGGTGCACGAGCTGTCCCACCCCGAGCTTGCCGGTGAGGTCCACGAGCGGCTCCGTCACCTGATCGTCGACGAGTACCAGGACGTCAATCCGGCCCAGGAACGCCTGATCGGTCTGCTCACCGGTGCCGCCACCGAGTTGTGTGTGGTCGGCGACGACCACCAGGCCATCTACCAATGGCGTGGCTCCGATGTCGGCAACATCGTCGGGTTCCCCCGGCGTTACCCCGCGGTCGCGACCTTCGAGATCACCGCCAACCGCCGCAGCACGCCCGGCATCGTTGCTGTGGCAAACCGCCTGTCGGCGACCATCCCCGCCAGCATCCCCAAGACCATGACCGCCACCCGGGAGGCCGCGACCGGGGGCAGCCCGGAGGTGGTGGTGTGGTCTGCGCCGACAGAAGCAGATGAGGCGGGCTGGATCGCCGGGATGATCGACGACCTCGCCCGAGCAGGTGTCGCCTACAAGGACATGGCAGTACTGATCCGCAGTCGTGCCGCCTACCCGGCGCTGCGCGACGCGTTCGCCGCGTTCGACATCCCCGTCCAGCCCGGCGGCCGCACCGGCCTGTTCGACCAGCCCGAGGCAATGGTGCTGGGACAGACGTTCGCCTGGCTGAGCGACATCGAGTGGCGCGACCCCTACCGACCGCCCCGAGCGATCGCAATCGAGGCGCTCCTCGACAGCTACGAGCTGGTCTTCTCACTCTCGGCCAGCCGTCAGCGGCGCCTGGCCGACTTCCTCGACGACTGGAAGCAGCAGGTGGCGAGGGAGGATCGCCGAGCCGACCTGGTCGGCGAGCTGTACCTGCTCCTCGAACGCCTCGACGTCGCCTCGTGGGACCTCGGCGAGCCGCTGGTGGCGAACCGACTCGGGACGCTCGCCCGGTTCTCGGCCCTGCTCGCCGACTACGAGTCGGTCCGTCGCCGGGCCCGCCCCGACGCCACGGCAGCCGGCGAGCAGGTCGGTGGCCAGGACCGGGGCTTGTGGTACTACGGCAACCTGGCCATCCACATCGTCAACTACGCCCAGGGCGCCTACGAGGGCTTCGACGCCGAGTCCGACTACGCCTCCGACGCCGTAGATGTCACCACCGTCCACCGGGCGAAGGGCCTCGAGTGGCCGGTCGTGTTCGTGCCGTCGATGACGGCCTCCCGCTTCCCCACCCGCCAGACCGGCCGCCCCCAGCCGTGGTTGGTGCCCCGCGACCGCTTCGCCGCCGCCCGCTACGAGGGCAGCGACGCAGACGAGCGCCGCCTGTTCTACGTGGCGGTGACCCGAGCTCGGGACTGGCTGTCGGTCTCCCGCCACGACAAGGTCACCACGAGGACGGTGAGGCCAAGCCCGTACTACCTGGAGCTCGCCGACCTGGAGGTCGATCCCGGCACCGCGCAGCCTCCGGCGATTCCCAGCCGCAGCGGCGCAGGTGACGAACCGATCCGCCTCAGCTACAGCGAGCTGGCGGCGTTCCTCGACTGCGGTATGGCATTCCGGTTGCGCAACCTGATCGGCTTCCAGCCGCGCCTTGCCCCCGAGCTCGGCTACGGCAAGGCGGTCCACCATGTCATGCGAGTCGTCGCCGAGGCCACTCGCGACTGCGGGCGTGTCCCGGGTCCGGACGAGATCGACGCCATCCTCGACGCCAGCTTCTTCCTCCCCACTGCCAACAAGCCGCTGCACCGCCAGCTCAAGGACGCCGCACGCCGGCTGGTCACCACCTACGCCGCCGAGCACCCCGACGATCTCCACCGGGTGTGGGAGGTCGAACGGCCCTTCGAGCTGCACCTCGACGGCGTCATCCTCTCGGGGCGGGCCGACGTCATCCTGGATCACGAAGGGGGCGTGCCCACCGCCCTGGCGATCGTCGACTACAAGACCTCGACGGCCGCCGCCGCCGACCACACCCTGCAACTGCAGGTCTACACCGACGCGGGTCGGCGGGAAGGCCTCGACGTGCGCGGCGCCTACGTCCACGACCTCGACGCCACGCGCCGGGAGTCGGTTCCCGTCACCTCGGCCGACCTGACCGCCGCCGAGGAGACCGTCACCGCCGCTGCGGCCCGCATTCGCGCCCGGGACTACGCGCCAAACCCGGGCCGGCGTTGCCGGACCTGCGAGGTGCGTACCGTCTGCGCCTCGGCCCGGCGCTGACCGCGACCCGGGCGCCCAGCAGGGGGCGAGCGTCGACGGCAGCCGAGGCCCCGAACGAAGAAACGGCCCCCTTGCGGGGGCCGTCGGGCCAGCGTCACCGCTGGCGGGGTTCCTTCATAGGTTACGTCATAAGCTGGCCGATCGGCAAGGAGGTTCCCACCTGAGCACGGTCGCTGCGTACGTCGACGGCTTCAACCTCTACCACGGGCTCCGCTCCAAGCACGGCCGCAAGTACCTGTGGCTGGATCTCGAGGTGGTGGTGACGAGGCTGCTCAAGCCGGGCCAGGAGCTGGCCGTCGTGCGCTACTTCACCGCAAGGGTGCGCGACGATGCCCCCGCCCTGGCCCGGCAGTCCTCCTACCTCGGGGCGCTCGACGCCCACGCTCCCCGCATCGACATCCGCCTCGGCCGATTCCAGGAGAAGAACCTCCGCTGCCACCACTGCGGGACCGCATGGCGGACCTACGAGGAGAAGGAGACCGACGTGAGCATCGCCGTCTCCCTGGTCGAGGACGCGGCGACGGACCTCTTCGACGTGGCCCTCCTCGTCTCCGCCGACAGCGACTTGTGCCCGGCCATTCGCGCGGTGCAGCGGATCAACCCGGAGAAACGGGTCGTCGCCGTCTTCCCGCCGCATCGACGGTCCGACGAGCTCCGACGTGTCGCCAACGCCGCCTTCACGCTCGGCGACGCCAACATCCGCGCTTCGCTGCTACCCGACTCGGTCGACGGACCCGAGGGCCGGATCTTCGCCCGACCACGGTCTTGGCGATAGGGGGACCCTCCCAGCGGTGCTGGACGGGCGACCGCGGCCAGCACTCAGAGCTCGAAGACCTTCATCACCTCGTCGCCGTAGTCGTTGATCACCTTCACGGCGATCTTGCCGGTCTCCGGGCGG
>JAJYWG010000087.1 GCA_021791615.1 Actinomycetes bacterium
GCGACGCGCTCACCACCACCAAGACCATCTACCCGGGGACCGACCTCACCCTCGTCTTCTCGGTCAAGACCGACCGGTGACTACCCAGCGATGATGGCACCATGCAAGGAGGTCTGGAGTCGGAACGGGGGGATACCGGGGGCGGTAAAGATTTTCCACATCCCGTCCACATCCTCCGATGCTGCCACCCCCTCCTCGACCACCATCAGGCATTCACGTTTGATAGCGGCCCAGACCCGGTTGAAGATGAAACCGTCGCTCTCCCGCCGCACTCTGAACGGCACCAGCCCGTACTGCGGGATCTTCTCCATCAACCCGTCGACCACACGGCTGTCGGTGCGACCGCAGGACATCAGCTCCACTGAATTGAGTTCCGGCGGCTGCTGATAGTGAGTGTTCAATACCCGTTCCGGGTGGCCGACATTGTCGATCATCTGACTGGTGGGTATTGACGAGGAGTTGCTGGCCAAGATGGCGTCACCGTCCGCCAACTCGTCGAGCTGGGCAAAGATCTTCCGCTTGAGCTCGAGCTTCTCGGGAACCGCTTCGATCACCATCCACGCACCCCGGACCGCCTCCGCCAGGTCGCCAGACGCGGTCACTTCTCCGGTGCGCGACCGGTTGATACCCAGCATGGTGCGAACCGGCTCCATCTGCTCCTCTACATATTGGCGTGCAGCCTCCCGCTGGTCCTCGGACAGGTCGAAAACGCGGACGTCGCTGCCGCCAGCGGCGTACACCGACGCAATCCGCCTGCCGAGGGTGCCCGCACCGTCTATGGCGATAGCACGTTCGTCCGCGTCACTCGGCACGCTGTAGGACATGGTCCACCTCCTAGCGTCGGTATGACAGTGCACATCAGCCTAACCAACCCGACCTATCTCCTGCCGTAGGGGAAGTTTCGTGGCAATCGCCCCAGGGGACCTTTGTGCGTGGTGCCATCATGTTGCCGCAACGAGCACCCTTCGAGAGCACCTGATCGCCGTGGGTCCAAGATCGAGCAGACACAGCGGAGGAGCGGGGAGTCGGGCCGCGCGACCTCGAGATCCACGTCGTGCTCGACAATCTCTCCGCCGACAAGGCCTCTCCGCCGACAAGGCCTCTTTGCCGACAAGGCACCGCCGGTCACCGAGTGCCTCGTGCCTCGCCGGTCCGAAACGCGCCCGGTGGCACCTGCACTTGACGCCGACGTCCTTTTCGTGGTGCAACCTGGTCGAGCCCCGGTTCGGTGAGATCACGACCGGCGGATCCGCCGTGGCACCTTCACTTCGGTGCCCAACCTCGTCGGGGCAGTCGGGGAGATCGAGCTCTAGGCCCAGCATTGGAACGACGATCCGGCGTTCTCCGTCAGGCACAAGCCGGCCCAAGAGGTCATCGAGAGGGTCTGCCGCCGACGGGCCAAACTCGCTCGAGTCAAATGCGCGACGGCCATTAGCGGGAGGGGGGCAGGCCCCCCTCCCGGCCTCCTCCCCCCGGCGCCGTCGGTAAACGTTCCACGCGTCGGCCCGGCAGAGCCGGCCCTCGGGCGGCCACGCTGGTGTGGTGACGAGTGTGACCAACATCAATGACGTGCTCGACGGCCACGTCGGCCTCGACCTCTCCTGCGTCGACCGCCTCTACCTGAACGCCTACGTTCCGAAGCTGCAGGTGGCCGGCCAGGTGGTGACCTTCCTGACTGAGCATCTCGGCTTCCCCATCCCCTCGCCGGCCCTGTTGGAGAAGATCGGCAACCGCTTCCGGTGTGAGGTGAAGGCGTTCGCTGCCGACCAGCAGATCCCGATCCTGCAGCTGAAGAAGCCCGACCGCACCCGCTGGGACGACCGAAAGCTCGACCATGTCCGGCCCTATCTCGACGCTGCCGAACGTGCGGGCCGCACCGGGGTGGTTGCCATCGTCGCGGCCCAAGAGTTCGCCTGGGTCTTCAGCGCCAAGAACCGCTCCCCCAAGCCCGGGGTCGTGAGCTACGACTTCGTGAAGGAGGAGCGCCGGGTCGGGACGTACTACTTCTACGTGCTCGACGCCGACTTCGGGCCTGGCTTCATCAAGATCTGCACCTACTTCCCCTATCCGGCCAAGGTCTGGCTGAACGGCCACGAGTGGGCCAAGCACCAGGCCCGAAAGCAGGGTGTGGCCTTCTCCGAGCTGGCCAACGGCTTTGCCGCCTGCGCCGACCCCGCCCGGCTCCAGGCCATCTGCGACCACTTCGCGCCGCACGACGTCCAGGGGTTCTTCGACCGCTGGACGAGGGTCATCCCCACCCCGTTCACCGAAGCGGACCGTGCGGCTGGCTACTTCTTCGAGCTGTCGATGCGTCAGGTCGAAGTGTCACGCACGATCGTCTTCGACGACCCCCGCCGAGCCCGAGGATTCTTCGAGGCCCTGGTCGCCGACAACATCGGGGTCGGTCGGCCCGAGGAGATCGGGGCCGTGTTCGTCCCGACCAACCGAGGCGCCAGGACGAAGATGCCGTCCCAGACCCGGGTCTTCTCCCCGGGGACCGAGGTGAAGATGGACTTCACCTTCAAGCACAGCCGAGTCAAGCAATACCTCAAGGAAGGGAGAGCGCTTCGCATCGAAACCGTCGTCAACAAGCCGTCTGACATCGGGATCCTGGCCCGGCTCGAGCACCTGCCCGAGCTGATCGGCCGCGCCCGCGCCGTCAACGCCCGTCTGCTAATGATCGAACGTGCCGGTCAGGGCTGTGCCATCGGCTCTGCGCTCTTCGAGCGCATCCACCAGCCCTACGTATGGGAGGGCCAACGAACCGGAGCGTTCCGCTTCGGGGATCAACGCGCCATGGCCCTGGCCGGCTCGCTGTGCCTGGTGGTCCACGCCGTCACCGGCTTCACCAACAAGAGCCTTCGCGGGCAGGTGGCCGGACTCCTCGGTCGCGACTACAGCTCCTCGCAGATGAGCTACGACCTGCGCCGTCTCCGACTCCACGGCCTGATACAACGCGTCGCCGGCACCAACACCTACCAGCTGACCCCCGAAGGTCTGCGCGTCGCCATCTTCTACACCAAGCTCCGAGCCCGACTCCTCCAGCCGCTCCTCGAAGCGGACCAACCTCCGGCACCCATCGAGATGCGCCGTGCCCTCAGCACCATCGAACGCCTGCTCGGTGACTACGTCGGCAATGCCCGACTCGGAGTCGCAGCCTGAAACTTGTCACAAGATCCAGAGACTGGAACACCAAGAAGCTCTAGCTTGACCGCACGCATGTTAGTAAACTATGATTTACTATCTAGCGCCCCGAGCCAGCGGCGAGTCGAAAGCCCTGGACCGCCGAGTCAGGTTCATGGGGCGATCCGAAGTTTGAAGAAGGAAGAGTGCGCAGGGGTGGCAAGACCGATCGAGTGCGACGACGACAGCCTGCTCGATGCAGCGAGCTCGGTGCTCATGAGAGAAGGTCCGGCGGCGTTCACGCTCGCGAAAGCGGGGGCGCAGGCAGGCGTGTCGGCTGCCACGTTCATCAAGCGGTTCGGCTCGAAGGAGTGCCTCTTCCTTCGGATCTCGGAACGCTGGGTCGCGTCGCTCGACCCTCTGCTCGAAGGGGCCGCGGCGTCGGTTGCGACACCGCTCGACCGGGTTCGTGCTGTCGCTCTCTGCAACTACTACGACCTGGACAGCTCCAGCACCGCGTCGAACCAGCTCGCAGCGCTGGCGATCGACCTGCAGAGCGAGAGTATGCGCGAGCTGCTGCATGTGGGGTGGGAGCACGTGCGGCGGCACCTCGCCCGACACGTTGCCGACGCCGTCGCCGGCGGCCAGCTCGCTGGCGCTCCGCCGCCGGCGCAACTGAGCCGGATCATCGTCGCCGCGATGGAAGGGGGCTGTCTGACGTGGTCTGTCCATCCGGAAGGGTCGCTCGTCGTTCGCCTCGCTGACGATCTGGACGCCATCCTTTCCGCCTGGGCTCCGCACCTGAAAGCGAAGAAGAAAGAGCCGAGATGAGAGAACATCGACCCATGTCCGGGAAGGTCGCGCTGGTCGCAGGGGCAACGAGAGGAGCGGGACGAGCCATCGCCTGCGAGCTCGCTCGCGTTGGTGCACACGTCTACGCCACCGGGCGCAGCAGCCGCACGTGCGGACGCTCGGAGCTGAACCGGCCAGAAACCATCGAAGAGACCGCAGAGGCGATCGAGTCGGCGGGTGGCACTGGACACGCACTGGTGGTCGATCACGAGGACCCCGGTGCGGTCGCCGCCCTTGTCGATCGGATCGGTGCCGAACAGGGCCGGCTCGACGTGCTGGTGAACGACATCTTCGGTGGTGATCGGTATGCCGACTGGGAGCATCCCTTGTGGGAGCACGACCTTACCGGTGGCCTCCGGATGCTGCGCATGGGCCTCGACACCCACTTGATCACCTGCCACCACGCGATCCCCCTGATGCTGCGAACCGCCCGCGCTCACGGCACCACCGGCCTCGTTGTCGAGATGACCGACGGCACCGAGGAGTTCAACGCCAACTTCCGAGAAGGGGTCGGTTTCTACTACGACCTGGTGAAGGCCGGCGTCGGCAGGATCGTAAAAGGCCTGACGTTCGAGCTACGCGAACACCCCGTCGTCGCAGTGGGGGTCACCCCCGGGTGGCTCCGCTCCGAAAGGATGCTCGACGAGCGCGGCGTGCGGGAGGAGAACTGGCGCGATGCCCTGAAGGACCAGCCGGGGTTCGCGATTTCCGAGTCGCCGGTGTACGTCGCGCGCGGTGTCGCCGCCCTCGCGGCCAGCGCGGACGCGGCGCGCTGGTCGGGGCAGATCCTTACGTCCCGGCAGCTCGCAGATGCCTACGGCGTCACCGATGCCGACGGTTCCCGGCCCGACTGCTGGGGCTACGTCCGTCGCTTCGGCATCGAAGAGCAGAGCGGGGCGCACGTCGAAGAGTTCCGGTGACCGCGCTCCCCCGCCCACCCCATTCCGTCCCGGCGATGACGATCGGCGATGGGGGGCGCTCTGCGCTCCTCTGCCCGGGGTTCGTCACACGGAGAGGGAAGGGGTCCAGGAGTGGTGGCTCAAGGGCAGGCTGGTCGCGCGCGAGCTCGGCGAAGAGCACCTGGTGATCCGATGCGACTTCGACGTTCGCGACGTGATGTTGTGCCAGTTTCCTGGGACGTTCAGCGTTCCGAGGTGCTCCGAGAAGGACATGATGGTCGTCGCCGATCTCGCTCGAGGGAATCCTGGGGCCATCGAAGATGCCCTGGAAGCAGCGTGGAACCTTCAGCACCGCGGCGCCGGCCGATTCCCCACCGCATGCCGGCCAGTGGGTGCCGAGAAACATCCGCCCAGGTCACGCGACCATCCGCATGGGGAGTACGGTGAAGCTGCACGCCCAGGCTGTCGGAGATCCAGATATGACAGTTCCCGACGCGACAGTTCCCGACGCGACAGTTCCCGACGCGACAGGTCCTGGTGTGGCCGGCGCGTCGCTCAGCTCCTCGGATGCAGCGGCGCCCATGGCCGCGGACCCGGGACGAGTGACGCAAGTCCTCGACTCGGCGCCCCCAGAACACCGCGGGGCGAAGGAGCCCCCGGGGCCGCCCGTCCCGCGAACCAGGGCGGGGACCTTGTGGGTGGCTCTCGGAGCAGGGCTGGTGATCCTCGTCGTGGTCCTGGTGTTCATCGTCGAGAACCTGCACGTGGTGGGTGTCACCTTCTTCGGCGCGCACTGGCGCGCGCCGTTGGCCTTGGACCTCCTCCTGTCGGCGGTGCTGGGCGCGGCCGTCGTACTGGTCTTCGGCGCGGTCCGGATCGTCCAGCTCCGCCGGGTCGCGAGGCGTCACCACCGAGCGCGCGCGGACGTGTCCTCGTCATCATCACGATGCCATGGACCTGGGTCACCCAGTACGCCCGCAACGTGACCGCGGATCTCCGCGATGGCGACCCCGGCGTCTACGGGTTTACCTCGGTCTCGCAGATGGCGAAGATCTGGGTGCTGGTCCTCGCCGGCTACGCCGTCGAGCTCGTGGCGGTCGTGCGCCCCCGGCGGCCTGGTCGGCTCTGGTCTCGTGAAGCCGAGCCGGGCGAGGGGGCCCGCGTAGCCTGGTCTGCGTGTCCGGCGAGCCTCTGCACGAGCTCATCGAGACCGTCACCGTCGATGCCCACGCGGCCGAGGACCAGCTCGCAGCGTTCCTCACGGTCCTCGACGAAGAGGTCACGCGGCCATGTGCGGCCAAGGTCCTCGACATCGACGTCGAGGTCGTCGGGTTCGACGTCGAGGGGAATGAGCCCGGCCTAGTGGCCCCTCGTCGGCGCGGGGGAAGACCGCCCGGTGACGTGGCCCTCGCGGACGTCCGCTTCGAGCCCAGGACGGTGGCGACGTGGCTGCACGTCGCGTTCCGGACCTGGCTCGGGCTCGAGCCGTTGCCCTCTCGGCTCCCGGCGCGAGGGAGCTGGCCGGAGGCGTGAGCGCCGGTCGTCGGACGGGGGAGGGCGCCGGTGCCTCGGGTGCCGCGGACCGATCCGTGAGCGTGGAACGTGCCGTGCCGGGCGCCGAGCTGGAGCGACTGCAGGCCGCGTTGGCGGCAGCCAGGGCAGAGATCGCCCGGCTCGAAGGAGAGAACGAGCAGCTCCGATCGGCACAGAGCGCTGCGGCGACGACCCCGGTGCATAGGTCACAGCGTGCACCGAGGCTGTTCCCCTCGGCCGTGGAGGTACCAGTCGGGGTTGACGCCAGCTCGCCGCCGGAGGACAAGATCCGCCTCTTTCGCTCCCTCTTCGCCGGACGGACCGACGTCTATGCGCAGCGGTGGGAGAACCCGTCGACGAAGAGGTCGGGTTGGGCGCCGGTGGTGCTCGAGGGGCGTAGGACCGAGTCGCCTCGACGCTACGCGCCGATGGACGACGCCGTCGTCGACGAGCACCTCAGAGGGCGGATCTCGGCCGGCGTGTACCCGCTCTTCGTCGGCGACCGTTGCTGGTTTCTCGCCTGCGACTTCGACAAGGGTTCCTGGGCGCTCGACGCGCTGGCGTTCCTCGACGTGTGCAACGACGTCGGCGTCCCGGCGTGCCTGGAGCGGTCGCGCTCGGGCAACGGCGCGCACGTCTGGGTGTTCTTCGAGGAGCCGGTCGAGGCCGCGGTCGCCCGCCGCCTCGGGTCCGGGCTCCTGCGCGAGACCATGGCGCTTCGTGCCGAGGTCGATCTCACGAGCTACGACCGGCTCTTCCCGTCTCAGGACTTCGTGCCGCAGAAGGGCTTCGGCAACCTCATTGCCCTCCCGCTTCAAGGACAGTCTCGCAAGCAAGGCAACGCCGTCTTCCTCGACCCGGCACGCCTCGAGCCTTGGCCCGATCAGTGGGCTTTCCTCGCCGCGATCCGGCGACTGCCTCTTGTCGACGCGAAGAGCATCGGCGACGGCTTTCGGGTCGCTGCCGGACCGGGTTCGGTCGGACCGACGACCATGTCCCGCCCGAGACGCCCCAGCCCGCCTGCACCCCCGGTGGTCGCCGCGACGCTCGCAGGAGCGCTGGCGGTCGACCGGATCGGCCTCCCCCCGGCGCTCGTCGCCTCGCTCAAGCACCTCGCGTCGGTTCACAACCCCGAGTTCCACCAGCGCGAGCAGCTCCGGCTCTCCACCTGGAACACCCCTCGGATGATCCGCTGCTACGAGGAGGATCTCGACCGGCTCCACCTTCCCCGAGGACTGCTCGAAGACGCCATCAAGGTCGTCGAGCGGGCCGGCAGTCGGCTCGAGATCGAGGACCGGCGCCCGGTCCCACCGACCCACCGGTTCAGCTTCGCCGGCGAGCTCGCCCCCGCCCAGCAGGAGGCGGTCGCAGCGCTCGCCGAGCACGATCTCGGCGTGCTCGTCGCACCCACGGGGGCCGGCAAGACGGTCATGACCTGCGCACTCATCGCCCGGCTCGCCACGCCCACCCTCGTGCTCGTGCACACCCAGCCGCTTGCCGCGCAGTGGCGCCTGCAGCTCGCGCACCTGCTGGGCCTGGCAAAGCGCGAGATCGGCCAGCTTGGCGCCGGGCGGACCCGGCGCAGTGGTGTCGTCGACGTCGTCACGCTCCAGACGCTCTCGCGCCGCGAGGACGCCGGCCGAGTGTTCGACGGCTACGGCCTCGTCGTCGTCGACGAGTGCCACCACTTGCCCGCCGTGACCTTCGAGCGTGCCGTGCGCGGCGCGACGAACCGTCGATGGGTCGGGCTGACTGCGACGCCTCGCAGACGCGACGGCCTCGAGGGCATCCTCCACATGCAGCTCGGACCCGTTCGCCACACCATGCACGAGGATCCTGCGTCGGCGGTGCTCGTCCGCCGAGACCTCGTCGTCCACGACACCCTCGTCGACCCGGACGCCCGCGACGATGCCGCGGTGCAGACGATCCTCGGCCGGGTGGTCGCCGACGAGGGGCGGACCCGCCAGATCTGCGCCGACATCGCCGACGCTCACCGCAGGGGTCGCAGCACGCTCGTGCTCACCGACCGGACCGGCCACCTCGAGGCCCTCCGGGCCGAGCTGAGCTCGCGTCACGGACTCGATCCGGTCGTGCTGAAAGGCGGGACCCCCAAGAAGACGCACAAGGCAGCCCTCGACGGGCTCCGGGCGAGCGACGCCCCGATCCTGCTGCTCGCCACCGGTGCATACCTCGGCGAAGGCTTCGACCTCCCTGCCCTCGACACGCTGTTCCTCACCTTCCCGATCTCGGGCCGCACCCGCGTCGTCCAGTACGTCGGTCGGGTCACCCGGGTTCTTCCGCGCAAGGCCTGCGTCGAGGTCCACGACTACCGCGACGATCTTCATCCCCTGCTGCGACGGATGCACCAGCGACGCCTCGTTGCACTGAAGAGCATCGGGTTCGTCCCTACGACATCACGATGACGAGCCAGGCGTGCCGCCTAGCCGAGTCGCGCGGCGAGCGAGATCGCCGGGAGGGTCGCGTTCTGGCACGGGGTGGTGGAGGCGGTCGGGTGGTCTGGAAGCGGCTTCGAGGGAGTCGGCGACATTCCGGGCACGGGCACCGACCGACTCGAGCTCCCGCACGCTCGGAGTCTCTGGAGTCAGGGACCCCGCCGGGCAACGAGGTTCAGCCGAACGTAGTCGATCACCGGCTCGGGCATCGCCGCCACGACCCGCTCGACGAATGGCCGCCTCTCGGCAGGGGCCAGTCGGGCGAGATGCTCTCGCAGGATGACGGCCGCGAGGAAGTCCGCCAGCTGCACGTGGTCCTCGAAGCGCGTCGGCTCCGCGTTCGTCCACACGTGGACGTCGACGAAACCTGCACGTTCGAGCCGCACCGCAGTTTCGCCCGGGGACGCGTAGAGCCACGTGCCGAGACGCTCGACTCCGAGCGAGCGCACCGCATCCAAGAGTGCACGCAAATTGCCCTGTGCACCGCACTGCGCGACGAGCTGGGCTCGCGGTCGCATCACCGTGCGCAGGTTGGCGAAGAGCCGGTCGTGATCCGTGACCCAGTGGAAGGTCGCAGTCGAGAGCACCGCGTCGACCGGAGCGTCCTCGCCCAGGGTCGTCGGGCCGAGCCCGAGGAGATCGGTCTCGACGAAGTGCACCCGCTGGCGGTGCGACGCGAGGCGGGTCCGCGCGTGCGCGAGCATTGCGGCCGACGCGTCCAGTGCCACGACGCGACCTTGGGGCAGCCGCCCGAGCAACTGCTCGGTGACGCGGCCGCTCCCGCAGCCTGCGTCCAGCACCGTTTCCTGTCCGGTGAGCTCCAGCCACCCGACGACCGCCGCGCCCCACCGGGTCTGGGGATCGGCGAGCCGGTCGTAGGCCACCGCGTCCCAATCGGAGCCGTGTTGGCCATCGCTCTCGCTGACCGTCGAAGCGTCGGAACCCTCGACCATCTCGGTCATGAGACATGCTCGCAAAATCTGTCGAGGTCCGAGAGCAGGTCGTGCTTTCGGTCAGGCGTCGCGAAGCTCGCTTCGATCGACGTGCGGGCGATCGCTGCGATCAAACGAAGATCCCAGTCGAAGACTTCCGCACAGCTCGTGTACTCCGCGGCGACGGACGTCTTGAAGAGAATCGGATCATCGGTGTTGAGGCTCACCCGCACGCCCGCAGCCCGGAGCGTCTCGAGGGGATGTGCGCTGAGCGACGGGACGAGCCCGAGCTGGACGTTGGAGGTCGGGCATATGTCCAGTGGGGTGCCGTCTGCGGCAAGCTCCGCGACGAGCCGTGGATCCTCGACCGCGCGGACCCCATGGTCGATCCGCTCGACACGGAGCAACTCGACGGCGTCGCGAATGCCCTCGGGGCCCGAGGACTCCCCGGCGTGCGCACAGGTGTGCAGTCCCGCGCGCCGTGCGCGCGCGAACAGGGGAGCGAAGCGTTCGCCGGTGCGGCCTGCAGCGGCTTCGTCACCGTCGACCGAGAGCGCGACGACGCGCTCTGGTCGAGCGTCGAGGAGCCAGTCCACGAGCTCGACCGACTCCTGCGGAGGCTGGGTGCGCGTCAGGCTGAGGCACAGTGCCGACGTCACGCCGTGGTCCGTCTCGCCGGCGAGGAAGCCTCTGTCGAGGAATCCGATGAACGTGCCGAGCTCGTTTCGCCATGCCGGCCAGTGGGTCGGGTTGAAGATGACGTCGACGTGTCCGACGCCCTCAGCGCTGGCGCGTTGGGTGATCTCGTAGGCGATCCGTTCCACGAGCTCCCCCTTGGTGACCAGGGCGCACGCGCGGTCGAGGCACCTGAGGAACTCCGTCAGGTCCGCAAAGCGCGGCGCCCCCGGAACGCGGTCCAAGGAGGCACCAGTTCGGCCGGGATCGTCGAGGCCGACTGCGTCGAGCGGTATGCAACCTTCGAGGTGAAGGTGGACCTCTGCCTTGGGGAGGTGACGGACCCAGTGGAGCGTCCCAGGATCAGTGGCGTCAGCTGTCGGGTCGGAAGCCATGTGCATGGCTCGAGCGTACGTGGCATGAGCGAAGAACAACGCTCGGTCGTGCGTGCCCATTGGGTAGAGATGCGAACATGGCAGTGCGTCACCACTCCTTCTTCCAGGTACCGTTGTGGTGCGATGCGCGTGAGACCGGACGTACCGTGAGGAAGTTCGCCCGGCCTTCGAACGCCTCGAACGCGGCCACTTCGGGCATGGGCGTGCCCGCGCCCCCAGGGCAGTTCGCGGCAGGAGACGGCCGCAGCGAGGAGGGGATCGAGCTGCGCACCGGAGGGCTCGGGTCCCCCGGGCAGGCCGCTGCCCTCGCGACTCTCTGCATGGTCCTCTTCCTCACCTTCTTGGACAACACCGTGGTGAGTGTCGGGCTCGCTGACATCCAGACGTCTCTGCACGCGGGGGTGACTGCGCTGCAATGGGTGGTCGACGGCTACGCACTCACGTTTGCAACCTTCATGCTCGCAGCCGGCACCATGGGCGACCTCCTCGGCCGGAAGAAGGCGATGCTCACCGGTGTCGCGATCTTCTGCGGAGGTTCGATCGTGTGCGCGACCGCTCCCAGCTCGGGCTGGCTGATCGCAGGCCGCGTGATCATGGGCATCGGGGCAGCGGCGTCGGAACCCGGGACGCTGTCCGTGCTGCGCCACGTCTACCCCGACCGGGCGACGAGGGCCAACGCGCTCGGCGTGTGGGCGGCAGTGTCGGGGCTGTCGCTCGCGTTGGGTCCGGTCATCGCGGGCACTCTGGTCGGTGTGTCGAGCTGGCGAGCGATCTTCTGGTTCAATCTCGGCTTCGGCCTCCTCGCTTTCTCGATGGCGCTGACGTTCGTACCCGAGTCTTCAGACCCCGAGGGGCGACAGTTCGACTGGGCCGGCATGCTGCTTGGTGGCGCGGCACTTGGAGCGGTCTCCTTCGCGATCATCCAAGGGGAGCTCTTCGGATACGCGACGTGGTGGATCGACGGCCTGTTCGCGGCGTCGGTGCTCTTCGGGGTGGTGTTCCTGCTGGTCGAGCGGGCACGGACGAGCCCCATGATCGACCTCGGGCTGTTTCGCAGGCCACCGTTCTTCGGTTCGAATTTTGTCGCGTTCGCGACGTTCTTCGGGACCTTCTCTATCTTCTTCTTCACGGCGCTCTATGTACAGGTGGTCATCACACAGTCTGCCTACCAGACGGCGCTCGACTTCCTTCCGATGGCGGCCGCGCTCATCCTCGGCTCCGCCCTCGCCGGTCCGTGGGTCGCTCGAGCCGGTGCCCGGGTCCCGATGGTCGTCGGCTGCACGCTCGCCGCGACGGGCATCTTCATCACCAGCGCGACGCTTGGCGCGCACTCGGGGTTCGGCACGCTCGGCTGGACCCTTCCGATCGCCGGGCTCGGCTTCGGCATTGCGCTCGTGCCTGTCACGTCGGCCGCGCTGACCGTGGTACCGCCTCAGCGCTCAGGCATGGCGGCGTCTGCCACCAACACGAGCAGGGAGCTCGGCGCGGTCGTCGGGGTCGCGGTCCTGGGTGCGGTCGTCGATTCGAAGCTGACCGGTGAGCTCGCATATCGGCTGAGGGCTCTTGGCATCCCGCCGAGCTTCCAGAGCCTGGTGATCAACGCCGTCTCGAGCGGCGGCCTGAGCTCGAGCGCGGCCTCGCAGGCTGAGCACAGCCACACAGTCCACGTCGCCAACCTGGCGACCAAGGTCGTCCACGCGGCATACGAAGCCTTCGGGTCCGGCCTCCACCTCTCGTTCGACATTGCTGGGAGCCTTCTCGCTCTGAGCGCCGTCGTCGCAGCGGTGACCGTGCGCCGCCCCAGGTCCCTGGAACGCTACGAGCCCTAGCGCGCGCGACGAGCTGCAGGCGGTTCGGCTGCGCAAGGCGGTGCCGGTTGGCGGAGTGGTGGCGCTTCGTCCTCGGCCATCTCGTCAATGCCGATCGGGCCTTCGGACCGTCCCTCGGGGAGCTGGCGGGCACACCGGGTCGTCGGAGGCGGTCTTCATGGTCTCTTCCTCCGAGCGAGCAGGGCGTGCCGGGCAGACGTGGGGAGTCTCGGCTCGCATCCGCGCGGGCGAGCTCGCCGTGCTCGTGCGACTGAGGCCTCGGTGCCCGCGAACCTGGGGATTGCCTGGGGACAGCGGACCTTACACTTGGGGATGACACGTCCACACCTGGGGAGATCGCCGACAATTGTGGGGACAACCTCGGGATTTCCGTTCGGCCTCTTGCCTTTTCGCGCGTGGAGGTGCACGCTTTGGATTGTTCGAGTGATCGAACCCGTCATCGGACGGAGGGGCGCCGCAAGGCGGACCGACGGACGAGCGATCGGCGGAGCCGCAAGGCCAAACCGAACGTCCTCAAGGAAGGCTGCAAGGCTGACCGGATGGACCGGCTGGTGCCGAGAGGCACGAGTCGAAGGCGGGGGAAGGACATTCGAGCAGAGGTGGCCCGCAAGAACGGGCCGGGAGCTCCCTGGAGCTCGCGGCGCTGTCGACGGGAACGGGGTTGTCCGACACTGCCCCGGGAACGGAGACCTCGGGTCGCCATGGCGTTGGCCCCGAGGAGCTGGACGGTCTAGGCCGGACGGTTACTCGGGGTCTCGCCGCGTCCGGGGGCATGGAGCGCGTCGTCGACGCTGCAGGGATCGGCGAGCTGGTCGTCGCAGCGCTCGCACTCCATCTCGAACGTGGTGTGCGCGATGTCGAATTGGGGGGAGACGTGCCGCCGGACCGCCGCGCCGACCGCCTGCGCGGCCTCCAGGGTGGGGTGGCCGGTGAGAACGAGATGTGCGGAGAGCGCGCGGTAGTCGCTCGACAAGCTCCACACGTGGAGGTCGTGGACCTCGGCGACTCCATCCACCGACGTGAGCGCCTTGCGCAGCTCGCTGAGGTCCACGTCCGACGGCGTCGACTCCAAGAGCACGTCTGCGCTCTGCCGCACGACCCGCACCGCCTGGGCGAGGATGAGGAGGGAGACGGCGAGGGCCGCCGCGGGGTCCGCCAGGTCGGCGCGTCGGCCAACCAAGGCGACCACGATCCCGGCGACCACCACCCCCGCCGAGGCTGCCGCGTCCGCCGCCATGTGGAGCGCGGCGCTTCGCAGGTTGAGGTCACGGCCAGGGTCGCGCAGCGTCAGCGCCGCCGCCGCGTTCACCACGAGGGCCGCACCCGCCACCTCGCTCATGAGCGGTCCGTGGACGGCTGCCGGGTGGAGCAACCTGTAGACGGCGAGCGCCACCACCGCGCAGGTGACGAGCGCGAGGAAAGTGGCGTTGGCCAGGGCGGCCAGGATGGTGCCTCGGTGGTTGCCGTAGGTGCGCTGCTCGCTTCGGGGCCGCAATGCCCAGCGCAGCGCGGCCAGCGAGAGAACGATCGCCCCGACGTCTGCCAGATTGTGGCCCGCGTCGGACAGGAGCGCCGATGATCGTGCGGCGAGCCCGGCGATGATCTCGGCCACGACCAGGGCGCCGTTGACGGCGGCTGCAGCCACGAGGCGGCGACTCCGCCTCGGCGCCGCCGGGGTGGCGCCGGGCGTGGTCATTGCCCGACGACGGGCTCCGACGACCAGAGCTGCGCGGGCCGCTCGCCGCGTCCGACTTCCCGCGCGAGCTCGGCCTGCACCAATGGCACGTCGGCGGCGTGGGTCACGCCGATGCAGCGGCCCGAGGCTCGTAGCACCTTCACCTCTGCCGCCCCCGCCGAGCTCTCCCGCCGTTGGGCGAGCAGCCTGTCGACGACCTCGGGGAGGAGCACCTCGCCGCCCTGTGCGAAGTCCGCGGCCGCCTCGAGCAACCCGAGCATCTCCGCCGTGAAGCCCCAGAGGTTCATGGAGACGAGCTGGTCTGGATCGAGCTCCTTCGGTTCGTGCCCGTCGCCCGCGACGATGCGCCCATCGGGGAGCGGGGTCACGTGGCGGCGCTCCTCCACCGTCTCGAGCATGTCCTCGGCGTCGACCCGGCAGAGCCCGCGAGTCACAGGCGCGTCACCCAGCAAGGAGGCGCGTAGCCGGTAGCAGACGGCGGCGTTCACTGGCTCGCTACGTCGCAGATGGCCGGCGAGAAGGGCCAGGCCTTCGACGCCCGGGAGATCGTCGGCGTTCGCGACGCCGAAAGGGGAGCCGTCTCCGAGCTGAGGAGCCGCGGCGAGCACGGCGTCGACGGTCCCACGCGGGCTCTCCTGTCGGGCGAACTCGACCGGGACGGCACCAGGCCACGTGCGTTCGACGTGATAGCGGATGGCCGGGCCGCTCTCGGGACCTACCACGAGGACGAGTCGATCGAATCCCGCGGCCAACGCGTCGCTCGCCAACAGATCGAGGACCGCCTCACCGGCCAGCCCGACCGGAGCGAGGGGCTTGATTCCTCCGTAGCGCGTCGCCCGCCCTGCGGCGAGCACCACGAGCGTGGCGCGTGGACGATCGGCCTGCGACGTCCGGAGGTTCATCCCCCCCAGCGTAGGACGGCGCTCGCCCAGGTCATCCCTCCGCCGAACCCCGTCAACAGCAGGTGGTCGCCGGCCGACACCCGGCCGTTGCGCAGCGCGTCCTCGAGGGCCAACGGGATCGACGCCGACGACGTGTTGCCGTAGCGGTCGATGACGACTGCGGTGCGTTCCTCGGGGATCCCGAGGCGCTGGCACGCGGCCTGGATGATCCGGAGGTTTGCCTGGTGCGGCACGAGGAGATCGACGTCGGACGCCGTCAGCCCGGCGTCTTCGAGCGCGCGCTGGGCGGATTCGACGACGACGCGCACCGCCTTGCGGAAGACCTCCTTGCCATCCATGAAGAGGTAGCCGCCGTGGTCGCATCTGAGGAGGTGCCGGAGCGTGCCGTCCGCGCCGAAGTTCCAACTGAGCAGGTCGCCGGATCCGTCGACGGGCTCCACCACGACCGCGCCGGCACCGTCACCCACCAGCACAGCCATCGTCCGGTCGTCCCAGTCCGTGATGCGGCTCAGGGCGTCCGCTCCGATGACGAGCACCCGGCCCGAGCCGACCGCCACGAGTCCGGCTGCGGCGACCAGTCCGTAGACGAACCCCGAGCAGGCGGCATTGAGGTCGAACGCTCCCCCTTGCACGCCGAGCCCGGCTTGCACGGTCGCCGACGTTGCCGGGACCAGCGCATCGGGGGTGGTGGTGGCCAGCAGCACGACGTCGATGTCGGAGGGCCCCAGACCCGCGTCCTCGATCGCCCGCCGTCCGGCCTCGATCGCCATCTGAGAGGTGATGCCGCCGACCCGGCGCTCCTTGATGCCGGTGCGTTCGGTGATCCAGGTGTCGCTGGTGTCGAGGGTCGCGGAGAGGTCGTCGTTGGTGACGACCTTGTCGGGGACGGAGATCCCGCAGCCTCGGACGGTGATGCCCCGCACGGTCATCGTCTCCCTGCAGCCACGGCGTGCATGCCCACGTAGGCCGCGTCTCCTTCGATCACGCCGCCGGTGTTCACCGCGAGGCCGAGGCGCGCGCCGGGGACCTGGCGGCCGCCCGCTCTGCCGCGCAGTTGGATCGCCAGCTCCACGAGTTGAGCCAGCCCGGTCGCGCCGAGGGGATGGCCGCGCCCGACGAGCCCGCCGCTCGGGTTCACGCACAGCCCCTTCCCGCCGATCGTGGTCTGGCCGGCCAAGGTTGCAGGCCCAGCTTCGCCGATCGCGAAGAGGCCGAGGGACTCGAGCGCGTAGATCTCCTCGGGGCTGGTGGCGTCGTGGATCTCCGCGAGGTCGAAGTCGTCCGGCCCAAGGCCGCTCGCCTCCCACATCGCTGACGCGGTGTCCGCGAGGCGGTCGTGGTAGTCCAGCTCCCCGTTTCCCGAACGCGCCACGGAGGCGATGATACGCGGCGCATCGCTCGGCGCCCCAGTTGCCGGCCCGAGCACCATCGCCGCGGCCCCGTCGGTGAAGGAGCTGCACATCAGACGGGTGAGGATGCCGGAGACCTGCGGCGCGGCAAGGACCTCGTCGATCGTCACCGCATCCTGGACCTGCGCGTTGGGGTTCCAGCTTGCGTGGAGCCGCGCCTTCACCGCCGCCGCCGCGAACTGCTCGAGAGTGGCGCCGTGATCTTCCATGCACTCCCGAGCCCAGCGGTCGTTGAGGGCCATGAGGACGCTCCCACCAGGGTTCTGTTCTGCGACGAATCGGGCGTGCATGTCAGCCCGGTAATCGGAGGGCAGCCCGTCTTCGATCCCGGCCAGCGTCGCCGCCCGGTCTCCAGTCCACATCTTCTCGACTCCGAGGACGAGCACCGGTCCCGCGCCCGCACGTGCCGCGTACGTCGCCACCTGTGCGGCGGACGCCCCCCCAGCGCACGAGTTGTCGACGTTGAGCACCGGCACGCTCCCCAGTCCGGCCTTCCGGAGCCACGACTGTCCGCGGATGCAGCCCTGGTCGCAGAGCCGTCCGCCCATCGCGTTGCTCGCGACCACGAGGCTGAGCCGCTCGGGCTCGACCCCCGCGTCGGCGAGCGCCCCGTGGACCGCCTGGTGCGCCATCGCCTCGGGCGACAGGTCGCGCCTGGCCATGTCGGTCATCCCCGTTCCGAGGATCGCCACCGGCTCGGCCACGCTGCTCACCCGCACACCCCTGCCACCTCGTACGCCTCCACGCGCGAATGGCGGCCGCTCGCGGCGGGGCACGTCTGCTCCCGAAAGAAGCGAGCTCTCCCTTCCAGCTGTTCGCCCGGGCCGAAAAATTCGCAGGCCGCGGCCAGGGCGCAGAACTGCTCCAGCGCGTCGTCTGCGGCGACCAGCACGATCACCTGTGCGGCGCCCGCGTCGACGTAGGCTGCGGCCACCTCCGCACAGTGCGCGGCTGACCCGGCCACCAGGTGGCGCTCGAAGGCCTTGGGCGGGATGCCGTAGAGGCGGGAGAGCCACCTGCCGCCGGCGGCGCGGCCCCGGGTGCCGTCCTCGTCGACGACGGTGACCATCACGGCAGCAGGGACGATGTCGTCGGGGTCCCGACTGCTGTCCGAGGCAAGGTCCCGAAGGTGGGAGAGAGAGGCTGCGAACTTCTCTGGTCCGATGAAGAGGGGAACCCAGCCGTCGCCGACGGTCGCGGCCCGGCGCAGCGCCGCAGCACTGGATCCACCAACCCATACCGGCACGGGCGGCGCAGGCGCGAGGCGGTACCCGCCCAGCTCCTCGTTGCCGTGCCACGCAGCGTGCAAGGCGGCGATCCCCGAGTCGAGGTCCCTGCCGCGGTGGTGGAACGCTGCACCCGCGAGGTCGTACTCGCGGGCGTGAATACCCGATCCCACGCCCAGAATGAAGCGCCCGCCGCTCAGCACCTGGAGCGCGGCCGCCTGCTTCGCCGTGGCGGCCGGTGCACGCAGGGGAAGCTGGAGCACGCACGATCCGACCACCACCCGCCGGGTCGCCGAGGCTGCGACAGCGATCGTCGTGAGGCACTCGGTCGTCGGCTTGGGCCAGAAGAGATGGTCCGAGACCCACACGCCGCCCGCTCCTGCGTGCTCTGCGCCGGCTGCCAACGCGGTCACCCATTCGGTACTACCGAAGGTGAGACAGTCGGTAGTACCGGTAGCACTACCATCGGCACGGCCGCCGCCGGCTCCAGGCATCGGCGGAAGGAGGAGGCCTAGATGCCCGGGGCGAACGGACGGGCTGACCAGCGGCATTCCGTCATGCTACCCGCCCCTCGCTGGGCGCGCACATCTTTGGCCTGCGGTAGTACGTCTAGTATGACCAATTGGGGACTTCGGTATTACCGACGATACTACTTCGCTGGCTCAACGCTCGTTGTCCGAGCGAGGGCTGGGGACGAGCGCGAGGGTGCAGCGCGAGCGGCAGATCTCGCGTCCCAGGTCGTCGTCGAGCGAGATCTCCCAAACCTGAACGGTGCGTCCGACCCGCACCGGTGCCGCCACCGCCCGGAGCACCCCCTCGCGCATCGGGCGCAGGTGGCTGGCGTTGAGCTCGATGCCGACCACGTGGTGCCCAACGGGCGCGGCAAGTGCGGCCCCGAAGCTTGCCGCGGTCTCGGCGAGCAGCGCGGAGACCCCTCCATGGAGAATCCCGTAGGGCTGATGGACCCGCTCATCCACGGTGAGGCGGAGCTCGACCCTGTCGGAGCTCGCATGCACCAGCTCGACGCCGAGCAGCCCCGTGGCACCCCGGCGGATCGCAGAGGCGAGGTCCACGTGGACGTCGCCGTGCGGCGACGGTTCGCGCTCGGCGGCCACGGGTCGCACATTACCGGTGAGCCAGGCCGAAGTGGGACGACGCTACGATCCGGCGATGGCTTCGCCCTCCGCGTCCGGCGTCGTCGACCTGCGCAGTGACACGGTCACGCGGCCCACCCCCGAGATGCGGGCGGCGATGGCGGCAGCGGAGGTGGGGGACGACGGATTCGGCGAGGATCCGACGGTCGCGTCGCTTGAGTCCCTCTATGCCGGGCGTGTCGGCAAGGAGGCAGCGGTGTTCGTGCCATCGGGGACCATGGCGAACCAGCTGGCGGTGAGGGTCCTCGCGCGGCCGGGGACCGCGGTCGTGGCTGGTCGCCGGGAGCACGTGGTGGCGTACGAGGCGGGGGCAGCGGCGCGCAACTCGGGCGTGCAGTTCCATCTCGTCGATGACGCCGACGGCGTCGTCGCGCCGTCGGACGTCAGCTACGCCGTGTCGCTCGCCGACTACCACCAGCCTTCGGTCTCCCTCGTCTGCATCGAGAACACCCACATGGCCTCGGGTGGGATCCCATGGACGCTCGAGCAGCTCGACGGTCTGCGGGCCGCCGCCGGCGAGATCCCCGTGCACATGGACGGCGCCAGGCTGTTCAACGCCGCTGTCGCGACCGGCGTGCCGGCGTCTGCCATGGCGGCACGTGCCACGACGGTCATGTCCTGTTTGTCCAAGGGGCTGTGCGCGCCAGTGGGCTCGCTGCTCGCCGGACCGTCGGCGGTGATCGACGCAGCCCGTGTGGAGCGCAAGCGTCTCGGCGGGGCGATGCGCCAAGCAGGGATCGTCGCCGCTGCGGGCATCGTGGCGCTCGAGACCATGGTGGACCGTCTCGGCGAGGACCACGCCCGTGCGCGCCGGCTGGCCGGGGCGGTGGCGGACCGATGGCCCCACTCGGGAGCAGATCCGGAGCGGACGGCGACGAACCTCGTCGTCTTCTCGCCGCCCGACCCCCGTGCGGTGGTCTCTCATCTTCATGCCAGCGGGATCCTCGCCGACATGACCGAGCCCGGGGTGGTGAGGCTGGTGACCCACCACGACGTCGACGACGAAGGGATCGAGCGCGCGGTCGCTGTCATCGCGCGGGCGCCTTGACCGCCGCCGGGCGCGGACACTGCGCTTTCGAGCGATCTCGTCGGGACCCGCTGAGGCAGCCGTCTGGGGACTCGGAGGAGCACGGTGCCCTTTCGCAGCCGCCGGGATCGGAAGGGCCGCTCGGAAAAGCTCAGTACCTGTAGCTGTCGGGCTTGTAGGGTCCTTCGACGGGAACGCCGATGTACGCCGCCTGCTCGGGCGTCAGCTCGCTGAGGCGGACCCCCAACGCGCCGAGGTGCAGGCGCGCCACCTTTTCGTCCAGATGCTTGGGGAGCACGTGCACCTTCGTGTCGTAGGCATCTGCCTTCGTGTAGAGCTCCAGCTGGGCGAGCGTCTGGTTGGTGAAGGAGCAGGACATCACGAAGCTCGGATGGCCCGTGGCGTTCCCGAGGTTGAGCAGCCTCCCTTCGGACAGCACGATGACTGCGTGACCGTCGGGGAAGACCCACTTGTCGACCTGGGGCTTGATCCGGACCCTCTTCACACCGGGAACGGCGGCCAACCCGGCGATGTCGATCTCGTTGTCGAAGTGGCCGATGTTGCCGACGATCGCCTGGTGCTTCATCCGCGCCATGTGTGCAGCGGTGATGATGTCGCGGTTGCCGGTCGCCGTCACGAAGATGTCGGCGGTCTCGAGGACGTCTTCGATCCGCACCACCTCGAAACCGTCCATCGCCGCCTGCAGCGCGCAAATGGGATCGATCTCAGTGATGGCCACCCGAGCACCCTGCCCGCGCAGGGACTCGGCGCACCCCTTCCCGACGTCCCCGTATCCGCAGACGAGGGCCAGCTTGCCGCCGATCAGCACGTCGGTCGCGCGGTTGATCCCATCGATCAAAGAGTGGCGGCATCCGTACTTGTTGTCGAACTTCGACTTCGTCACTGCGTCGTTGACATTGATTGCAGGGAACAGGAGCGTGCCGCTCCGCTCGCGCTCGTAGAGCCGGTGCACACCGGTCGTGGTCTCCTCGGTCACCCCTTTGATCCCGTTGGCGATCGACGTCCAACGCTGCGGGTCCTCTAGGAGGCTGCGCTGGAGGACCTCTAGCACGACGTGCATCTCCTCGGAGGTGGCCGATCTCGGGTCAGCGGCGACCCCCGCCTTCTCCATCTCGACGCCGAGGTGCACCAGCAAGGTCGCGTCGCCTCCGTCGTCGAGGATCATCGACGGACCAGTGCCTCCCGGCCAGCGCAGCGCCTGCTCGGTGCACCACCAGTACTCCTCGAGGGTCTCGCCCTTCCACGCGAACACCGGCACGCCCCGGGGGTCGTCCGGGGTGCCGCCAGCACCGACGACCACGGCGGCAGCCGCGTGATCCTGGGTCGAGAAGATGTTGCAGCTTGCCCAGCGCACCGCCGCACCGAGCGCAACGAGCGTCTCGATGAGGACGGCGGTCTGCACCGTCATGTGCAGCGAGCCGGTAATGCGCGCGCCCGAAAGAGGCTTCGTGCCGCCGAACTCCTCCCTCATTGCCATGAGGCCGGGCATCTCGTGCTCTGCGAGCTCGATCTCGCGGCGTCCGAAATCGGCGAGCCCGAGATCAGCAACCTTCCATTGCAGCCCGTCAAGCCGGCCCGCGACGGTGTCGGGATGCAGGGTGGTCATGTCGCGGCGCCTCCTTGAACGTACGTGCTCGATCGATCTCCAGGGCGGACCGGCTCCCGAATGCGGGGCAGGGCCGCCCACCGAGGATCCTCAAGGATAGGCGGCGAGCGCCGACCACGGCGCCAGCCGCGGCGTGCCAGCCGGTGGCGCGTTCGGCCCGATGCACGAGCTCTCCCCGCCATCTGCCGAGGACACGGGCCGGGGTCCGTCTGGTGCGACGCCGAACTGGCGACGATATTGGGTACCCGACAGCAAGATGCCACACAGGCAACAGCCACCGGACGGAGGACCCACATGCCCCTTCACCGCCGAAGGACAGTCCAGAGCCGGCTCTCGGAACCCGTCTTCGCGTCCGCCGCACTCGGCCGGGAATTGCCCAAGTACCGGTTCTCGGAGGTCGAGATGGCCCCTGAAGTCGCGTTCCAGGTCGTTCGCGACGAGCTCCTCCTGGATGGCAATGCTCGACAGAACTTGGCCACGTTCTGCCAGACGTGGGAGGAGCCCCAGGTGCACACCTTGATGGACATCGCCATCGACAAGAACCTGATCGATCAGGACGAGTACCCGCAGTCGGCGGAGATCGAGCGGCGCTGCGTCCACATGATCGCCGACCTTTGGAACGCGCCGGATGCCGCGGACACGGTCGGCACCTCGACGCTCGGATCGTCGGAGGCCGCGATGCTCGCTGGCATGGCAGCGCTCCGGCGGTGGAGGGCCAAGCAGAAGCAGGCGGGACACCCTGCGGAGCGGCCCAACATGGTGTGCGGCCCGGTCCAGGTGGTCTGGCACAAGTTCGCCCGGTACTGGGACGTCGAGATCCGAGAGATGCCGATGGCTCCGGGCAGGTACGGCCTCACTGCCGAGGAGATGCTGTCGCGCGTCGACGAGAACACCATCTTCGTCGTGCCGACCTTCGGAGTGACGTACACGGGCAGGTACGAACCGGTGGCGGAGCTCGCGAGCGCGCTCGACGAGTTGGAGCAGCGCTGCGGGTTCGACGTGGACATCCACGTGGACGCGGCCAGCGGCGGATTCCTCGCTCCGTTCTGCGCGCCCGAGCTGCTCTTCGACTTCCGGGTCCCGAGGGTGAAGTCCATCAACGCCTCGGGCCACAAGTTCGGGCTCGCGCCTGTTGGCGTGGGATGGGTGATCTGGCGCGACGAGCACCAGCTGCCGTCGGAGCTGATCTTCCACGTCGATTACCTGGGCGGCGACATGCCAGATTTTCACCTCAACTTCTCCCGCCCTGCGGGCCAGATCATCGCCCAGTACTACGACTTCGTCCGGCTCGGGCGCGACGGCTACCGGCGCGTCCACCAGGCGTGCTACGACACCGGCCGGTACCTCGCCGAGCAGCTCCCTTCCGTCGGCCCCTTCGAGCTGCTCGCCACGAGCGATCCCCGCACCGGGATCCCCGCCGTGACGTGGCGCATCGCGGCGGGGGCGACGCCTGGATACAGCCTGTTCGATCTGGCGGACCGGCTGCGCAACCGTGGCTGGCAGGTGCCTGCGTACGCTCTCACCGGGAGCGCAGAGGACATCTCCGTCCAGCGAGTCCTCGTGCGTCAGGGGGTCGATCGGGACCTCGCGTCATTGCTTCTCGACGACCTCCGCGCCGCCGTCGAACACTTCGAGCGCCATCCCGTCTCGGTCGGCATGACGCCAGAGGAAGCAGGCGGCTTCAATCACCTCTGACAAGGGTGCAATCGGCCGCCTCGATTGGCTCGCCTCGATTGGCGTGCGGAGCACAGGGAGAACTTGGCGTGTGGAGCACGGGTAGCACTGTCCGACCCCCGCTCATCGCCTGACGCTGGTGCGCTCCGAGTGGCACGCCCTAGCTGTCCATGGCGGCGCCGTGTCCCTGCCTCGGCTCCTGGACCCGTCGCACGTCGTATCCTGCAGCATGCACTGCGCCGAGCACGCGTTGCGCGTGCTCTTGCCCGCGAGTCTCGATCACGAGCTGGACACCCGTCTCCCTCACGTGGAGGCTGTATCCCTCGCGCAGGTGGCCGACTTCGATGAGGTTGCCTCCCGCCTCACCGATGACCGTGAGCAGCCGAGCGAGATGTCCCGGTCGATCGGTGATCCGTGCGAACACGACGAGCCGGCGACCCGCATTGGTCTCATGGCGCCGGATCGCGATCGCCAGCAAGTTGGTGTCGACGTTTCCACCTGAGAGCACGAGCGCGGTGGTGCCGCGAGACGGAAGCTCCAAAGCGCCTGAGAGCAACGCCGCCATGCCGACGGCTCCCGCACCCTCAACGACGAGCTTCGCTCGTTCCAGCAGAAGCACCATCGCCTCAGCGATGTCGTCTTCTTCCACCGTCACCACCTCGTCGACGAGGACCTCGACGATGGGGAGCGTGATCGCACCCGGTTTCTTCACGGCGATCCCGTCGGCGAGAGAACTCGCGGCTCCCTCGGGGACCGGAGGCGCCACCCCCAGGGCTGCAGCGAATGGTGCGCACACGGCCGCCTGCACCGCGGCGACTCTGACTGAAGGCTCGAGGGACTTGACGGCAATCGCGGTGCCGGAGGCGAGGCCGCCGCCACCGAGCGGGACGACGACGAGCGCGAGATCCTCGATCTGCTCGACGAGCTCCAGGCCGAGCGTGCCCTGCCCCGCGATCACCGCGAGATCGTCGAACGGATGGACGAGAACTTCGCCGGTGAGGTCTGCACGCTCCGCCGCCATCGCGAGGCAGTCGTCGACTGAGTCGCCACCCAGCTCGACCG
This sequence comes from Actinomycetes bacterium, assembly GCA_021791615.1. The sequence goes on from JAJYWG010000087.1 coordinate 24,469, forward strand.
TCGCCCCATACGACTCGGTCGCGTTGACCTTGGCCACGGGCGCATCCCTCGGCATGAAGACGTGGCATGGGATCCCGGCTCGGCTCGCGCCGAAGGCGACCGCCTGCGCGTGATTGCCGGCAGAGGCGGCGACGATCCCCCTCGCTGCGCTCTCACCCAGCGACGCCAGCTTCGACGCGACCCCACGGACCTTGAACGACCCCGTTCGCTGCAGGTTCTCCGCCTTCATCGACACCGCGGTACCGGTCATCTCGGAGAGAAGGCGGGAATGGAACACGGGAGTCCGGGCCGCGACGCTGTCGACGGCATGCCGAGCCTGCTGGATCTCTCCGAGACCGATGGGCACCTTCAGGCGGGACGCCCCCACCGCAGCAGTTGCCGGCGTCCCGCCAGACGAGCTTCGGAGCCGCTCGGTCATGTTGAACCACTCACGCACCCACACATACACCATCGAGGGTCGCGCATGCAGAAGAGGTGGTCGGGACGAGCCGGCCGGCTACCGGGGTGTCCGCCCGCAGGCCGCGGCCGAGCCTGAGCGCGCCGCGCCGACCAAGGAACGCGCCGCCGAGGCCGGGATCGCCGACATCGAACGCCGCCTCACGCGCCAACTCGTCAACCTCGAAGCTGACGACGTGACGCCGGCACTTCGCCGACGTGTCGCACTGCGCGTCGACGAACTGGAGGTCGCCATCGCCGAACCACGCGAGCGTCTCGCGGCGCTGGCGCGAGAGGCGGCGACAGCGGCGCCCACGTTGGCCGAAGTCGCCCCGCTGCTGGACCGGCTCCCACTCCTTGCCAGCTCTCTCGACACGGTGCCCCAGGGCGAACTGAGGGCGCTGTTCGACGCGCTACAGCTCGACGTCGTCTTCCAGCCGGCCGACTGCGCCCTCGATGTCGCAGTCACCCTTCTACGATCGCGGTGACGATGCGCTGGCAGGCACCGCGCAAGTTCGCGCGGAGGACTGGTCGGTCGGCGCACCTGGCCTCCCAGAATGCGAACCTCGAGCCCTTGATCGAGGGGCCGGCGATCAGCCTGGCGGTTCGGCACACCAAGGTCCGCCGTGACGGGTACCGGCGACGATGATCTCAGGGCATCTGCACCCGCTGGCGGAGCCAGTCGGCGATCCAGGACTCGTCGACCTCGTGCGCAGCCACAGCCAGCATGGCCTGCTCGGCTTCGTCGACATCAGGCGGATCTGGCGACCACACGATCCCGTTCAGATCAAGGAAGAGGACGAGCGCGGCCCATGCAGCGCGCTTGTTCCCGTCGGGGAGGGGGTGGTTCCACGCAAGCCTGCAGGTGAGTACTGCGGCCTTGTCGATGACGTCGGGGTAGAAGTCTTGCTCGCCAAAGCGGGCCGAAGGCGCGTGCAGCGCCGAATCAGCCAGATCGATCCTCGCCGCCTTCGAGAGCACCGGGGCCTCGATCCCGGTGACCTGCTCTGCCAGCCAGAGGTACTCGGCCAGGCTGAGGTATCGCATCACTTGGCGAGTCGGTCGAGGAGCTCCTTGTCTCGCTCC
>JAJYWG010000073.1 GCA_021791615.1 Actinomycetes bacterium
CCCGCCGCCTGACCCCACCACAACCATTCGGGACTCCGTCCCGAGCCCGCCACCGGCGGGCCTGGCGCGACGCGCCCGCGCCAAGTACTCACGGTTGTGTTTCACGTCAGGAGCGCCCCGACCCCGACACGCTGTCGCAGTGCCGACAAGCGGCTCCAGCTGGGCGAAGCAGGCCTCCATCAGCGCCTCCGCCTCGGGCCACGCCCGCTCAGTGCTCGGGGCTCATCGGTCGCGCTCTTGGCAAACAGCTCCAAGAGCGCGTGCAGCCTTCCCGCGATGTCGAACGCCAAGGCGTGCTTGCGCAGGCCCGCCTCGGCACGCTCGAGCTTCGCCTGCGCCCTAGCGAGCGCGACCGCCTCGGGGCTCTCCGAGGCTCTCTTGGCACCGGCATCGAGGTTGTCCCGCTGAGCGTAGAAGTTGAGGTGGCGGTCCCCCGCCTGGCACCTGCCATGTGGTAGGTCTCGGGCGTCCGATCAAGACATCCGATCAGGAAGGGGAACCGCCAACATGAACAACTACCAGACCACGACCCGCCGTGCCGGGAGCAACGGCCGTACGACCCCGAAGAAGGCGAGAAGGGATCGGCTCGAGGCCGTCCGGGAGGCGGCGGTCGTGCTCCCCGACACCGTCAAGGTCGCAGTGAGCGAGCTCGCCGGCGAGCTCGAGGAGGGACTGCTGGCCTTCGTGGTGGGGGCGGGGCTGAAGGTGGTGGGAGCGATGATGGAGGCCGAGGTGGAGACCCTGGCGGGCCCCAAGGGCCGCCACGACCCGGGGCGCACGGCGGTGCGCCACGGCAGCGATGACGGGCTGGTCACCCTCGGCGGACGGCAGGTGGCGATCACCCGGCCCCGGGTGCGGAGCGCGGATGGCAAGGCCGAGGTGCGGTTGTCGACCTATGACTGTTTCGCCTCGACCGAGCTGCTCGGGCGCATGGCGATGGACAAGATGCTCGCCAAGATCTCCACTCGCCGCTACTCGGTTGGCTTGGAGCCGGTCGGCGCCGCCGTGGAGCAGCGCAGTCGGGGGACGTCACGCTCGGCGATATCTCGCCGGTTCGTGGCCGCGACCGAGACCGCCCTCAGCGAGCTGATGGCAGCGGAGCTGTCCGGTCTGGATGTGGTGGCGCTGATGGTCGACGGGGTCCACTTCGGTGGTCACTGCTGCGTGGTGGCGGTCGGCATCGACATCGACGGGGTCAAGCACCCCCTCGGGGTGGTCGAGGGCGACACCGAGAACGCCACGTTGGTGACCGACCTGCTGGTCGGCCTGCGAGAGCGGGGACTGGAGGTGACCCGGCCGGTCGGCTGCGTCCTCGATGGCGCCAAGGCGCTGTCCTCAGCGGTAAAGGCGGTCTTCGACCACCCGGTCATCGCCCGCTGCCAGGGTCGGGGACGAAGTTGTCGCATTGTTCGCAGATGTTGGCGTACGCGCAGGCGCCAGCGACGGGCTCGCGTGAGCAGAACCCGTGGGCCAGGCGGGTCTTGAGCATCTCGGCGTGGAGCCAGTCGACCTTGGTGGGCACGGACTGGTTGCTCCCGGCCGCGATGACGAACAGTGAGCGACGTCCGTTGGCCTTGGCCATGGCGGTGTTGTAGGCGTCACGGATGGTCGGCGACGCCAGGCGGGCGTAGCGCAGGGTCATCTCGGGGGTGACGTGGCCCATGAGCGCCATCAGGGCGGGCAAGGACATGCCCGCGTTGGCGAGGGTGGTCCCGAAGGTGTGCCTGAGCTGGTGGAGGGTGACATGGAGCGGGTTGCCCGCCGGGTCGCGCAGGTCGGCGGCGGCTATAGCGGTGTGCAGCCCGACTCTGAGGCGGTGAGCGCCGATGCGCTGACCCCGTTCGGTGAACACGAAATCGGCGAGGTGGCCGTCGCGGGGGTGGGGAAGGGAGCGCTGCGGTCCTCGCTTGGCGATCCACGCGTCGAGCAGACGCAGCGGCCCGGGATCGAGGGGGACCATGCGGTCGGTGCCGAGCTTGCCGACCGGGACCCGAAGCCAGCTGCCGTGCCCGCCACCGAAGTCGACGATGCATCCCAGCTCGAGGTCGAGCAGTTCACCGGCGCGCATGCCCGTGGCGCGCAGGACTGTCAGCCCGACTCGGGCGAAGGGGTCGTCGAGGTCGGAGACGGCTGCCATGAGGGCGCGGTCGATGTCGGCTGGCAGAGCGCGGGGCAGGGGCTCGGGCAGGCGGGGGAGGTCGGAGAGGAAGATGAGCCGCCGCTGGGGAGCGGCCGCCCAGCCCCACTCGGCGATGTCCTCGAAGAACACCCTCAGATCGACCAGGTCGTGATGGAACACGGTCATTCCCACGGTCTTGCCGTCCCCGTTGGGACCCCGCCAGGGTCGGCTGCGGGACCAGACCAGGAACGGCTCGATGTGGCGGCTGCGGTCCAGCTGGTCGAGGCGAGCGACCTCGGGATGCTCGGTGGCCAACCAGTCGGCGAGGACCCGGATGGCTTTGATGCGCATCTGGGCCGTGGAGGGACGCAGGGTGGTAGCGATGATCTCGGCGTAGCGGACCACCTCCCGGCGGATCTGCGGTTGGACGATCCGGGCGGCGTGCTCGGCCGGCGACAGCGCCGCTGCCCGGGAATCGCGTGGCGGTTGCCGCACGATGCCGTCTTGGAAGCACAGCTGGCGCAGCGCCAGGCACCGTCCGGCGAAGCGCTCCCGGGTGGAGGCCCTCCCATCAACGTGGGCTGCCGCTTCTGCGGCGGTGTCGAAGTCTTCGTCGGTGAGCTCGGAGAGCGTCTTGCCCAGCCACAGGGATAGGACCGGGGCGGTGTGGCGGATCACCTGGCGGGCCCAGTTGGCGCTCCAGCCCAGCCGCTCAGCGGCCTGCTGAGCCCGCCGGACATCGTCTGGATGAGCGGCGCTCCACCACAACCCGAGATCGACTCCGCCCGGCTTGGCCAGCAGCAGCCCGAGGTCGGATTGCAGGTGCCCCTCGACGAGCAGCCAGGTCAGGAACGGCCAGGCCTTGAGCCGGTGAAGGTCAGCGAGGCGGGCTGGTGTCGGCCGGCTCATCCAACTCGCCAGGTCGCCGTGGCGGCCCATGAAGTCGGTCGCGGCCCGCCGCCGCTGCCAGCGCTGTCCCGGGTTGATTTCCAGGCGGTCGACGAAGCGGAGGTAGTCACCGAGCAGGTCGGCGGGGGCGGTCCCGACGACGCCCAGCGCGACGCCGGTCACGATAGGACTTGCTTGGCTCGTGCCCACTCGGCGGCCACCGTCTCTGGCGCCAGGTGCACGTAGGCAGCGGTGGTCTCGGCGTGGACGTGACCCATCAGCTCGCGCAGCACCAACAGGTCGATCCCCGCGGCGGCCAGTTCACTGCCGAAGGTGTGCCGGAGCCGGTGCGGTCGGACCCTGGCCGCCCCGCTGCGGGACCGATGGGTCCTGAAGATGCGTCGCATGCCGGCCTCGGTCATCGGGTTGCCGGCGGTCGGACCGCGCAGCACCACGAAGCACTCCGGTGTCGACAGGCCCTGTGGACGTTCGACGCGTAGATACGAGGCCAGCTCGGTGAAGAACGCGCGGTCCACCGGCACCAAGCGCTGTTTGGAACCCTTGCCCATCACCTTCACCTGGCGCAGGCCCATGTCGATGTCGGCGAGGCGTAGCGAGCGGACCTCCGCCGCTCGCAGACCGCCGAGCACCATCGCCAGCACCATCGCCCGGTCCCTGTGGGTGCCCAGGTCCGACAGGAACGCCGCCACATCCGCGGCGTCGAGGCTCTCGGGAAGCCGCCGTTCCTGGCGGACCAGGCGGGCCTGACCCATCGGCCTCCGGCCACGAACGTGACCGAGCAGACCCTGGCGGGCTCCGCGCAGACCCGAGCTGCGCCTGGGAGCAGGCACCGGGCTGCGTTCCAGCACACCGCAGATCGTGGCGTGCTCGTACAAGCCACGAGCCGCCGCCACCCGCCGGTTCATGCTCGCGGCCGCCGCGCCCCGCTTGTCGGCGAGGCGGACGACCTGCCGGCCCTTCGTCGCCGCCGGCCGGGACTGCCACTCCAGCCAGTCGAAGAAGTCAGTCGGGTTCGCCTGACGCCACTCGATCCCGACTTCGTCGAAGAACCGGGCCAGGCACACCACGTCGAAGGCATAGGAGCGTACCGTGGCCGGCGAGAACTGCCGCGCCTCGAGATGGCCGAGCCAGCGGTTCGCGAACTCGACCAGCGATCCGTCACCGACCAGGCGGTGACCGCCATTGACACGAGCGACTGCGACCATGAGCAGGTCCTCCTCACACAAGTATCCGCCACCGCTCAGCCCCCACGGTGGACCCTCACGGAGCCGAGCCGAGGACCGGCGGTGAAGGCCGGTTAACGGAGAATGTTCAGGACCACCTTCCGAAGAGCCTGGCCTCGACAGTCGGCAAGAAGATGCGCGCCGCCTACCACGACGAGAGCGCCGTCAGTGCCGAGGCGACATTGG
>JAJYWG010000346.1 GCA_021791615.1 Actinomycetes bacterium
CGGTGGTCGACGAACGACAGTGCCCAGAGATGACGTTGCCACGAGCTACCGCCAATCAGGCGTTTGCAAGAGGCGTCTCGTCCATCAGCCGGGCGATCACTTCCTCGGCGACCGGCGTGAAGTTCCAGACATCCACGCCGACGTTGACCATGCGTCCTTGCTGGCGCCACTTCTCGTGGACGTGCCCGTGGAGCAGCCACATCCCCTCGTCGAGCGGCCTGAACTTCGCGTAGCGCTCGGTCTCGCCGCTGTCGCCGTGGTACGGGAGGTGGCAGACGAGGACCTCCCGGTTGCCGACGGTCACCGCAAGCGGCCCCTGGCGAATCTCGTCGAACCCGGCGTCGAGGTACTCCTGCTCCAGGCGGAGGGCCCGTTGCCCGTGTCCGTACCAGCATCGGTCGTGGTTCCCCGGGTAGAGGATCTTGTGCCCGGCGAGACGACCGATGAGCGGCATCGACTCCTCCCGCCGACCCATGGCGACGTCGCCGAGGACGTGGACGGTGTCGTGCGGGCCGACGACGGCGTTCCAGTTCGCGACGAGCACGGCGTTCATCTCGCCGACGCTGTGGAACGGCCGGCCGCAGTACCCGATGATGTTCTGGTGACCGAAGTGCTGGTCTGCGGTGAAGTAGGCGGTCATGGGTCCGTGGTGTCGTGGGAAGTTCTCGACTGGAGTGAGTAGATGAAGCAGTCTACTTGGAAGTAGACTGGTCGAGATGAGCACCACGATCCGAGTCAGCGAGGCGACGCGGAGCCGGTTCGCGGAGCTGGCCAAGGCGACGGGCAGACCGATGACGGAGCTGCTCGACGAAGCCGCGGATGCCCTCGAGCGCCGGGTCTTCTTCGATCGTTTCGCAGCTCGCTACGCGGAGCTCCGTCACGATGCCAATGCGTGGAAGGAGATCGAGGCTGAGCGGGCAGAGGAAAGCAGCTCACTGTCCGACCATTCGGCGTGACGGCCCGTCGGGGCGACATCTGGCTCGTGGACTTCGACGAGCCCGTCGGTCGCGAGCAGGCGGGGCGTCGGCCTGCGGTCGTGGTGTCCGCCGACCCGCTGAACGACAGCCGAGCCGGCGTGGTGATCGTCGTGCCCTGCACGACGAGACGGCGCGAGCTCCCCTCGCATGTCGAGCTCGATCCGAAGGGGTACGGGCTCGACGAGGTCAGCTATGCGAAGTGCGAGGATGTGCAGTCGGTGTCAGAGAACCGGCTCGTCGCTCGTCTTGGTGCGGCGGACGACGAAGCGCTCTTTGCCATCACTCGGGCACTCAGGTTCCTGCTGGACTTTTGAGACTCTCCTGCGAGATCGTCGTGACTGGTCGCAATCGATTCGTGGCCATTGCATGCCCCCGGTAGGACGACCGGTGTGGGCGTGATGCCAATGATCACCACCGTCAATCGGAAGGGACAGGTCACGATCCCGAAGTCCTTGCGCGACCGGTACGGGTTCTCGCCGGGCGCGAAGGTCGTGTGGCTCGAGCGCGACGCCGACCTCATCCCCAAGCCCCTCCTCTCGGTCGAACAGCTTCGTGGTCGATTCAAGGGGGAAGAGCTGACGGCCATGCTGCTGGAGGAGCGCGCCCGGGACCGCACGAGGATGGCTGATCGCGTCGCGCTCCAGACCCGGTCCTCACCGGCGACCCGGAGTTTCGGGTGGCCGAGGAGCTCGGGGTGACGGTCCGCTGGCTCGGGCGCCCGGCATAGCACCCTTCGCCGGGTCGTTCACCCCTCCATCGTCAGCTCCGTCCGGAGCACCCGCGTGGGCGTCGAGCACGGATCCCCCTCCGGCACCCGTGCTGAGTGCTTGACGCTGCGCTCAGCGCATTGGTCCAACCGAGCCGGGCTCGCAGCGTTCGCCGAAACCGCCACCCCGTCGAAGCGACTGGGATGCGTGTGCGGGCTGAGACCGCGCCGACGGTCCTTACGAACCCTGGCTGACCGCTGGCGCTGGAGCAGTGGCCGGTGTGACCGCGACGAGCGTGCTGTAGACGACGACGTTGGACAGGTAGTGGCCGGTGGCCCGGTCGAATTGGCCACCGCAAGTGACCAGTTGCAGCGCGGCGTAGCCGTGCGATGCGTAGACCTGTTCGGCAGGGAACTGAGCCTTGGTGTACATGGCCACACTCGTGACCGCGAAGTGCACGACCACACCGTCGGCCAACGTGACCTCGATGGAGTCGCCGGCTTGAAGGGTGCGCAACTCGAAGAACACCGCCGTTCCCCGGTAGGAGTCGACGTGTCCAAGGATGACCGCCGAGCCGACCTGGCCAGGAGTCGGGCCGAAGCGATACCAACCTGGCTGCGCGAAGTCGGTGGGTACCTGGGCGGTCCCGTCGGGGTTCAGCCCCAGAGCGGACAGCGACACCTCCACATCGATGGCCGGGATGTGCAAGAAGACCGGTACCGACCGGGCCGCCGACAGCTGAGCGATCCCCGTCGGCTTCGGTTTCTGGGTGGTGGCTGGCGTGCTGGGTTGGCGATGAGAAGTCGGAGCGGGCGCTGGGGCAGGCAGGGCGTCACCGTGACCCCGCATGCCGAGGGTGAGCAGGGCGGTGCCAGCGACCATCAGCGTGACGGCAGCCACCCACCAGCGCCTCGAAGAGGGTCTCCTATGCGCTCGCCGCGCCGCCCGGATCATGCATCCCTTCGGCCTGATGTGCTGTAAGCACGACGTCGGCGCACGCCCTGGCCGGCCGCGGCAACCGCCCCGACCAGCGCCATCCCACCCAGGGCAATCAGGACGACGTTGTCACCGGAGCCGACGGACCCGCCGGCGCCCGTGTTCGGTGCGCCGGTGGGGATGACGCCGGAGGAGGCCGTCGCGCCCGTCCCCGCGGTGGTGGTCCCCGTCGCGCCCGTCCCCGCGGTGGTGGTCCCCGTCGCGCCCGTCCCCGCGGTGGTGGTCCCCGTCGCGCCCGTCCCCGCGGTGGTGGAAGTGGTCGGGGTGGGCGTGGCGGCGGTGCAGGTCGGAGCGGTGATGGTGTTGTCGTCCAAGCTCACCTGGCCGTTGCGGGCCAGGATCCGCCCGGCCACTGTTGCGCCCGTCTGCACCGATGCCGACGTCAACGCCATGACGGTCCCGACGAAGGTGCTCTGGGTGCCCAGCGTCGCCGAGCTGCCCACCTGCCAGAACACGTTGCATGCCTGGGCTCCCCCGATCAGCTTGACCGAGCTGTTCGACGCGGTGACCAGTGTCGATCCAGCCTGGAAGATGAAGACAGCGCTGGGATCGTTCTGACCGTCCAGGGTGACCGTGCCGGTGAGGCTCATGCCCGTTGCAACCTTGTACACCCCCGGGGCCAGCGTCTGGCCGCCCAGGTCGGGGTTCGCCTCCACCGTGGCCGGGGTTCGCCCCGCGGCGTCATTGTAGGCGGTGGTCAGGCTGGACTGGCCTCCCGAAGCGACAGCGTCACCTGCGTGGATGGATCCGTTGGTCACCTGACCGGGCGGGAACCCCGTGACCGCCGAACCGGGGCTGACGCCCACATCTCCGGAGATCGTAGACGGGCCGGTGTTCGTGACCGTGGTGCCTGCCAACACCGCGAACGGCGCGGCGCTCCCCATCCCCACCGGGGACTCCGCCGCCATCGCTACCGGCGCTCCCAACACCGTGGCGAAGATCGTCACCGTGGCGACAGCCCCCACGGACACGATCCTTCGGCGTAGACGGCTCTCATCACCCGAACGGGTTACTGGCATCATGGACGTGCCTTCCTATGGACGCGATTCGCGTCGAGTCCAGTGTGCGCTCTCAAAGCCCTGCTTGTCACAACCGCATCACAACTCTGTCTTTATTGCTGCAGGAACGATTCAGCTCCTCCCGGAACACGACTTCGCTGTTTCCGGAAAGGTCGCGTGACCAGAAGATTCGCGAAGTGATCGTCGCGCTGGTTTACCGGCAGATCTCGAAGCCCATGCGTGAAGGCCTGCCCGATGCCGATATCGAGGCGTTGTGCGTCGAGCATGCAGCTCTGGCCGACGCCACTACCGCTGACCGGCAGTGAGACAACGAGTGACAAACGACCTCCATTCGTGCTAACATCGAGTTGTTGTAATGAGCGACGCTATCCAGACCCCGTAGCTTCGCGTTGATTGCGCTCCGAGGGGGTCGGATTGACATCTGACGGTCAGCTGTCAGAGGTGCTGAGCGATTTCGCTCGCACGATGGTCACGGACTTTTCGATACAGGCAATTCTCGACGAGCTCGTCGGGCGTATCGTCGAAATGTTGCCGGTCACCGCGGCCGGGGTGACGCTGATCTCGCCGGGGGCCGAGCCCCGCTATGTCGCCGCGTCGGATGGGTCCGCCCTGCGCTTTGAGCAGCTCCAGACCGATCTCGGTGAAGGACCGTGCTTGGCCGCCTGTCAGAGCAACGAAACGATCTCGGTGCCCGATCTGCACGCCGAAGGGCGGTTCCCGACGTTCACGGCG
>JAJYWG010000404.1 GCA_021791615.1 Actinomycetes bacterium
TACGCCAGGTGCCGGGACGGGAGGCGGTGGAGCAGGAGCGGCCGGCGGTACGCCAGGTGCCGGGACGGGAGGCGGTGGAGCAGGAGCGGCCGGCGGTACGCCAGGTGCCGGGACGGGAGGCGGTGGAGCAGGAGCGGCCGGCGGTACGCCAGGTGCCGGGACGGGAGGCGGTGGAAGCGGCGCGGCAGGTGCGGAAACGGCGACTTGGCTCGAGGTAACGGAGGGAGGGTGGGGAGCTTCGAAGAAATCGAACACGTCATCGAGCGAGGAGCCTGTCGCCTTTCGGCTCGCAGGCGAGGCTGATCGCGTCGAGCGCCCTTCACTCCCTAGAGATCCACCCGAGGAAGAGGCACCACCGACCCGGGGGCCGGATTGTTCGGGTGAACCGCTTCGGCCTGAGCCAGGTTCATCGGTCCGACTCAGCTCAGCAGCAGCAGCAGCGGCGGCAGCAGCAGCAGCAGCAGCAGCGGCGGCGGCGGCGGCGGCGGCGGCGGAAGTTGCACCATCGTCATCGTCTTGGAAAGGGTCGTCTAGTTCGGGCTCATGCGATGGCGTATGCCCGCAGTGCTCACACGCACCTGTCGCGAAGGTCGCCTGCTCGCCGCAGTGCTCACAGACCTGCTGTTCAGACCCCTCCATAGGACACCCCCCAGGCGACTCCTCGGACCATCAATCAGCACGCTTTACCTACCTGATCTGGCCCCCGTCAGGTTACACCGGCCATAGTGAGGTACCGCAATCGTCGTGCCCCCGCGGCCGAAATCGAGAGTTGTCAGGCCAAAGTGCAGAAATGCCAAATGCACCGATTCGGGCCAACGGGTGCGCTGGCTCGGGACAGCGGTCAGCCCGTCGTCGGCAACGGGGAATTTGCAGGCAGACGAGGTCTGGCACTTTGACGAGAGGCGATGGTCTCGCTCAGCTTGCTCGACTGTCTGCTGTTCCGTAGACGCCCCGCCCGTCGGATCGGAGACTCCATCCTGGCCAGTCGACGTCGCGTGGAAGGATGTGAATGATGATACTCATATGTTGTTCGGCTTTCTCTGACAAAATTGCTGTATGTACTTGACATATGTCTAGATGGGGTGAACCATTGAAGTCATGATGGCTGGGGAAAGCGGATACCTGCTGGGCCGTGCACTGAGTCAGGGATGAGCCTCCACGACGAGCACGGCCGAACGTCGCGCTTCGTGGGCCGCCGGCTCATCGTCATCGTCACCACCCTCCTGGGTGTCACGATGCTGCTCGGAGGGTGCGGCTCGAGTACGTCATCGAAAGCGAGTGTCTCGCCACCGGCGCGGATCGTGACCATCACGATCCCGGCTGGGACCGACGTCGCTCCACACTGGTGGGGATACCCAGGTCCACCCCGTGCGAACGTGCTTCTCCCTGCCGGGTACGACCCGCACCGGCGCTACCCGCTGCTCGTCCTCCTCAATGGATTCGACACGGACTACGACTGGTACGCGCACTGGGGCCTGGCACAGCTTCTGGACCACCTCGGTGCGATCGTCGTAATGCCCGAGGGGGCGAGCGGGTGGTACGCGAACTGGTGGAACGACGGCCAGCGCGGCGATCCCGCATGGGAGACATACGAACTGGACGTGGTGATCCCCTCAGTCCTGGCTCGCTATCCAATCCTTCCGGGACGTCATTACCACGCCATCGCAGGAACCTCCATGGGGGGTCTGGGCGCGGTGTACTTGGCCGGCCGGCTCCCGGGGTTCTTCGGGTCAGTGGCGAGCCTTTCGGGCTGGGATGATCCTCAATACGAGGCCAACGTCGTACAGCCTGGAATGGCGGAGGGCTCCGAGGCAACAGCCAACGGCGATCATGACCCTGATCCGATCTACGGACCCCCCAACGGCTTCTATGCCACGGGACATAACCCGGTTGCACTGGCAAAGAATTTGAGGCATACCCGGGTGTTCGAGAGCACCGGCAATGGCACTCCCGCCAAAGGGGAGCCTCCCGATCCGACCGCCGACAGCGAGGAAGCGCTTTTCATCTATCCAATGAACAAGCTCTACCACCCAGTACTGGTCAAAGCAGGTGTTGACGTCACCTATCAGGTGCATGCCGGTGGACATGACATTCCAGCTTTCCGAGGCGAGATCAAGGCCATGCTGAAATGGGGGCTGTTCAAGACAGTACCCGCCGATCCGTCCTCCTGGACGGACGTCACCGTGGCAACCAGCGGCCAACTCTGGGACATCGATTACCGGTTCACACACCCTCCGGTCCAGATGGTGACGTTTGCGCAGACTGGAACCAGCCTGTCGGTCAGCACGGCCGGTAGTCCGGTCACCATCACCGAACCCTCGGGATGCACGGTGCGCGTCGCGACGCCGACGAAGATCCGTCTCACCAGTCGCGGCTCGATGTCGCCCTCACATTTCCCACCGTTGCCTCCGACTATGCCTACGCACGCTCCAGAAAGGAAATGCTCCCCATGACCATGCAAGCTCTCTCCAGTGGTGCCACCACTCTCAAACCCCGGCGAGTCGTCATCTTGGTCTCCGCACTCGGGGTTCTCGCTGTGCTCCTGGCGGCCTGCGGAAGCAACGCCTCGAGCACGCCGGCGCCGGTCGTCAGCGGCCATGGTCCCGGTGGCACCGCGTTACCCAATTTCCCAGCGTCACAAAACTTCTATCAGCTCCCGTCACACGTGTCGCCGGAGCCTCCGGGCAGGCTCGTGAGAGTCCAGACCATCTCAGACGGTGGCGGTGAGGCGCTCTTGCGAGTCATGTACCACTCGCTCAATCCGGCGGGACACGATGCTCTCGTCACCGGGCTCATTTCCTACCCCACGGGTCCAGCGCCGAACGGGGGATGGCCTGTCATCGCATGGGATCACGGCACCAACGGCTTGAATTCGAGTTGTGCGCCGAGTCGAACCGGAGGGCCGGGATCGATCCCCACTTTTGGCATTCGCGGCGTAGGGGTTGCCACTGACTTCGAAGGGGAGGGACCCGAGGGGGAGATCATGCCCTACTTGAACCGGACGACCGAGGCGGAGTCGACGATCGACATCGTGCTGGCCGCACGCCAGATCCCCGACGCGCACGCAAGCACCAGGTGGGTGGTCGTCGGCGATTCCGAGGGGGGGCACGCAGCGCTTGCGACCGGCGAGTTGGCGCCCAAGGACGGGGCCGATCTCCATCTGCTCGGCACGGTTGCCATCGGCCCCGGAGTGCTGTTGTCGCAGTTCTTCCCGGGTGACACGCAATTGGTCTACGACATTGTCGAGGTCTTGGTCGTCTATGGAGCACACGCAGCAAACGCGAGCTTCAACCCTGCTGAGGTGCTTACGCCCGCCGCGCAAGGCGTTGCATCAGTGATCGACAACCAGTGTGTCGATCAGGTCGCCGCTTACCTGGCCACAGTCTACGCAAAGAGTGGCGGGCACTTGTTTACCACGCCGCCGCTGCAGACCCCCCAAGGCAAGGCGTGGATCGCCGAGAACAACATTCCGCAGGTTCACACGGATAGCCCGATCTTGGTGATCGGAGGAGGCCAGGACACGGTCGCCGTTCCGGCACGCATCGGAGCACTGATGCCACGCTTGTGTGCGCTCGGCGACCGGGCTTCAATCGATTGGTACCCAACGGCAAATCACGATACCGAGATCACACAAGGTGCCGGAGCGATCCATACCTGGATCGACGCGAGATTGGGCGGCAGGCAAGCTCCCACGAGTTGCCCCTACACAGCCGCGAGCACTCCCACGACGACGTGACGGGGTCAACTGTACCTGCTCGGTCGCAGGAGAGGACGAACCGCCGCCAGCAAGTGCAGAATGCTGCTGCCGCGCTGTTTGCCCGTCGTGGCTTCGACGGGATCAGTATGGCCGAGATCGCTGCTGAGGTAGGAATATCCGCGCCCGCGCTCTACCGCCACTTCCCAAGCAAAGAATCGATCATTGTCGCGATCACGCTGAACGAGATCGATCACCTGCATGACATCGTCTGTCGTCCTCGTACCGAAAACGCTTCCCTTCGGGGCCGCTTGCGTCAGCTCGTATCGGAGGTTCTCGACCATCCCGACGAGTTCCGGGTCTACCTCAGAGAACGGCATCGGCTGCCGGATGGGGCAAGCAAGACGGTTCTCGACCGGGAGCGAGCAGTGCAGAGGGTCCTTACGTCCTTGATTGCCGATTGCCGCGCAGATCTCGAGGCTCACGACATTGAAAGACGCCTCATCGCGATGTCGGGAGTGCTCAAAGCTTTCTCCGAACGCCGACCCTCACTGGCCCGTCCCAGTGCGGAAAGTTTCGTGGCCGGCGCACTCGACTGCATGCTGTTGTCGGAACCGATCACGAGCTCGACACCACCACCACGGCCATCTGGCCACTGGTCTCCGAGGACATCGCAATTCGAGCGTGTCCTACGTGCCGCGTTGGCATTGTTCCGCGAACGTGGGTTCGATGGAGTCGGGTTTGGGGAGATCGGCGAGGCGGCGGGGATCGGATCAGCAAACGTGGCCCGTTACTTCGAGAACAGAGGACAGATCCTGGTCGATCTGTATGACCGAGTCGGATCTCGTGTCGAAGTCGGCGTGGACGATGCGATGTCCGCGGCGAAAGACGCGAGCGATGCCTTGGGTCGACTGATCGATTCTTACTGCGCGATCGCGTTCGAAGCGGTCGACCTGGTGGTTGTGGTGAGCAACAGTCGAGGTGCGATTCCGCCCGATGAGCGCCCTCGCCTCCGCCGACGAGATCGGCGGATCATGAGCATCTGGCGCGCGGTCGTTTCCGAGGTGCGTGCAGACCTGCGTCCAGTGGAGGTCCGCACGCTGTGCATTGGCATCATGCCGCTCGTGAACATGTTCCCTCAGCAGATGCATGGACGCCTGCCTCACCCGAGCACGGTGGCATCGCTCGTTCGGGCGTACCTGCTCGGAGCGCCTTCCCCACTTGGAACCCCACCGCACTTGTAGCTGCCGACACACACCATCGCAGCCGACGCGTGCCCGGCGCATCTTCGCCTTGTTGTCGTCGGCTGGGTCTTTGGGCCCCACTACGGGCTGGCCCGATCCTCGTCAGTCCAGCGTTCGGGAAGCCACACCACGAGCCGCGCCCCCTTTTCGCTCGTCGCGACCCGTGCCGTCCCCCTGTGGATCATGGCGATCTCCCCGACGATTGCCAATCCGAGCCCCGTGCCCCCGGTGGCGCGATTTCTCGCAGTATCGAGGCGTGAGAACCGCTCGAATACCTGGTCACGCATGTCATCGGGGATCCCTGGTCCGTCGTCGGCAACGACAAGCTCCACGCCTTCGTCGAGACTGTGGAGCTCGAAGCGTACGAGCGACGACGCGTGCCGTTCCGCGTTATCGGTAAGGTTTCGAACCATCCTGCGCAATTGCTCTCGATCACCGAGCACGCGACCGGCGCTCACACCGTGGCAATCCACTCGAATCGTCCCGATTGCACGCAGACGCCTGACTTCTGTGAACAGGATCTCGTCCAAATCGACAAGATCCCGTCCGGGCACAAGTTGACCCTCGTCACTCCGAGCAAGTAGCAGCAGGTCGTCGACCAGGCTTGCGATGCGCTCTCCCTCGTGGATGACGGTGGTTGCAACCGCTGTCCAATCAACTGCCGGAGAACGCGCTTGCGCGACCTCGACTTGTGCAAGCAGTGCTGCCAAAGGACTCCGCAGCTCGTGTGAGGCATCGCTCACGAACCGGCGTTGGCGATCGTTCGACTCCTCCAAGCGCGCCAACATTTCGTTCATCGTCCGAGCAAGACGGCCAATTTCGTCTTCACTCGATGGTTCAGGTACGCGTCGATGGAGCTTGTTGGCCGTAATGTCCGACAGCTCTTCTCGTAGTGCCTCCACGGGACGCAGTGCCAATCCCGCCAGCACCCACGCAAAGACGCCAGAGAGCACGACAAGCACCGGCAAGAGAACGAGAAGTGCCAGGATGAGAAGGTGCGTTGAGTTCTCCACCTGCTCGACCGAGGTCGTGGCATAGACAGTTTCAGTGCCACCGCGCGTCTTTACCGTACTTGCCACCGTCAAGTCAGTATCGTCGTCGGCTCGAAATACTGGTACCGTTCGCAAGATCTCGCGTTGACCTGGTCGGGGTCGTATCCCAGACAGCGCCTCGTGCCCAATCAGATCTGCTGACGACGACAGCACCCGGCCTTTCGCGTTCACGACTTGCACGGCAACACCAGCTCTGGCCGGAAGGGTCGCAGGAAGAGAACCGCTGCTCGCCAAGGCGCCGACCTCACTGGCCTCTTCGGTGTCGAGGGTTACGAGATTGCCGAATGCCGAATGATGCACCCATAGGACAAGTCCGACACCACCAGCACCCAGTGCGACAGCAACGACGAGAAAAGCAACCGCAGCGATACGCACGCGAACCGATCGAATCGCAGGGAGCAACGGCCGCCGAGGGTCATCTGCTATTACATCGGCTGTCGCACCGTCGCCGGATTCGTCAGCCACCATCGGCAGATAGGCGGTATCCGATACCCCGGACCGTTTCGATAGCCAGCCGATTGAATGGGTAATCAATCTTCTTGCGTAAATATCCTATGTACACTTCCACAATATTTGGGTCTCCTTCGAAATCTTCTCCCCACACATGGGACAAGATCTCGCGCTTCACGACGGCTTCTCCCGAAAAGCGCATGAGATACTCGAGGAGGGAGAACTCGCGGGGAGTGAGGTCAATCATCGACTCGCCACGACGGCACCGGTGCTCAGCAGGATCCAGGGTCAGATCACCGGCCACCAACACCGCAGGTCGCTCTCTCCTTCCTCTCCGGAGGAGTGCACGTATCCGAGCAACCAGCACGACGAAAGAAAACGGCTTTGAGAGGAAGTCGTCCGCACCAGTGTCGAGCGCTTCCGCTTCGTCGAACTCGCCGTCTTTCGCGGTGAGCATCAATATTGGCACCCAATTGTTCTCTTCGCGAAGCGTTGCACAGAGTTTGAACCCGTTGACGCCGGGGAGAAGGATGTCGAGGACGATCACGTCATAGGCAAGCTCCCTCGCGCGCCACAGGCCTTCCGTACCGGTCGTCGCAATATCGACGGAGAACCCTTCGTCACGAAGACCACTCGCCACGGCAGAGGCGAGGTGCTCTTCGTCTTCTACGAGAAGGACGTGCACTTCACCAACACAGTCTCAAGGGCATTCCGTCGGTCACAGTTCAGCCCACCGGCCATCGTGTGCCCTGACGGGCATCGAACCGCGCCGTCGGCATGCAGCCGTTGGCGTCTCCGGTGGCCATGTACCTTTGACACTTCGCGTCTCCGAATTGTGCTCCCGGGCTCACTCGGAGCACCGCTCTCACCGGGGGTGGCTCTTCCGCACGGCTCTGCTGCCCACGTTACATCTACGCCGGTCGTTCGTGCTCAACGGGTAGTGGGTGGGCGCCGCCTCACAGGCCCGCCGGCGTCCATGGCAAAAAAAGGCGAGATCACAGGCAGGAGAGCTCTCTGGCTGGAAGCGCTGCCTCCTCAGGACGGGCATCCGCTTGCAGCGCCCATGCTCTGGCTCACGACATCAGGTACCTCGCCAACAATGCCGCAAGCGCCACCTCTCCCCTCAAGGCCGCGCCGGAGACTCCCACAAGCGCGTCATCCGCCAGGGCCACCCCCCGGGGCTCCGGGGCAGTTGAGCGGCACGCCGGCAGGTAGCTGGGCTGTACCCGGAGCATTGCCGTACTGCTTGCCACCGTTGCACTTCACCCAGGCGCCGGGCTTCCCGTCAATCGCACTCAGCGCGGTATTGCTCCATCGCACCACTCCAAATGACTCGTCAGGACCAAAGGAGCTGGAATTGAACGACCAGTTCCCGTACATCCCTCCCGTCAGTGACCTCGGAAGACTCCGCAAGCCCTGTTGAAAGGTCTTTGGAGTGAGGTATGGGCCTGCCGCCTGCAGCGCGTCGAAGAACATCAGCAGTGGCTCGTACACGTAACTGAAACTTGGAATGATCTTCTCGCCGGGAGGCGCTCCCATCTCGAAGGCGCGATAGGCTTCGGTGTCAGCAGCGGGTACCGCCTGGCGGCCGAACCCCACCGCATCGGCGATCTGGTCCGGTGCCTGGAGGCCCGTGAGCGCTGTGAGAAAATCTGATTCGATCCATTCGGGGTGATAGTCAGCGATATCGGCTGCCTTGGTGACAAATATGGGAGTAAAAAAATCACACGTGGTACAGAGAACAGTCGTCACCCCGGCGCTCTTCATCTCCCCCACTGCGGTGGACGCCTGGGAATCAAGTGTCGCACCATTGAGGTCCATATGGAAATCGGTTCGCATGGTGATTCCATATTTTGATTTCAGTCCCTGGATCAGTTCCGCGTCGCATTGCTCCGACTGAGCAGTCGCCGTTCCCAAGAAACCGAACACTCGCTTCTTCCCATTCAATGAAGCGCTCCCTGCGAAGGAGGTGGGCGTGGTATTGAGTACCTTGCCCACCAATTGCTCGGTCTGTGCAATCGATGTCGAGCAAAGAGTGCCCGTCGTGTACATGTATGGTGATTCACCTTGAAACTCTGTATTCGGCCCCCCATAGATGCTCAAGCCGATCACACCTTGCTGGGCAAGAGCTTCTTCGTAAAGGGGAGTGGCATCGATAACGGAACTGTCCGCAAAGGCCCCGAGTCCCTTTGCCGTGATGGCATCTTCCATTGCGCCGGCTTGGTCTTTGCCATTCAATTCTGTGACAAAGTTGCCTTTCCCGATAAATGGCTTGAGAACGACCTTTCTTCCGTAGAGCTCGAACGTCTTGTTGAAAGTGTTCACGAACGCCTGCATGGTTGCAATGGCTTCTGTGTTCGTCCCGATGACGGCAGGGGGAACGATCGAGTAGATGGTGGCCAACTGCGTAGACGATGCTTCGCGATACGTAAGGGTGATGGTCGTCTTCGTCACCCCTGGAGCAGTCGCTCCACCATTGTTGCCGGTCCATTTCGGCACACAGATCGGCGCGTAACGCGACCAAGGCACTTGGCGAACCCCTGGTCCGCAGTGGACCCCGCTCACGGTAAGACCAGGCGTGCCTGGAGCAGGGGCTGGCGTGACGCCCGAGGGGGTCCCCGCTGTCTTCGGAGCGGCTGACGTGACCGTCTTCGATATCGACGGCAGCAGGTTCGCCAGCACAATGGCTCCCGCGACGAGTAGGGCGACAGCCCAGTACCTCCGTATGAGCGCCACGGTGACACCTGCTGGATCCCGCTGAACGCCAGGGCGCCGACGACCGCCTACGGGCGTACGTTGCACCACCCGCGCCGGCTCCAACACGTCCTGCGAAGCGACCTGCGGCGGTTCAGAAGGAGGAGGCGTCGGAGGAACCGCGGCGGGCGGCGGCGCTTGGCCGTAGCCGGGAGGAGGAGGCGGCGGAGCCGCGTCGCTCATGACGGGATCCCCGACGGGGTCCCCACCGGCGGAGCCGGCGGGGCCAGCGGAGGTGAGCCGGGCGGTGGCCCAAAGGCGCCGACTGGTGCGGGCTCAGTGCCAGGCCGAGCGGGAGAGAGGGGGCCCGAGCGGTGGACGGCAGAAGCGTCAGCTCCGAGGTATGCCGAGACCACCACGGGGTTGGAGAGGACCTCGGTGGTCTCACCCTCGGCGATGACCTCGCCCAAATGGAGGCACACCATCCGATCGGCCAGGGAAGAGACCAGCGGCACGTCGTGCTCGATGATCACGAACGTGGCACCGGTCTGCTCGCGTAGTCCGAGGAGGAGCTCTGCCAGAGCTTCGCTCTCACGCTGGGCAATCCCCGACGTGGGCTCGTCGAGCAAGAGGACTCTCGGCTCGTGGGCGACGGCGCAGGCAAGCTCAACAATGCGACGGGTGCCGGTCGACAGCTCGGACACGTAACGCTCCTGAAAGCGTTCGAGCCCGAACTCCGCGATCAGGCTCTGTGCCTTCTCGTCGACAATTTCCTCGGACCTCTCGACCTCGGCAAGGTACAGGGCAGCAGCAAGTGGGTCCTTCACGGGTGCGAACCTCTCCAATGCGGTGGCGATTGCCTCACGTACCGACATCGATGGCCACAGGCGAGCATCTTGGAACACCCGGCCGATGCCCTTCAACGCCCTCTGCGCCGGAGAGGTGTTGGTGATGTCGACGCCGTCCAGCAGGATCCGTCCGGAGTCGGGGGTGATGAAGCCCGAGCAGACGTCGAACAGCGTGGTCTTGCCCGCACCATTGGAGCCGATGATGCCGAGGATCTCCCCCGGAGCGACGGAGAGCGTCACGTCGGTGAGCGCCGCGACACCTCCGAACTGCTTGGATATTCCCAGCACCGACAGTGCCCCCCCGCCGCTGGCGAGCCTCCAACCTGAGCTCGCCTCGGCAGGCGTGGACTCCGCGCCATCGGTGATCGGGGCGACATCGGTGATCCGCGGGCTCGACGCGGTGCCGGTGCTGCCGGCCGGGAGCGACGAGGCGCCGCCCGGCTCGCCAGCACCTCCCGCCAAAGCCGCCAACACGGCATCAGCCCGCGACGACGCACTCCCGAAGCCGGGCTGCGAGGCAGGTCCGACCGATGAGCCAGCAGCGGAGCCGGCGCCGGTAGCGGTTCCTGTCCCCGCTCCTTTCCTCTTCTGTGCTCGACCAGCCGCATGAATGAAGACCGAGCGCAGCAGCTCAGGCTGCTCGGAGAGGTCCGGGGTAGGACCGCTGAAGCGCACACGGCCCCTTTCCATGAAGATTGCCCGGTTGGAGATGGCGGTGGCCACGTTGACCGACTGCTCGACCACGACCACGGTCACTCCGCTCGCCGCCAGCGCCCTGATGACCTCCAACAGGTCGGCAACGACGGTGGGAGCCAGGCCGAGAGAGAGCTCGTCGATCAAGAGGAGGCGGGGACGGCAGAGCAGGGCCTGGCCCAGCGCCAGCATCTGCTGCTCGCCTCCGGAGAGCAACCCGGCACGCTGCTTCTGGCGCGAGCGCAGGACCGGGAACAGCGAGAGCACGCGCTCGGTTGCCGCGTTGGCGAAGATCAGATCGCGGTGATGCCGACGAGCGGTCCATGCTGCAAGCCGGAGGTTCTCTTCGACGGTGAGAGAAGGAAATATCCCGCGGCCTCCGAGCACGGTCACCAAGCCGGATCGCACACGGTCCACGGGATCGAGTGTGGTCACGTCACGTCCGAGAAAGCTGACCCGGCCTTTGGCCGGGCGCAGCAGACCTGAAAGGGTGCGAAGGATCGTGGTCTTGCCCGCGCCGTTGGTCCCGAGCAGCGCGACGACCTCGCGCTGGGCCACACCCATTCCGACGTCGAAGAGAACCTGGGAGTTCCCGTAGCCGGCGTCCACGTCCGCGATGCTGACCAGCGCCGGGCGACCCTCCGGGGGTTCGGCATTGACGCCACCACTGCCGGCGCTGATTGCTGCTCCGCCGTGAAGTTCGAGGTCCTCGAGTGCCCCGAGCCGGAGCGCCGCAGTATGAGCAACGGCACCCACCCCGCCGGCAGGTGCCAT
Organism: Actinomycetes bacterium; assembly: GCA_021791615.1. The sequence continues at coordinate 11,450 of JAJYWG010000404.1, forward strand.
GGCGCCCGCGGGTCCGCCCGCGGGTCCGAGCGCGGGTCCGAGCGCGGGTCCGCCCGCCGGTCCGACCGATGGCGTCGCGCTCCCGATCCCGGCCAGGGGTTCGCCGGTCGGAGACAGGCCCTTCGCCCGTGCCACTTGGGCCACGATCCAGTCGCGGGCGGCGAACAGGAGCCCACCGAAACCTTCCGGCAGGATCAGCAGGACGACCAGCACGCCGGCCCCGCTGCCCAGGTACTGCCAGGCGCCCGAGAGCTGCGTCGACACGATCGTGATGTACGCAGCGCCGATCACACTGCCCGTCGCCGATCCCAAGCCTCCGATCACGACCATGATGAACACGACGATCGAGAATGTGGCCGAGAACCCGTTGGAGGAGATGCCGCCTTCGTGGACCACGTAGATGGCCCCGGCGAGCCCGGCAACGAACCCGGAGATCCCGAACGCCATCAGCTTCGACTTGAGCGGGCTGATGCCGTACGCCGACGACGCCCTCGAATTGTCCCGGACCGAGAGGATCGTCCTCCCCGAGCGCGATCGACGCAGCGCGGTTGCCGCCAGGATGGACAGCACGAGGACGAGCGCTCCGAACTCGTACAGCGAGGTGTAGGGGGTCGCGAGTGAGAAGCGTTTCAAGAGCACAGGCGGGTTGACCCGTGCCGGGTCCAACCACGGGAAGTACTGGGACGAAAGCACGTATGTGGACATCACCACGGCAAACGCCAGGGTGACCACGGCCAGCGCCGTCCCCTCGAGACGCAGAGCGGGGATGCCCACCAGGCCCGCGGTGACCGCGCCGGCGACTCCCCCGACGAGCATGGCGAGGAGGAACGGCAGGTGGAGATGGACCATGAACGCTCCCGCGATGCAGGCCCCCAGACCGGCGAAGGCGAACTGACCCAAGCTGATCTGTCCGGCCCACCCGACGAGGATCACCATCGAGACGGCGATGATCGCGTAGACCATCGATGTCACCGCAGCCGAGGTGGACGATGCGCCCGCCAGCCAGGGCACCGCGATGGCCACTCCCGCCACCACTGCCAGGAGGACGAATTTGCCGGCACGGATCTCTTTCAAATTGGCGAGCACCCGCGGGATGGGTGCGACCTCTCTCACGGCGACGTAGTCCCCGAGACCGGTGTCCGTCAGCCGGACTTGCTTCGACCGCTGGAGCAGCAGGCCGATGAGGATGAGGACGAACAGGGCCACCTGCGCGTAGACAAAGGAGCCGTAGCTGGCATCGGTGACCTGCTCGACGATCCCGATCACGAGGGACCAGAGCACGGCCATGGGGAGCGACTCCATACCGGCCAGGACAAAGGCAGCCAGCGGCGCCATCATCGCTGCCGCGATGTCGAACTGTCCCAGCCCGACTCCGTTGATGGGCTGGGTGAGGATCGCTCCGACCCCCGACAGGCCGGCCGCCACCATCCAGGCGATCCTCGTCAGGTTCCGTACAGGGATCCCGAGAAGCTGGGCACGCTCGCTGGAGTCGGCAGCCCCCCGGATGGCCACCCCGGTGTCGGTGCGGACGAAGAACCAGTACAGCAACCCCAGCGCGATCGGCACCACCGCCATCGCCACCACGTCGTCTCCGGTGAACACGATGGGGCGGATGGTGAAGTGGGCGGTGAACGGCGTCTTGAATGTCGAGAAGGGCGACAGCGTGCCCCGGAACAGGTGTGGCATCTCGAGCGCGATGAACCCGAGGATCTCTGCCACGCCGATGGTGGCCACGGTCACGATGAGCCGCGGCGCCCGACCGAGCCTCCACTGGATCATGAGGTCGACGAGGTATCCGATCACCACCGCGGCGATGATCCCGAGAGGCACCGCGATCCAGTACGACCAATGGAGGCCGGTGACCAAGAGGATGGCGAGAGCCGACGCCACGCTCCCCAAGGCTGCCTGCGCAAAGTTGATGACCCGGATCGAGCGGTAGATGATGATCAAGCCCATCGCCACCAAGGAGTTCAGCCCGCCGATCACGAGTCCTTGGACCACTTGGCCGGGGGGCGCCCCATCCGGCAGGAAGTGCGCGGCCAGCGCCCAGGCGGCAAGGGTGCCGACCACGAACGCGGCAGCGATGGTCACCTTGCCCTTGGTGGTATGGGCGTCCAATGTGAGCAGGCTCCGTTCGCCGATCACGCGCGCCGCCCTTTAGCTCTTCTGCCCACGTGAGCTCGTGCCACTCGCGCTCGTGCCACTCGATCCGCTCGAGCCCGACCTGCCGGAGCTGCATTTGAGCTGCTGGTGAGCCGGCACGTCGGCGCCGTCCTGGTCATAGCTGAACACGCGACCACCGTCACACGAGACGAAAGCGCCCTTCTTCCCGTCGAGAGGGTCCGTCGCACCGGCCTTGAACGCCACCACGCTGTAGGTGGAAGAGGGATCGAAAGGCCCGTCCTTGCCGCTCCAGCCGCCCAGCATCCCCCCGGGCGCAGATGTGGGGATGCGCGCCATCGCCGCCTCGAAGTTCTTCGGCGTGAGGTCCGGGCCGGCCAGTTGGAGGGCGTCGAAGAACTGCAGGAGCGTCTCGTAGGTGTAGGAGTACGAAGGGATGGGCTTCACCCCGGGGTCCGGGTTCCCGAGGTCGTAGGCCTTGATCGCCTCTTGCTGGCCGAGCGGCCGGGTCTGCATGCCGACACCGATGATGTGGTCCACTTGCGGGGCGGGGAACAAGTCCGTGAGCGATGTGGTGTTCGTCTCGCTCCCGGCGAAGTACGACTGGAACCACCACTCCGGGTGGTAGTTCAACCTGTTGGCTTCTGTCATCATGAACCTGGGGGTGATCGGGTCGGCGGAGGACATGATGATGGTGGTCACCCCCGCAGCCTTCATGGCAGCAACCGCCGTATCGGCCTGGGAGACGAGCTCCGAGAGGTTGAACTCGACGCCGACCGACTTCACGACCTTCTGGCCGTACTTCGCCATGTCCTTGATGTCGAGGTTGGCACACTGCGCTGATTCGGGGTTCTGCGGGTAGATGATCCCGTAGACCCTCGTCTTGTGCCGCAGCGCTGCTGTACCGGCGTCCGAAGCCGGGAGCCCGCCGAGCTGCTTGCCCAAGATCGCGGCGGTGGCCTCCGCCGCTTTGGTGCAGTTCGGTCCTGGCGTGTACTCCCAGGGTGCGTACTCCTTGTACCATGTCAGCGCGTTCTCGTAGAGGCTCGACGTCACCACGTGCTGTGCCGCCAAGTCGGTCGAGTACACCGCGCTGGAGTCCACCAGGGACATGTCGGCGAAGGCCTTGATCGTCTGGGACACGGTCACGGCATCCTCTTCGGCCTGCGCCTGGTCCTGGCCGATGTCCTCTTCGATGAAGTCCCCCTTGCCCTGGAAGGGGACGAGGACGACTTTGCGCCCGTAGAGCTCGAAGCTCTTGTTGAACGTGTTGATGTAGGCCTGCATGGTGGCCTCTTCTTCTGTGTTGGTGCCGATCACTGTCGGCGGCACCAGGGAGTAGAGGAGGGAGAGCTGTGTGGTCGTGGCAGCGCGGTACGAGATGGTGATGGTCGATCCGGTGACTCCCCTCGACGTCGCGCCACCGTTGTTCCCGCTCCATGCCGGCTGGCAGGGTGGCGCGTAGGCCGACCACGTGACCTGGCGCACGCCGGGGCCGCAGGTCACCCCGCTCACCGCGACACCATGCCCGTATGTCGGGTTCGGCGGGGTGACCCCGTGGGGGACCGTGATCGAAGTCGGTATTGCTGTTGTGGCGACCGACGTCGGCGACGACGCTTGCTCGGGCACGAAGACGAGGACGGCGAGCAGCGCCAGCACGGCCAGGCCCACCACGACCCGATGCCGTCGGATGGCCACCGCGGCACGGCTCGTTGCTGCGCCGCTCGGCCCACCGTCGCCGACGTTCCCTGCCAATTCAGCCCCCCTCGGGCCTCTCCCGTCCCCTCCCCGGACCAGCCGGAGCGAGACGCCGTCACCCTCCTTGCCCCGCCGACACCGGCCACCTCCCGACAGGTGAGTCCGGCGCGACTCCACACGATAGTGCAGCCGGCGACCGCGGACGATTCAGGTCCGGGCACGCCCAGTCACCAGCCCTTCGGCCAGTCGCTGGTTCCCCGGACCCCGCGACGCCGCCCACTCGGGCCGATCGGGCGCAGGTCTTTCGGCAGGCCTCCGCACACGGAGCTCTGCTCCTCCTAATCTGCCGACGTGCCCGTCGCCACGCTCGTCAGCTACCGGCTCGGGGGATCCGACGGCGTCTCGGTCGAATCGGCCAAGTGGGCGCGTGCTCTCCGCTCGCTGGGCTACGAGGTGCGGACGCTCGCGGGTGCGGGCTCGGCTGATCGCCTGGTGCCGGAGCTGACCATCGACGCCCGCTCGAGCCCCGACCGGCGTGAGCTCGAGACCGCGCTGGCCGGCACCGACGTGGTGGTGGCGGAGAACATCTGCTCGCTCCCGCTCAACCCCGCGGCCGGCCAGATGGTGGCCGAGTGCCTCCGCGGCCGGCCGGCGATCCTGCACCACCACGATCTGCCCTGGCAACGCGCCCACCTCTCCCATCACCCTCCGCCACCAGACGATCCCGCGTGGCGCCACGTCACCATCAACCGCCTCAGTCGCCAAGAGCTCGCCGAGCGAGGCATCGAGTCTGAGGTCGTCTACAACACGTTCGACATCGACACCCCGCAAGGTCGGCGTGAAGACATGCGCGAGGCCATGGAGGTGTCGCCAGAAGACGTGCTCGTGCTCCAGCCCACCCGAGCTCTCCCCCGCAAGAACGTGCCGGGCGCCGTGGCCTTGGCCGAGGCGCTCGGTGCCACCTACTGGCTGCTCGGCCCCGCCGAGGACGGCTACGGCCCCGAGCTCGAACGCCTGCTGCGCGGGGCCCGTTGCCCCGTGCGCCGCGGCATGCCGGACGGATATACGGCAGATCCCGGCATTCCGAAAGATGGTGCAGGGGGGACGGAGCCGTGGACCGTGTCCGACGCCTATGCCGCAGCCGATGTCGTCGCGCTGCCGTCGACGTGGGAAGGGTTTGGCAACCCGGCACTCGAATCGGTCGTCCATCGCCGATTGCTGGCCATCGGTCCCTATCCGGTGGGAAAGGAGCTTGCCCAGCTCGGTTTCGAATGGTTCGACGCCACGGATCCCGGGGCACTGGCCGCCTGGCTCGCCCGTCCCGATCCAGGCCTGTTCGAACGGAACCTGGTGATCGCCCGCCGATTTTTTTCCATCTCGGACCTCCCGGCCCGCCTGGCCCCGTTGCTCGAGTCGCTGCACCTTCCGGTCCTGTTGGGCACCTCGGCTGCAAGCACCGGTCCGCCGCCGGGCGAAGACGCCCACGACGCTCTCACCAGCACCGACAAGTAGTCTCTCAGCGTGCACGACGCCGGCGCTCCAGCCCCGAGCATCCCTTGAACAGGACAGCGGCGACCCGCGGGGCGCGTCCTGGTGGACCGCGTGCCGGCGAACCCGGCCCGGCGCGGCGGCTCACGGCCGAGGAGCGAAGACATCAGCTCTTCACGGTCGCCCTGAGGCTCTTCGGCGAGCGCGGGTACCGCTCGACGACGATGGACGACATCGCCGAAGCGGCCGGGGTCACCAAGCCCCTCGTGTACCAGCACTTCTCCTCCAAGCGCGCCTTGTACCTCGAGCTGGCGGACTCGGTCGCCAAGGAGCTGCTGGACGCCATCGCCGACGCAGTGGGAGCCGCCTCGGGACCCCGCCAGCAGGTGGAGATGGGTTTTGCCGCCTACTTCGACATGGTGGTCACGCACGAGGCGGCGTTCCGCCTTCTCTACGGAAGGGACCACGGTGACGAGGAACTGAGCGACGCTCTCCGAAAAGTGGAGGATGCGATCGCTGCGGCGATCGAGCCGCTCATCGCGGCCGGCCTCGACGAGAGCCACCGGCGGTTCCTCGCGTACGCCGTGGTGGGCATGGCTGAAGGCGCCAGCAGATGCTGGGTGGCCGGCCGCAGCGCCCTGTCGCCGGACCCCCTGCGCCAGTCCGACGACCACGAGATCGCCCGGCGGCTCGCCGGGAGGCTTGCAGATCTCGCCTGGGCCGGCCTCCGATCGGTCCACGCCGACTGATCGGTCCACGCCGGGAGCTCAGCGCCACCCGCCGGCTCAGAGCCGCCCGGCCAGCTCCTGGCACAGCACGAGCAGCTCGCGGGCACAGGTCTCGTAGCGAGCGTCGTCGCCACCGGCGGGATCGGCGACGTCCTCGTCGTCACCGAGGTCCGCGTCGGCGAGGCCGAGCGCCGCGACCCTCGTTCCAAGGTCGGGCGGGCCTGGAGGGAGCTCGCGGCACAGCCTGCGAATGGTGGCGGTGCGCGCCGCTGCCCGGGGGTAACGGCGCCGGACGTAGCGGACGTGGTCGGCCTCCATCGCGACCACCAGGTCCGCCTTCTCGAAGTCGAGCTCTTGGACCTGGTGGCTGCGGTGGCGCGACACGGCGTCGGCCGATGGCGCGTCCACCGACAGCAGCGCCATCCGCGTGCGGGCGCTCACCGGCTGGTTGTCGACGGCGTGGGTCCCGCCCGTCGCCACCCGGATCCCCGCACCCGCCTCGTCGGCCAGGCCCTGGAGCATGATCCCCGCCATCACCGAACGCGCGGCGTTGCCGGTGCACAGGACCAGGACGGTGGTCGTGGGCAACTCAGGTCGCTCGGTGCTCTTCGACGATCAGGACGACGGGTCCCAAAGAGGCGATCGCCACGCCCGGAGCGAGACCGTCCCTCGCGAGCTCAGCGGACGTGCACGCCAGAGATCGCCCGGGCGATCACCAGGCGCTGGATCTCGGACGTCCCTTCAAAGATGGTGTAGATCTTCGAATCGCGGTGCCACCGTTCGACCGGGTTCTCGCGCACGTAGCCATACCCGCCCAGGATCTGGATCGCCTGCTCGGTGACCCAGACCGCGGTCTCCCCGGCATAGAGCTTGGACTGGGAGCCCTCGCCGGCCACGAACGGCTTGCCCGTCCGCGCCATCCACGACGCCCGCCACACGAGCAGCCGAGCCGCGTCGGTCTGCATCTTCATGTCGGCCAGCTTGAAGGCGATCGCCTGGTTCTCGATGATCGCCCTGTCGAACTGCCGCCGCTCCTTCGCGTAGTCCAGAGCGAACTCGTAGGCGGCCCGGGCGATGCCGACCGCCTGCGCGCCCACCAGCGGGCGGGACGCCTCGAAGGTGGCCATCGCGGCCTGGGTGGACGTCTTCTTGCCTTCGCGCGCCCGGGCGAGGCGCTCGTCGAGCTTCTCCTTGCCGCCGAGGAGGCAGCGCCCGGGGACACGGCAGTCCTCCAAGATCACTTCAGCGGTGTGCGAGGCCCGGATGCCCATCTTCTGGAACTTCTGCCCCTGGCGGATGCCGGGGGTCCCCTCGGGCACGACGAAGCTGGCCTGGCCCCGGCTCCCGAGCTCGGGGTCTACCGACAGCACCAGCACGTGGGTGTTGGCAAGCCCGCCGTTGGTGATCCAGGTCTTGGTCCCGTTCAAGACCCACTCGTCCTTGGCCTCGTCGTAGACGGCGCGTGACTTGAGAGACGAGACGTCCGAGCCGGCGTCGGGCTCCGACACGCCGAACGCGGCCAGCTTCACGTCGTCGGGCGTGCCGAAGCACTGCGGGATCCACTCGCCCTGCTGCTCAGGCGTGCCGTTGGCAAAGATCCCGGCGACGGCGAGCGTCGACCCGAAGATCGCAAGCGCGATGCCGGCGTCTCCCCAGCTCATCTCCTCGTTGACCAGCGCCATCTGCAGACCGGTCGGGTCCATGAAGCAGTTGGCGATGAAGTCGAAGGAGTACAGGCCGATCTTGGCCGCCTCCTGGATGATGGGCCACGGGGTCTCCTCCCGCTCGTCCCATTCGTGCCCGGCCGGCCGCACGACGTTCTCGGCGAAGTCGTGGACCCACTTCTGGATCTGGAGCTGGTCCTCGTTCAGCTCCATCGAGAACTCCGGCATGGCAGACCTCCTTGGTCGCAGTCGTGATGGTCTGCGCTCCGGAGCGGTCCGCATCGCGGGGATCGCGGTCGATCCCCGGTACCGAAGCCAGGACCCCAGGTGCTTCCGGGCGGCAGGTGTCAGTTACCCAATGGTAACAAATGTGGGCGCACGGCGCGTGGGACCAGCGTGAGCCCCGACCGCCGGCCGGGACTCCCAAGCGGATCCGAGGCTGCCGCCGGACATCGGGCGCCTGCCAAAAGAGCGTGGCGCCAACCAGATGTCAGGCGCCTGACGGGCTGCCGGCCACCGGGCGCACGTCTTTGGCCATCAGCCCTTTCGGCCCTTCCTCCACTTCGAACTCGACCGCCTGGCCCTCTTCGAGCACCCGGTACCCGCTCATCTGGATAGCAGAGTGGTGGACGAACACGTCGGCTCCACCACCGGGCTGAGAGATGAAGCCGAAGCCCTTCTCAGCGTTGAACCACTTGACCGTTCCGGATGCCACGGCGGCGATCCCCCTTCTCTTCTCTCTGCACCGGCTCCTGCCGGGATTTCGTGGCGAGGACGCTAGCATCCGAGGCCCCGCGTGCGCTGCAACCGGACGATCAGCGCCGCAGCACGGTGCCGCGGGGCCCGTCTTCGACCGTCCAGCCCAATGCGACGAGCTCCTCGCGCAACGCGTCCGCCCGTGCCCAGTCGCGGGCCGTGCGGGCGACGTCCCGCTCTGCCGCCAGCTTGGCCGCCTCGGCGTCCACTTGACCGACCGCTCCTTGCAGCGACAGCCCCAGCGCCCCGCACAAGACAGCGACGGTGCGTGCGGTCCGCAATGCCACGGCATCCTCGGTACCCCGCTCGTCGGCAGCGGCATGCGACTGCCCGACGAGGTCGAAGATCCCGGCGAGTGCACCGGGGGTGTCCAGGTCGTCCTCCATGCGGGCGGAGAACCGGCGCACGGCTTCGGTATCGAGATCTTGCGTCCCGGCGGTCTCGGCTACGACAAAGCCTCCTGGGACGTCGTCGAGGATCGGGGGCAGATGGAAGCGCCGGGCCAGTCCGTCGAGACGCTCGAGGCCCTTCTCGGCATCGGCCACCGTGGCCGCGGTGACCTCGATCGGCGAGCGGTAGTGGGAGCGCAGGACGAGCAGTCGGTAGGCGCGCGGGTCGCTGCGAGCCAGCAGATCGGTGAGCGAGGTGAAGTTCCCGAGGGACTTCGACATCTTCTCGCCCCCGACCATCACCCAGCCGTTGTGCATCCAGTGGTGGGCGAACTCCCTTCCCGCGGCCACCGCCTGCGCGCGCTCGTTCTCGTGGTGCGGGAATGCGAGGTCCTGGCCACCGCCGTGCAGGTCGAAGCCGTCGCCGAGGAGGTCCAAGGACATCACCACGCACTCGGTGTGCCAACCGGGGCGACCGGGACCCCACGGCGAGGGCCAGGTCGGCTCGCCCGCCTTGGCCTTCTTCCACAGCACGAAATCGAGTGGCGAGCGCTTCTCCTCGGCCGAAGCGACCCGCGCACCGGCGCGCAGGGTCTCGAGGGGCTGGAGAGCGAGCAGCCCATAACCGGGTACGCGGCTGACTTCGAGGTAGACGCCGTCGGCGGTCTCGTAGGCCGCCCCTCGGCGGGCCAGGTCGGCGACCAGCGCGACCATCTGGTCGACGTACCCGGTGGCGTGGGGCGTCTCGTCAGGCCGTAGGACGCCGAGCGCGTCCATCGCCTCCCACCACCGACCCTCGTACTCGGAGGCGACGTCGCTCTCCGTCCTGCCTTCTGCGGCCGCCCGTTCGATGATGTGGTCGTCGACGTCGGTGACGTTGGACACGTAGTGCACGTCGAGCCCCGAAAAGAGCAGGAACCGACGGAGCACGTCGAAGACCAGCGCGTAGCGTCCGTGCCCCAGATGGGGCAAGTCGTAGACGGTGGGCCCGCAGACGTAGATCGATACGCGCCCGGGATCGCGCACGGACAGTCTCCGGAGCGATCCCGTCGCGGTGTCGTGGAGGTGCAGCACCCGGGTACGGTAACTCGATCATGGCTTCGTCCGCTCCCGCTCCCCCTCCCGAGCCCGACCCGACCCGAACTGCTCCCCCGCGGTCCGGCCCCCATCGCGTGCCGGACCGCCCGGTGCTCGACGGCCTCGAGGCGAAGTGGGACGCGACGTGGCAGTCCGAGGGCACCTACCGTTTCGACCGGCGAGCCGACCGAGCCGGGGTCTTCTCCATCGACACGCCCCCTCCGACGGTCTCGGGGTCCCTGCACATCGGCCACGTGTTCTCCTACACCCACACCGACACGGTGGCCCGGTACCAGCGAATGCAGGGCAAGGATGTCTACTACCCGATGGGGTGGGACGACAACGGGCTGCCGACCGAGCGCCGGGTCCAGAACTACTTCGGGGTTCGATGCGACCCGACGCTCGCCCACGACCCCGACTTCACGCCGCAGGATCCGCCACCCGACAAGCCGGTGGCGATCTCCCGCCCGAACTTCGTGGCGCTGTGCGAACAGCTCACGGTCGCCGACGAGAAGGTGTTCGAGACGCTGTGGCGAACGCTCGGTCTCTCGGTGGACTGGGACCTCACCTACGCAACCATCGGCGAGACCGCTCGGCGTGCCTCGCAGCGCAGCTTCCTGCACCTGCTGCGCTGCGGTCACGCGTACCAGCACGAGGCACCGACCCTGTGGGACGTCGACTTCGGCACCGCCGTGTCCCAGGCAGAGCTCGAGGACCGGGAACGGCCCGGCGCGTACCACCGCCTGGCGTTCGCCGCAGAGAACGGGAGTCGCGTCGAGATCGACACGACCCGTCCGGAGCTGCTCCCCGCCTGTGTTGCCCTGGTGGCCCATCCCGACGACCGCCGGTACCAGTCCCTGGTGGGCACTTCCGTGCTCACCCCGCTCTTCGGGGTGAGCGTGCCGGTCGTCGCCCATCCGCTGGCCGAGCCCGACAAAGGCACGGGGATCGCGATGGTCTGCACCTTCGGCGACACGACCGACGTCACGTGGTGGCGCGAGCTGCGCCTGGCCACCCGGACGATCGTCGGGCGCGACGGCCGGCTCGAACCCGTCACGTGGGGAGCTCCTGGCTGGGAGTCGGCCGACCCGGAGGCCGCCGGGCGCGTGTACGACGAGCTCGCCGGCCGGACGGTCCGTCAGGCCCAGGCCCGGATCGTCGAGCTCTTGGCCGACAGCGGCGCGATGGTGGGCGAGCCCCGGCCGATCACCCATCCGGTGAAATTCTTCGAGAAAGGCGAACGGCCTCTCGAGATCGTCTCGTCTCGCCAGTGGTTCATCAGGACCCTCGACCTGCGCCCGCAGCTCCTCGCCCGGGGCGACGAGCTCGAGTGGCACCCGCCGTACATGTCCCACCGCTACCGCTCCTGGGTGGAGGGGCTTGGCAGCGACTGGAACATCAGCCGCCAGCGGTACTTCGGCGTGCCGTTCCCCGTGTGGTACCCGCTCGATGCCGGCGGCTCGCCTCGTTACGACGACCCCATCGTCGCTCCGGAGGACCGGCTGCCGGTCGACCCGTCCACCGACGCGCCCCCCGGGTACCGCGAGGCCGACCGAGGGATGCCCGGTGGCTTCATCGGTGACCCCGACGTCATGGACACGTGGGCGACCTCGTCGCTCACCCCGCTCATCGCCGGCCGGTGGGAGGACGACCCCGACCTGTTCGCGCGGGTCTTCCCGATGGACCTGCGCCCGCAGGCCCACGACATCATTCGCACCTGGCTGTTCTCCTCGGTGGTACGCAGCGAGCTCGAGATGGGCTGCCTGCCATGGGCTCACGCGGCCATCTCGGGGTGGGTCCTCGATCCCGATCGCAAGAAGATGTCCAAGTCCAAAGGCAACGTCGTCACGCCGCTGCCCCTGCTCGAACGCCACGGCGCCGATGCCGTCCGCTACTGGGCCGCGAGCGGGCGACCCGGGACCGACACCGCCGTCGACGAAGGCCAGATGAAAGTCGGGCGTCGCCTGGCCATCAAGATCCTGAACGCGTCGAAATTCGTCCTCGGGCGGCTGGGCGACGGAGCGGTCCCCGGGCGTACAGCCGTGACAACCCCACTCGATCGAGACCTGCTCGTCAGGCTCTCGGCGGTCGTCGCACAGGCCACGGCGTCGTTCGAAGCGTTCGACTACACCCGGGCCCTCGAGGTCGCCGAGACGTTCTTCTGGTCCTTCTGCGACGACTACCTCGAGCTGGTCAAGACGCGAGCGTACGGTGCCGGCGGTGCCGGAGATGGGCTGGGACCGGCCACCACCTCGGCTCGGGCGACCCTGGCCATCACGCTGTCGGTCGTGCTGCGGCTGTTCGCCCCTTTCCTCCCCTTCGCCACCGAGGAGGCATGGCGCTGGTGGCACGACGGCTCGGTCCACCGGGCCCCGTGGCCGACGCACGCCGAGCTCGGCGACCCCCGCGAGGCAGGCGGCTCGGCCCCCGAAGACGACACCGAGGCAGCGACCCCCGTGCTGGACATGGCAGCACACGTGCTCGGCGCCGTCCGGCGGGAGAAGACGGCGGCGAAGCGCTCGATGCGCGCGGGGGTGGAACGCCTGCATGTCGTCGACACCCCCGAGCGATTGGCCACCCTGCTCCAAGCCGAGGCGGACGTGCGAGAGGCGGGGGGGGTGGCGGTGCTCACGACCGAGGTCCTGGGGCCGGATCCCTCGGCTTTGGCGTCGATCACCGTGACGCTCGCCGATGCGACAGGCCCGACGGGCTGAGGAGGGCGGCTCGCCGCACCGTGGACGAACGGCGGTCCCGGCAGGCCCCGGTCAAGCCGACGCGACGGGCGCAGGGCCCACCGGACCTGCAGGTCGCGACGCCGAGCGGCGCCGGCGCCACCAGAACGGCGCCTCCAGCGCCGCCAGCAGGACGACGGCCACACCGGCGGCCGAGACCAGGTACCACGGCCAGGGACCCAGGACCGAGAGCAGCGTGGTGGCCGCGGGGGGATGGCGCAGGAACATGTAGTCACCGCCGGTCGCGGCGTCGGCGGCCCCGACCACCCCGGTGTACGCCAACGTGATCGCGAAGACCTTCGCCGCCGACCACTGACGGGGCTCGATCCGCTCCCCGACCACCAAGAAGAGCGCGGCGGCCACGATCCCGGCGTGCGCCAGGACGTACTCCAGGAATTCCATGCTCGGGAACCCGACCTGGACGTCGGGGGTGAGGAGCGCTTGGAGCGTGCCCGCCAGCCCCCAGAAGTACGTGAGCTCGACCGCGGTCGGACGGCGCCACCACAGCGCCGCCGCCGCGACCAGCGTGGCCACGTCGCACAGTGGCAGCGGGAGCGACGTGGCCCACGACCACGCGCCTTGGGTCGTCGACGTCACGATCCACGCGACGCTCACCGCCAGGAGGAGCACGGCAAGAAAGCGCTCGATCCAGCGGACCCCCGGCGCCGGGAGCGCCCGGGCGGCCCAGACGAGCAACGCGCTCCCGACGGCCGTGGCGCCGAGGGTGGCGAGGTAGGCGGCCGACATGACCGGCACGCTGCGAGCATAGGCAGCCGGGGCGAGCCGGTCCGGTCGGCTCGTCCGGGACGGTGGCCGCTCAGCCGTCCTTCGACAGGTACGCGCCGAGCGCGGCGTCGGCCAACTGGTCGGGAACTCCCTCCCGTACGACGCGGCCGTGCACCATGATCGCCGCGTGCGACGCCACCGAGAGCACGGCGGAGACGAACTGCTCGACCACCACCACCGTGACGCCGTCCGACGAGATCTGGCCGACCAGCTCGTAGAGCTCGGCCACCACCAGCGGCGCGAGCCCCATCGAGATCTCGTCGAGGAACAGGAGCCGGGGCGAGCCGACCAGCGCCCGGGAGATGGCGAGCATCTGCTGCTCTCCCCCCGAGAGGGTGCCGGCGAGCTGGCGCCGCCGCTCTCCCAGACGGGGGAACCGCTCGTAGGCCCGCCCCTCGGCGTCGGCGCGCGTCACCCCCCCGCAGTAGGTCCACATCCGCAAGTTGTCGCGGACGCTCAAGTTGGGAAAGATGCCCCTGCCTTCGGGGATCGAGCACACCCCGCTGCGGGCCAGTGCCTCGGGCGTCTCCCGGCGGAGCGGCACGCCGTCGATGTGCACGGTCCCCGCCGTCGGGCGGAGGCGGCCGCTGGCCACTTTGAGCAGGGTGCTCTTGCCCGCGCCGTTGGGCCCGAGGAGCGCGAACACGCTCCCGGCCGGCACGCTGAGGTCGACCCCGTGGAGCACCTCGATGCGGCCGTAGGCGGCTCGGATCCCGGAGATCTCGACCGACGGCCCCTGCGGGTCCGCCGCGCCGGTGCCCCCGGAGCCGGGTGCGGCGGCAACCGTCCCGTCGTGCGGGCCGACAGCGCTCACGGCGCGCCTGCCTCTGCACCGTTGCAGCCGAGTGAGCGATAGTGATCACTCACGCTGCACCCCTTCTCGGGGTTCCTCGCCTGTTGCCAGGGTCGGTTCTGGCCTCACCGGGGACGGCCTCCTGGGATTGCAGAGGTCTTACGT
>JAJYWG010000381.1 GCA_021791615.1 Actinomycetes bacterium
GAAGTTCGACCAGCGTGCCGCCTACCGCTACGGCCGCTTGAAGGCCCCGGGCACAGACGGGGTCACCCGCTGGAAGCACCCGGTCAAGAACGGCACCCTGCGCAGCCGGAGGGTACCGGCCTCCATGCGCACGCACCGGAGCGCCCCCCTCGTCGACCTGGCAGAGGACGCGCGTAAGCCGGTCATCCGCTCGGGAGCGACGCGGGTGCCTGGCTGCTGACCTGCGATACTGGTTCCTCTCTTGGAAAGGCTCCCGATGATCGTTGCCATCGCCGGGGCTTCTGGCTTTGTCGGACGTGCCCTCACGGCCAGGTTGCTCGATGGCGGGCACGACGTGGTCGCCCTTGGCCGATCCCTCGCCACCCTCCCGACGGAGGCGAGGGCCATTGCCGTTGACGTGGGCGACGAAGGCGCGACCGCCGACGCCCTGGGTGCTGTCGAGGTCGCCTATTACCTCGTCCATTCGATGGCCGCCGGTGGTGGATTCCGCGATGTCGACCTCCGTCTTGCCACCGCCTTCGGTCGGGCTGCCGCGCAGGCCGGCGTCGGCCGGATCATCTATGTCGGAGCCCTCGGGGACGCTCCGACCTCCGCACACCTGGCCAGCCGGCACGAGGTGGGTTCGGCCCTCGCCGCCGCCGGCGTGGCGGTCGTCGAGCTGCGGGCCGCGGTGGTGTTCGGCTCGGGCAGCATCTCCTTCGAGATGCTCCGTTACCTGACCGAGCGACTGCCGGCCATGGTCTGTCCCCGATGGGTGCGCACCCGGATCCAGCCTATTGCCCTCGTCGACCTGCTGGCTTATCTGGAGGAGTCGCTCCACGTCGCTCCCGGCGTCTATGAGATCGGCGGCGCGGAGGTCACGACCTACCGCGAGATGATCGCTGCGTACGCCCGTGTCCGGGGTCTGCGTCCCCGTCGCATTCTCGACATCCCGTGGCTCACGCCGCACCTCTCGTCGTACTGGGTCGACCTCGTGACGCCGGTCGATCGTTCGGTGAGTCATGCGTTGATCGAGAGTCTCGTCACCGAGGTGGTGGTGGTCGACGCCGAACGGGCGAGACGGGCGTGGTCGGTCACGCCGATGGGCGTCGAGGGCGCCCTCGCCGCCGCGCTCGACGACCAGGACGAGGAGGTAACTCGCTCGCTGCTCAAGCGCCGTGACGGCCTGGTCGATGGTGTCTACTCCGTCGTCGTCGATGTCACCATCCCCCCGGGTACCGAGGAAGTGGTCGTGCACGATCTGGGGTCGATCGGCGGGCGGCTCAGCTGGTACGGTGCCGCACCCGGGTGGATGGCCCGCCTTGTCCTCGGGCGCCTCGTAGGGGAGCGGCTTCGACGACGTAGGCCCGCGGCCGTGGTGCCGGGAGCGCTCGTCGACTGGTGGCGCATCGCCTGGGTCGAGTCGGGCGAGTTGGTGCTGCGGAGCGTCGGATGGCTCCCCGGTGATGCCTGGCTCGGGTACCGCGCCGGTCAAGGTGTCCTTCACCAGGTAGCCGCGTTCCGCCCCCGTGGCATACCGGGCTTTCTTTATTGGAAGTTGCTCGCGCCGGTGCACCGCGTGGCGTTCGACCGGATGGCTCGCCACCGTGTTATGCGGGCGTCAGGCAGCCCTGATGGCAGTTCGCGGGGGTCCCGGGTGCGCGCCATGGCCAGCTTTGCCGCGTCCGGCGGCAGGAAAGACGCTCGAACTCGCCAATCGAGCGTTTCGAAAAGGCCCTGGTAGTGCCGCGAAGAGCTTTCTGGACACGAAAACTCCGGTCCCCCGACGGAGTTTCGCGGACAGTCGGAGCCTGTTGCGTGAACAGCAAGGGAGCCGTGACGAGGCTGGACGTCACCGTCATTCGCCGATGGGCACCGCACGATCGGATCGCCGACCGGGGTGCGTCGTCGACGCGACTGTCGGCTCGCCCGTCAGCAGGCGATCCCGCCGGCCATCCGGCTGTAGGGCGCTGCCGATGCGTCACCAAGCGCGCGCCGGTAGAGCTTCAAGAGGTTGTGGGTCCCACAGACGAGCTTCCACTCCGATGTGGCGGCGGCCTTGCCTCTGCGCATGAAGCCGCGGATGTGGCGCCCGTCCTTGATCTGCCCGAAGACCGGCTCGATGAGGTGCTGGCGCTTGCGGTAGAGGGCGCGGCCGGCCTTGTTGGACACCTTGCGGTCCATCTTCTCGACGAGCGTTGCGTCTTTCCTGAGCGGCCCCCGTCGGCCGGTGCGCGGGGTCTGGTTCTTCTTCATGTTGCGCGTGGCGACGTAGGTGTCGGGATCGTCGTCGTCCAGGTCAGCCAGGTTCTCCTCGGAGCAGTAGCCGGCGTCGGCCAAGAGTTTCCCGGGTCGATCTTCGATGCCGGCTTGAGCGAGGGAAGCCTCGGTCGCCTCGATCATCGGGTGGAGCTGACCCAGGTCGTTCTGCTCGTCGGTGACCGAGGCTGCGACGATCACCTGGTCTTCGTTGGCGACCGCCTGAGCGTTGTAGCCCTGGAGGAAGCCCTTGGCGGTCGACATCACCTTGGATGTGGGATCGGTCGTGTTGACCTTCTTCTCCTTGGCGCCGGCCTTGTCCTGGGGTGCCTTGGGCTTGCGGCCGCGCAGCTTCTTGCCCCGACGCGCCTCTTCGGCCGCTCGCTCTTCGAGGTGTGCCTCGTGGGCCTTGCGCTCCTGTGCCAGCTCCTTGTCGAGGAGCTCTTTGGCCTGCTTGAAGCGGCGCTTTCGGTCTGCCCGTCCTCGCAGCATCACCGGCGGCTCGTCACCGCGCTCGTCGCCGAACTGCGCGTCTTCGGCCGCGTCGGTCGCCGTGGCATCGGCGAACATCTCTTCGACCGCGTCGTCGATGGTCTGCTTGGTGCGGTCGGCTGACATAGAGGCGTCGGCGGCCATCTTGGTCCCGTCCAACGCCACGATGCCGACGCTCGTCATCCCGGCCTTCGCGCACAACCGCAAGGATGTGGTGAAGATGGACTTGAGCGCATCTTCGTGGCGCTGGCGGAACCGGGCGATCGTCGTGTGGTCGGGGAAGAGCCCGGCGCAGATCACCCGGAAGGCGACGTCGACGTGGCAGGCCCGCTCGATCTGACGGGACGATCGCACACCCAGGCAGTAGGCGTAGACGAGGAGAGCCACCATGGTCTTCGGGTGATGGGCCGCTCCTCCCCAGCCGTCCTCGCGGTAGTCGGCATAGAAGGCGGTGAGGTCCATCTCCTCGACGCAGTCGAGGACGAACCACGCCAGGTGGTCCTCAGGCAGCCAGTCCGAGAGCGACGGAGGCAGCAAGTAGAGCTGGTCGCGCTCTGGAGCGACGAAGTTGTAGGCCATGGCCCCAATCGTCGCCATCGCGGCTGGTCAGGTGGTGGATCTCACGCGCGCGCTACCAGGGACTTCGCAGATCGGTTGGGGGTTCGTGCAACAGGCTCGTCGGTGCCCTCTTTCGCGGACAACCAAGGAGTGGCGTGTTCGCATGAGCCGCTGGCCTGGGCTGACGAGCGCTGCCAGCCGGAGACTCCACGCGATAGCGGGGGGACCTTCCACATCTCCAGCTCAGGAAGTCGTGGAGCGTCACTTCGGCGCTACGCACATCGGCCTGAACCAGCGCAGGCGAAAGTTAGCACCCTTCCCTCATTGCCCCGCAGGGCGTCCGCCGACCCGACGGTAGCGGACACTTGAGAGGCGGTCGGGATAGTGGGGGCAGAGACGTCCCGTGACGAGCCATGATGCTGGCATGGCGCTCGGCATCCAGTGCATGTGCTTCGACACGACCGACCCTTCGGGCCTCGCCGCCTTCTGGCAGGCTGCTCTCGGATGGCGGAGAGCGCACGAAGACGACGGGGAGGTCGTGCTCGAGCCACCGGCGGGCAGTCCCCAAGACGGGGCCGCTCCAGATCTTCTGTTTCTCCGCGTGCCCGAAGAAAAGGCGGGGAAGAATCGTCTCCACCTCGACCTGCGACCCGAGGACCAAGCAATGGAAGTCGCGCGACTCGAGTCGCTCGGCGCCCGCCGCGTCGATGTCGGACAAGCGGCCGACGTCAGCTGGGTGGTGATGGCCGACCCGGACGGCAACGAGTTCCGCGTCCTCCGGTCACTCGGCGGCGAGATCGCTCACTGATCTCCAAACAGCGGGTCGCTTATGGCGGTGCGCACCCCGAGGTGTCTCCCTGCCGGCGATCGGGGTCACGAGATCCGGGTCCCGTCCTCGCTGGTAGGGGACGGTTCTCGGCGCCTTCCATGATCCAGTCCGGTGCAACCTTTGGGAGGAGCTGCGCGTCTAAGGACCGTGCGATCCATCCAGGGCCGACGGCCGCAGATGACGGAGTTCGAAGACTTCTATCGAGCGAACTGGTCGGTCATGGTGCGCCTCGCCTGGCTCCTCAGCGGCAGCCGCCAGGACGGTGAGGACGTCGTCCACGACGCCTTCTT
>JAJYWG010000018.1 GCA_021791615.1 Actinomycetes bacterium
CCGAGAGGACGGGGATGCCGCTCGTGATCGTCCAGGCGTGGAGGTCGTGGACGTCGAGCACCCCCGGGGTCTCGCACATGTGGCCGCGGACCTCCGCCAGGTCGATGTGCTTCGGGGTGGCTTCGAGGAGCACGTCGACGGCGTCGCGTAGCAGCCTGGCGGTGCGGGGTAGGATCAGCACGCCGATGAAGATCGAGGCCAGGGCGTCGGCCCGCTCGAAGCCGGTGCCGGCGATGACCGCGGCGGCGGCGAGCACGGCCGCCGCACCGAGAAAGTCGGAGAGCACCTCGAGGAAGGCGCCACGTACGTTCAGGCTCTCGCCCTGTCCTCGTCGCAACAGGGCCAGGCTGGCGGCGTTGCCGGCCAGGGCGATCACCCCGAAGACGACCATCAATCCCGCTGTGGCCGTCTCGGGGTGAGCGAGGCGGCGAGCCGCTTCGACGAGGATGAACGCGCCGACGCCGAACAGCAAGACGGCGTTGATCACCGCGGCGAGGATCTCGGCTCGTTGGTAGCCGAAGGTGCGAGCGTCGCTCGCAGGGCGTCCGGCGAACCACACCGCCAGCAGCGACAGGCCGATGCCGGCCGCGTCGGTGGCCATGTGGCCGGCATCGGCGATGAGCACCAACGAGTGGGCGAGCACCCCGCCCACCACCTCGACGGCGAGGATCGTCAGCGTGATCCCGAGCACCACGGCGAGCCGGCCCCGCTGCTTGCCCGCCGCGGTGGCGGTCCCGTGTCCGTGGTCGTGGCCCATCAGCCGCTCGCCCCAGTCTCGGTCACCGGGCCGTTGAGGCAGGGCTGGTCGGTGTCGACGGCAAGGACCACGTCGGCCAGGTCCCCCAGCGCGTGGGCCAGGTTGGCGTCGGCCAGCTGGTAGCGGACCTGGCGGCCCTCCGGCTCGGCCAGCACCAGCCCGCAGCCCCGCAGGCAGGTTAGGTGGTTGCTCGTGTTGGCTCGGGTGAGCCCGAGGCGGCCTGCCAGGTCACTCGGGTAGGCCGGACCTTCGAGGAGGGCCAGCAGCAACCGGCATCGGGTCGGGTCGGCCAACGCTCTGCCTACTCGGGCCAGCGCGTCGAGCCGGGTCTCGGCAAGGGTGGACATGAGCACCACGTTACAGTGTCCGCTGTAACGTTCTGAGCCGGGAAGGCACCGTCGGGTAGTGGACAGCGACGATCGAACCGAGGAAGGTCTGGTGGGCCACCAGGTAGAGGCGCGCCTCGTCTCGGCCTCGCCCCGCCGCTACCGCCTCGTCTCGGACCGGTAGGTCGACCACAGCGGTTGCCCGCGACCCTCCAGGAGAGGGCGGCGGGGGAACCGACTACCCCACCAGTGGGGGACCACTACCCCACCAGTGGGGTAGTGGTCGTCTCGGGCCAGTTCCACCGCCGGTCAGGACTGTTCGCAGAAGAATTTCTCTTGCCGCCCGCGGCTCTCCGGCGGCGAGTACCCCGCGGGCACGCACGTGGCTACCCCACCGCAATGACCTGGGCCGACGCCGGCACCGTGGCGGTCGCCCCGGCCGGCTCCCCCGGTAGTGGGGGAGTCCCCCACCAGCCCCGAGCGGGGGAAAAGCGGGGGAAAAGCGGGGGACCTCGTGTGGCGCGATCACGGCTCCGAAGTTGAAAGGAGCCCACATGGCCACCCGCCGCCGTCGCCTCACCGACTCGCCGTTCGACACCTTGGAGCGCACCTTCACGCTGCTGGTGAGCGGACCGGGCCCCCTCGCCCTCGACGGCACCACCGTCGCCGGCCTGCCCGACCGGCTGATCCCCCTCGGGGAGCTGAAGGCCCGCTTGCTGCACCCCTCGACCCCCTTCGCGGCGCGCGACGCGATCGTGGCCGAGCTCGTCGCCCGCGCCCAAGTCGAAGGCGGCCGCTGGACCGTCGGGCTGGCCGGGGTGCTCCTCCCCGGCTTGCGCCGGACGATCCGACCCCTCACCGAGGCCTGCCCCGGCAAGGCCGACGACCTCGAGGCCGAGGCCCTCACCGCCTTTGTCGCCGCCGTCGGGCGCTGCCGGCCAGGGCGGCCCCGGGTGGCGTCGTGGCTGCGCTGGCAGGCTCGCAAGGGCGCCACCCGGCTCCTCGAGGCCGAGCTGGCCGAGCGCGCCCGGCCCGGGTCCGAACCGGTCTCGACCGCCCCGCCCCGACCGTGGGGTCACCCCGACCTGGTGCTGGCCCGGGTGGTCGCCGCCGGGGTGATCGACGAGGCCGACGCCGAGCTGATCGGCGAGACCCGCATCGGCGGCATCGACCTCGCCGAGGAGGCCGAGCGCCTCGGGATCGGCTACTGGGCGGCCCACAAACGGCGCCGGCGCGCCGAGGTCGCTACCCGGCGCTTTCTCCAAAGCTCGGACTACTCGGCGATCGATCTTGTCCAAAAACGGCCCGAATCGGGGTGTTCTCTACATGGGGATCGTCGCCGACAGGAGCCGACCGTGGACCGCCGATCGGACAAGCGTCAATCGAGTCCGACACCGAGGAGGTGACGTGCCCAGCCTGGCCCACCCGGGCCTGTCGCGCCGACCCCACCACCGCCACCGGCACCCACGCCGGGGCCGAGCCGAGGAGATCACCACGAGACATCCCACCCACCCCACCATCGAGGGCCTGCGAGCACGAGCCCGGCGGCTGGCGGCCCGCCGCCAAACCCACCCGATGCTACGGGTGATGCTTCGCCGTCTGGCGCTCGCCTTGGCGCTTGGCGTCGTGCTGCTCGTCGTCTTCGCGGCGCCAGCGTTCGCGCAGGGCGGCGGGAGCGCCCCGAGCCTGTCGGGGGTGATCAACAACCTGCGCAACTGGATCGTCGGCATCCTGGCCGGGGTCGCCACGTTGTTCCTCACCATCGGGGGGCTGCGCTACCTGACCGCCGGCGGCGACCCCGGCCAGGTCGAAAAGGCAAAGGTGGCCCTCAAGTCCGCCGCGGTCGGCTACGCCCTCGCCATCTTGGCCCCGCTGTTGGTGTCGATCCTCGCCTCGATCGTGGGCTGAGCATGACCCGGCTGCCCCCGATCCTTCGACCCCGGATTCTGCGAGCGCGGCGGCGTGTGCTGGCCGTCGCGTTGCTCGCCCTGGTCGCGCTGCTCGCCCTCGGCGCAAGCCGCCATGGCGCCACGCCTGACGCCCCCGGCACGCCGGGCGGCCTGCACACGGCGGGGGGCATGCCGGCCATCGTGCTCACCGCCCACCAGGCACCGACCACGACCACGACCACGACGCCGCCGGGCTACAGCGGCTCGGGGGACGGCCCTCCCGGCATCGGGGTCGGCCCCGGCGGCACCACCGCACCCACCACCCCGGCGCCGGGGAGCGGCGGGTCGGTGTCGGGCGGCAGCCAACCCTCGCCGGGCCTGTTCGACATCACCGGCCACATCGAAGCCGCGATCGACAGCTGGTTCAGAGACCTCGTCACCGCCGCGCTCGACCCGGTCCTCACCCTGCTCGGCCACACCCTCCTTGCCACCCCCAACGTCACCGCCCAGTCCCGGGTCGGCCAGCTGTGGGCGATGACCGAAGGCATCGCCGATGCCTTCTTGGTGCTCTTCGTGCTCGTCGGCGGGGCGATCGTCATGGGACACGAGACCCTCCAGACCCGCACCGCTCTGCGTGACGTGCTGCCACGGATTGTCGTCGCCGCCATAGCGGTCAACGCCAGCCTGTCGGTCGCCGGCCTCGTGATCTCGACCGCCGACTCCCTCTCCGCCGCGGTGATGGGCCAGGGTGTCGACCCCGCCCAGGCGGCGGTCGTGCTGCGCCAACTCGTCTTGGGCTCGCTCGCCTCGGGCGGCATCTTCGTCGTGCTCGTCGGCGGGGTCGTCGCCGTGCTCGCCATGGTCGTGCTCGCCACCTACGTCGTGCGCCTCGCCGTGGTGATCCTGCTCGTCGTCTCCGCCCCGATCTGCCTCGTCTGCCACGCCCTGCCCCAGACCGAGGGCCTGGCCAAGTTGTGGTGGCGGGCGTTCCTCGGCGCCCTGGCCGTCCAGGTCGCCCAGTCCCTCGTCCTCATCACCGCGCTGCGGGTGTTCCTCGCGACGGGAGGGCCGGCCAACTTGGGGATCGCCTCGACCGGCGGCCTGGTCGACCTGCTCGTCTCGGCGTGCCTGTGCTGGGTGCTGGTGAAGATCCCCGGCTGGGTCGCCCGGTTCGTGTTCTCCGGCTCGCGCAGCCACGGCGGCATCGGCCGGGTGGTGCGCGACATCGTCGTCTACAAGGGCGCCAAGGCCCTCGCGGCGGGAGTCGGGCTGTGAGCCCGGCCGCCCGGGACCCCGAGCGTGACCGCGGCCGCGTTCGGATACCCGCCGATTTCGAGCGGCCCGACAAGCTCCTCGCCGGCCTGACCGCCCGCCAGCTCGCCATCCTCGCCGTCGCGGCGGTGATCCTGTGGGCCGG
>JAJYWG010000314.1 GCA_021791615.1 Actinomycetes bacterium
CCGCAGCCCCGACAGGCAAGGGCTACTGGGAGGTGGCCTCCGACGGGGGGATCTTCAGCTTCGGGTCGGCGACGTTCTACGGCTCGATGGGCGGCAAGCCGCTCAACGCACCCATCGTCGGGATGGCCGCCACCCCGACAGGCAAGGGCTACTGGGAGGTGGCCTCTGACGGGGGGATCTTCAGCTTCGGCTCCGCGACGTTCTACGGCTCGATGGGCGGCACGCCGCTCAACAAGCCGATCGTGGAGATGGCCGCCACCCCCACAGGGTTCGGCTACTGGGAGGTGGCCTCTGACGGGGGGATCTTCAGCTTCGGGTCGGCGACATTCTTCGGCTCGATGGGCGGCAAGCCACTCAACAAGCCCATCGTGGGGATGGCCGCCGCGATCACCTGACTTGGGCCTCCCGCTGGCGGGTGGTCGAGTGGACCGGGTCCTTGTCGAACTGTGGCAGCACGTGCTTGCCGAACGTCTCGACCGCCTCCAGGCAGGTCTCGCGCTCCATGGACGACGAGAGCATGCCGAACGCAAGCTGGTCGGCACCGGTGTCGACGAAGGTCTCCACTGACCGGGCCACTTCCTCGGGGTCGCCGATCGCAACCGTCCGGCTCTCGATCATGGCCTCCACCTGGTCGGGCGTGGCCGCCGGGATCGTCTCGGGCCACTCGGGAATGCCCTTGGGCTTGGGGAACGTGTCGAGGTAGCGGAAGACCAGGCTCAAGTGGTAGTTCGAGTCGGCGTCCAGGAACGCCTTGCGTGCCCGAGCGCCGTCCTCCATGCAGAGCATCTGGGTGGTGATCATGACGTTGTCGTTGACGTAGGCGCCGACCGGATCGGTGCAGTCCTGGATCATCTCCTTGTACTTGGCGATGAGCGGCGTCAGCACCTGGGGCGGCGTGAAGGCGAAGCAGAGCACCCCGACCCCGAGCTTGGCCGCCAGCTCAAACGTGCTGGGACTGCCCGCCGCCATCCAGATCGGCGGGTGCGGACGGGTGTAGGGCTTGGGCAGGACGTTGCGCTCGGGCATCGAGAAGAACGTCCCCTCGTGCGAGTACGGCTCGTCCCGCCACATGGCCACGATCTCGGGGAGCGTCTCGGCGACCATCTCGCGCGTGAGCTCTGGTGTCTGGATGCCGAAGCCCTTCTGCTCGGTGGTGGACGAGCCCCGTCCGGTCCCGAACTCGAAGCGCCCCTCGCTCAAGTGGTCGAGCATGGCGACTCGCTCCGCGATGCGCGCTGGATGGTTGGCCGGGGGCGTGATGTTGAAGATGCCCGAGCCGATGTGGATGTTCGACGTCTTGGCCGCGCAGAACGCCAGGAACGACTCGCTGTCCGACAGGTGCGAGTAGTCCGTGAGGAAATGGTGCTCCGAAGCCCACGCGTACTTGATGCCCGCGGCATCGGCGGCCTCGATGAATGCCACCTCGTCCATGAGACGGTCGTGCTCTGCCGCCGCACCGTGCACCTCGCGGTAGCGGGGCAGGATGCTGATGGCATTGAAGATCCCGAACTCCATGTCGTTGCCCATCCCTCCTGTCGGTGCCCCGAGTCCGTCTCCCGAGGCTGATTGACGGTACCATGGGCAGGGATAAATTGCAACGTGTTCCAGTATTGAAAGGAAATACCCAGTTCATGGACGTATTGGACGGAGGAACAAGTGCAGCGAGCTGCTGAGGAGCCCGCTTCGGGCCGCGCGGCGCCGGACGCGGCCACCATCGCCGGGCTCATCGCGGCCCGAGCCGGCGACCAGCGCCCGGGGCTCCTGACCGCGGATCGGACCTACACCCACGCCGAAGTCGTCGCGTGCGCCCGAAAGCGGGCTGGCTGGCTTCTCGAGCGGCGCCGGCCCGGCCCCTTCCACGTGGCCGTCCTCTTGGACAACACCGAGGACTACGTCTTCTGGCTCCAGGCGGCCTCGCTCGCCGGCGCCGTCGTCGTCGGCGCCAACCCGACCCATCGCGGCGACGAGCTGGTGCGCGACCTGCACCACACCGAGTGCCAGCTTCTCGTGACCTCCCAGGAGCACTTGGCCCTGCTCGACGGCCGTGACGTCGGCCACGGCCTCGGCACCGTGTCGTTCGGCAGCGAGCGGGTCCTCGTGGTCGACGATCCAGCGGCCGGAGCCGAGCTGGAGGGAACTGCCGCGTCGGTGCCGCCGGACCCGGCTGCGGCGGGGGTCACCCCGGAGAGCCTCGGCTACCTGCTGTTCACCTCGGGCACCTCGGGTGCCCCCAAGGCCTGCCGCTGCACCCAAGGGCGCCTCGCCAGGATCGGAGCGGTGATCACCCAGATGTTCTCGCTCACCGCCGACGACGTCTGCTACCTGCCGATGCCGCTGTTCCACTCGAACGCCCTCATGGCCGGGTGGGCCCCCGCGCTGGCCGCAGGGGCCGCGATTGCGCTCCCGAGCACGGGACGGTTCTCGGCGTCGGGCTTTCTCCCCGACGTCCGGAAGTTCGGGGCGACCTACTTCAATTACGTGGGCAAGCCCCTCGCATACGTGCTCGCGACGCCCGAACGTCCAGACGACGCCGACAATCCCCTCGTGCGAGCCTTCGGCAACGAGGGGGCCGCCACCGACGTCGAGCGGTTCGCCACCCGTTTCGGCTGCACGGTCACGGACGCCTACGGGTCGACCGAGGGCGGCGCCACCGTCGCTCGGACCCCCGACACCCCGCCGGGCGCGCTCGGGCGGGCACCCGAAGGCACGGTGGTGCTCGATCCGGCGAGCGGGCTCGAATGCCCGCCGGCCCGCTTCGACGCCAAGGGGCGCCTGGTGAACGCCGAGGAGGCGATCGGCGAGCTGGTGAGCAAGTCCGGCGCGTCGGGCTTCGAGGGCTACTGGCGCAACGACGAGGCCGAGCACGCCCGCCTGCGCCAAGGGTGGTACTGGACCGGCGACCTCGCGTACCGCGACGAGGCAGGGTTCTTCTACTTCGCGGGTCGGGACCACGAGTGGCTCCGGGTGGACGGGGAGAACTTCGCCGCGGCGCCCGTGGAGCGGATCCTCGAGCGCTTGCCAGGAGTGCTCCTGGCAGCGGTCTACGCGGTCCCCGATCCCGTGGTCGGCGACCAGGTAATGGCCGCACTCGAGCTCGAACCTGGAGCCGGAGCGTTCGATCCTGAGCGTTTCGCCGCGTTCTTGGACGAGCAGGAGGACCTCGGGACCAAGTGGGCACCCCGGTTCGTGCGGGTGGCAGCACGCCTGCCCCTCACCGCCACCAACAAGGTCGTCAAACGGACCCTGAGGGCCGAGCGCTGGCACACCGCCGACCCGGTGTGGTGGAGACCCCGGCCCGGCGATCCCTACTCGTTGCTCTCCCCCGACGCAGCCGCCGAGCTCGACGCCGCGCTCTCGGACCGGGTGCTCTGAGGAGCACCGGCCCGCACGAGCGGTGCCAGCCGCGTGGCGAGCAGGCGCTCGTCGAACCACGTGAGGAGCGGTACGGCCACGGGCCAGAGCACTGCCACGATGACGCCGCCGATGACCAGGCCGCCGACCACGTCGAAGGGGTAGTGCATCCCGGTGTAGACGCGGCCGAAGCCCAGCAGCAGACCGAGGACCACGGCGAGGGCCGCGGCGATCGGTCGCCGAGCCAGGAGCAGGCCGACCATCACCGCTCCGGCCACCGTGGCATGCCCGCTGGGGAAGCTGTACCCGGTCGTCTTGGTGAGCAGCACCTCCACGTGGGGAAGGGCCAGGTAGGGACGGCGCTCGGCCACCAGGGGCTTGAGGCCGTAGTGCGCAATGACCCATGCGACGACCGTCCCACCGGCCGCCCACAGCACGCCGGCGACCGCGCGCTCGGGGACCGGGGAGCGGCGGGCCCACCACCAGGCGCCGAGCAGGATGAGGGCCAGCACCCCGATGCCCAGATCGTGCGAGTAGAGCTTCATCACCCCGTGGGCCCACGCGGAGTGCCGGGCCACTGTATTGAGCTCGAGGTACCAGCGGGTATTGATCGAGTACGTGCTGCCTCCCACGCGCGACCCCCTCTCCTCGTCCGGTCGGACCCGAGGCTACTCAACCGGTCGTCGCGATTGGGTCACCCTCAGGTCACCCTCAGTTCACGCTCCGGCCAGGTACGCGTGCGCCTCGGGCCGTACTGCCGTCCTTTCGGCGGACGGGCTCAGCGGTCGACGCCGAGGATCAGCCCGCTGGTCGGCACGCCGGTGCCGGCGGTCACGACGACGTGCTCGGTCCCGGCCACCTGGTTGACCGAGGTCCCGCGCACAAGGCGGACACCCTCGGCGATCCCGTTCATCCCGTGCAGGTAGGCCTCGCCGAGCTGCCCGCCGTGGGTGTTGATCGGCAGGCGGCCGCCGACCTCGATGGCGCCGTCGCGCACGAAGTCCTTCGCCTCACCGCGCCCGCAGAAGTCCAGTGCCTCGAGCTGGGCGAGGACGTACGGAGTGAAGTGGTCGTAGAGGATGGCCGCGCTGATATCAGCCGGGCCGAGACCGGCGGTCCGGTAGAGCTGGCGGGCCACGACCCGCATCTCGGGCAGCTCCACGAGATCGTCTCGGTAGTACGAGGTCATCATGTCCTGGCCCGCCGCCGAGCCCTGGGCCGCAGCACGCAGTACCGCCGGGGGGTTGGGCAGGTCGCGGGCCCGCTCGATCGAGGTCACCACCAGCGCCTGCCCCCCGTCGGTCTCCTGGCAGCAGTCGAGCAGGCGTAGCGGCTCGACGATCCAGCGGCTGGCCTGGTGCTCCTCCAAGGTGATGGGCTTCTCGTAGAACCAGGCCTTGGGGTTCGTGGCCGCGTGGCGCCGGTCGGCGACCGCCACCCGCCCGAAGTCCTCGGTGGTGGCTCCGGTCACGTGGAGGTAGCGCCGAGCGGCCATGGCCACCCACTGGGCCGGCGCCAGCAACCCGAACGGCGCGTAGAACGCGAAGTGCGCGTTCTCGGCGTTGGCGACCGGTGCCCGGCCCTGGACACCGGCGCCGAAACGGTTGCCCGATCGCTCGTTGAACGCCCGGTAGCAGACGACGACGTCGGCGACTCCCGACTCGATGGCGATCGCCGCCTGCTGGACGGTGGCGCAGGCCGCACCTCCTCCGTAGTGGATGCGGCTGAAGAACGTGAGGTCGCCGATGCCAAGCGCCCGGGCGATGTCGATATCGGGGTTGGTGTCGGCGCTGTAGGTGACCATCCCGTCGACTTCACCGGGTGCGATCCCCGCATCCCGCAGGGCGGCGTCGACCGCTTCGGTCGCCAGGCGCAGCTCCGAGCGGCCGGAGGCCTTGGAGAACTCGGTCGCCCCGATCCCCGCGATCGCGACCTTGCCGGCGTACGCGTGGACCCCTCGATCCTCCCGGGTGCTCATCGGTCACCACCGCCCGGGAGCGACCCTGGGAGGGACACCGGGAGGGACACGGCGACCGTGCCGGTGACGTGGTCACCCAGCGAGTTGGCGCCGCGCACCGTCACCTCGACCAGTCCCCGCTCCCCTCCGGGCTCGACCCCGGCCAGAGCACCGACCGACCCGCTGAGGGTCATGGTGTCGCCCGGGTAGTTGGGCGCGCCGAGCCGGATGGAGACCGAGCACAGGAGCCCCCCAGGACCCGACCAGTCGGTGACGAAGCGCCCGACCAGCCCGTTGGTCGTGAGGATGTTCATGAAGATGTCCTTGGACCCCCTGGCACGGGCCAGCTCGGGGTCGTGGTGGACGTCCTGGTAGTCGCGGCTGGCCAGCGCGCCGGCCACGACGAGCGTGGTCGTCACCGGAACCACCAGCGCCGGGAGCGCATCGCCGACTCCGACCTCGCCGTAGAGGCGGGTCGTCGGCAGGAGAGCCGGTGCCTCGCTCACTGATTTCCCTCCTCGAGGCCGGCGACGGGCACGAGCTGTGCAGAGGGATCGCCCTCTGCGGCGGTCCTCGACGCGATGAGGGCGCCCAACCGGGCCAGGTGCCGGCTCGGCCCTCCCAGGACCAGCTCGATCTGCTTTCCCCACAGGAAGTAACGGTGGATGGGGTAGGTGACGTCCGCCCCGACACCTCCGTGCAGGTGCTGGGCGGCGTGGACCACGCGCTGGCCCCGCTCGGAAGCCTGCCATTTGGCCACTGCGACCGCCTCGGCCGACGGCAGCCCCGCGTCGATGCGCCACGCTGCGTGCCAGAGGGTGACCCGCATGGCCTCGACGTCGATCGCCGCGTCGGCAGCCCTCAGCATGGCGCCTTGGAACGTGCTCAGCGGCCGGCCGAACTGCTCCCGCTCGTTCAAGTAGGCCGCGGTCTGGCGGACCGCGGATGTGCACACGCCGAGCGCGATCGCCGAAAGACCCGTCCACGCCGCGTCCAGCATCCACCCCAGTGCGTCCCCGCCACTCTCGGGATCACCGACCACCATGTCGCCAGGAGCGACCGGCGCGCCGGAGAGGTGCACGTGGGGATGGATCTCCCGGTTCGTGGTCTCGGCACGTTCGAGGACGACTCCGTCGCCGGCCGGGTCCACGAGGGCGATGACCACCCCGCCTGACGGCGTTGCCGCGGGGACCACGAGCCGGTCGGCCAGGTGCGCCTGCGGTACTGCGGGCTCGAGGCCCGTCAGGTGCCAGCCACCGCCGCCAGCCGGCTCGGCCTGGACCGGCGGGCGGCCTGCGATCGACTCAACCGTCCCCGACAGCGCTGCGGAGAGCATGACGTTCCCCGACGCCACCCCTGGGAGCCACCTCCCGGCGACTTCGGCGGGCGCGAAGCGGGCGACCGGGAGCGCGCCGAGCACCAGCGTGGCCCACAGCGGGACCGGGGCCACGCATGCCCCCTGCGCCGCGAGCACCAGGCACAGCTCGGTGAGCCCTTGGCCCGCGCCGCCGAAGGACCGAGGCACGGCCAAGCCCAGCAGGTCGGCGCCCGCAAGGGCCGACCACAGGTCACGGTCGACGCGCTCCTCGGAGCGCTCGACCGACGCGACCCGCTCGGGGTCGACGGCACCCCCGAACACGGCGGCAGAAGCCTGTATGACCGCCTCTTGCTCCTCGGTGAACGCGAAGTCCATTACCGCGCCCCGGTCGGGTCCACAGGCCGGAACGCCGGAAGGGTGAGCTCGTCGTCGTGGTCGACGAACTCGACTTCGACTGCCTGGCCGACCCGCCAGGCTGTCGCACCCAGTCCCCGCAAGTCGGCCACGAGACGGGTCCCTTCCTCCAGCTCGACCAGCCCGATCGCCAGCGGGTACTCGAAGCCGGGCACCTGGGGGTAGTGCACCACCACGAAGCTGTACAGCGTGCCGCGCCCCGTCGACTCCACGGCGTCCCAGTCGAAGGACCGGCACGACGGGCACGACGGCAGGGGGGGATGCCGCAGCTCGTGGCATCGACTGCAGCGCTGGATCAGCAGGCGGTGGCGGCGGGCGCCCTCGAACCAGAACTCGATGTCCTCGGTGAGCGCCGGGCGGGGACGTCGCGGGGGCGGCAAGGCGGGCTCGTCGCGTGCCCCGGCGTCCGGGACTGCAACCGCCGGGCGATATTTCAGGATGCGGAACCTCATCGTGGCGACTGCCTCTCCGGTGGCGAAGAGCGCGTCGGTGTCCGGGTGGTGTCCGACCGACGCGTCGGGCACGGCGACGAGGTCCGTCCGGGTCGTGGCAAAACGCCCGACCCCCAATGCAGTCTGCTTGGGGGCAGAGATGGACTCGATCACCGAGGAGGCGATCACGCGATCGCCGATCCGCAGCGGCCGGGCATAGGTCTGCTCGCAGTTGGTGGCGACGACCGACGTCATGCCCTCGGCATCGAACAAGGCCATCATGCGGTCGTGGGCACTGGCGCCGGCCGCGCTCCCGTCGATCCTGGCCTGCTCGACCTCCAGCGTCGCCCGCAGGCCGCGCATGGTCCACGCCTGGAGCATGGTCGGCGGCGCGACGAGCGATTCGAGACCGACTGCGCGAGCTGCGGCATCGGAGACGTAGACCGGGTCGGTGTCGCCCATTGCCTCTACCCAATGGCGGATCATCGGCAGGTTGACGGCGTCCGGTGAGAGGGCAGGAGGGCCGGTCGGCAACCCGATCAGCGACTCCAAGTCCGCGGAGTGGTCCGGCCACGCGTCGGTCATCGAGCGCTCCGCCGCATTCCGAGCCCCGCGGTGGCGACGATCTCGCGCTGCACCTCGTTGACCCCGCCTCCGAACGTGTTGATCTGCGCCTGGCGGCCGGCTGCCTCGAGCCGCCCGCGCAAGACGGCGCCAGGTGAGCCGGGGGTGATGTAACCCGCCGCGCCGACGATGCCGAGCAGCACGCGGCATGCCTCGACCGTCCGTTCGGTCCCGAACACCTTCACCGAGGAAGACTCGGCCCCGGTGAGGCTGTCGGCCGCCACCGCAGCCACCATTCGCCAGTTGAGCAAGCGAACGGCCTCGACATCGGCAGCCACTCGGGCCAGGTCCGACTGCACCCACGGCACGTCGATCAGCCGCCTGCCGTCGTCGGTGCGCACGCCGGCCGCCCAGGCCGCGACGTCGTCGAGGAGCCTGGAGGACAGCCCGCTCCATGCCGCCAGGCCCACACGCTCGTGGTTGAGCTGCGCCGTGATCATCCGCCAGCCTTCGTTCTCCGGTCCCACGCGATTGGCAACGGGCACCCGCACATCCCGGTAGTAGGTGGACGTGGTGGTGAGCCCACCCACCGTGTTGATGAGGCTCCATTCGAACCCACGTGCCGAGGTGGGGGCGCAGAGGATCGAGATCCCCTGGTGCTTGGGCGCCTCGGGATCGGTGCGGACGGCGAGCCAGATGTAGTCCGCGATGTCGGCACCGCTGGTGAAGATCTTCGACCCGTTCACGACGTACTCTTCGCCGTCGCGCACTGCTCGGGTCTGCAGCGATGCCAAGTCGGTGCCAGCGCCGGGCTCGGTGTAGCCGATGGCGAAGTTGCACTCGCCGGCCAGGATCTTCGGGAGGAAGAAGGCCTTCTGCTCCTCGGTGCCGTACCGCATGATGGTCGGTCCGACGGTGTTGACCGTCACGAAGGGGAACGGCGCCCCAGCCCGGCGGGTCTCGTCGAAGAAGATGAACTGTTCGGTCGCCGGCCGGCCCTGCCCGCCGTACTCCTTTGGCCAGCCGATGCCCAGCCAGCCGTCGCGGGCCGTCGTCTTGACCACCTGGCGCCAGAGCTCGCCCCCCTCGCCCCCTTCGGACAGGCCGGCCCGGACCTCGTCGGTGAGTACGGCGGCGTAGTAGCGCCGGAGCTCGGCGCGAAGGCGCAGCTCGTCTTGGGTCTCTTCGAGGAACATGTGGCGGCGGCTCTTTCGGGCTCCCTCGCCGGTCCCGGCGGGTCCAGGCCGGCGCGGATTGGAACTGTAACACGTTCTCGTTGTCCGGACGCTGGCTGCAGGCGCCCGACGGCCCTAGTATTCCTGACACACGTTCTAGAAATTCCGCACCACCCTTCGGGGCGGCCCTGCGGGCGAGGAGGGCGAAGTGGAGCTCGATGGGGCAGGCCGGCCGGACCGCGGGCAGGGGCTCGGGCGTGAGGTCGGGCGTGAGGTCGGGCGGGGGCTCGAGGCGATCGACCTCACGGACGGGCGCAACTTCGTCGAGCGCGTCCCCCACGAATGGTTCAGCCTGCTTCGCCGCACCGCCCCGGTGTGGTGGCATCCTGCGCCGAGCCGTGCGCCCAGTGCTGCCGCCTATGCCGACCCCCTCGCAACCGGCGGCTTCTGGTGCGTGACCGGCTACGAGGACTGCGTGACCGTCAACCGCGACTGGGAACGGTTCTCCTCGTACCGGGGGGGCGCGCTGTTCCACGACATGGAGCCAGAAGCCCTCGAGCAGCAACGCCTCATGATGCTCAACATGGACCCCTCGATGCACACCCGCTACCGGCGCTTGGTCAACAAGGGGTTCACCCCCAAGATGGTCCGAGACCTCGAGGCCTCGATCGTCGGCTACGCCGACGAGATCATCGACGCGGTGTGCGAGCAGGGGACCGCCGACTTCGTCGAGGACATCGCGGCCGAGCTGCCCCTTTTGGTCATCGCGGAGCTGCTCGGCATCCCCAAGGCCGACCGGCGCATGGTGTTCGACTGGTCGAACCGGATGATCGGGAGCGAGGACCCCGAGTACCAGGTGAGCCCGGCAGCCGCATCCGAGGCAGCCATGGCCGTGTACGCCTACGCCGACGAGCTCTCGTCGGCCAAGCGTGCCTCGCCGGGAGACGACGTGGTGTCTGTCCTCCTCCATGCCGAGGTCGACGGGGAGAAGCTCGATCAACTCGAGATCGACTTGTTTTTCCTGCTGCTCATCGTGGCGGGGAACGAGACCACGAGGAACCTCATGTCCGGGGCCATGACGGCGTTCTTTGAGCACCCTGACCAGTGGCGCCGGCTGCTCGACGACCGCACCCTCCTCCCGAGCGCCGTCGAGGAGATGCTGCGTTTTGTCACCCCGGTCATGCACTTTCGCCGAACGGCCACCCAGGACTGCCGTCTCGGCGACCAGGACATTGCCGCCGGTGACAAGGTCGTGTTCTGGCACATCTCGGCCAATCGGGACGACACCGTCTTCGATGCGCCCGATGTGTTCGACGTCGGCCGCCGCTCCAACCCTCACATCGCGTTCGGGGGCGGCGGGCCGCATTTCTGCCTCGGGGCCAACCTGGCCCGGATGGAGATCAAGGTGATGTTCGATCGCCTGCTCGAACGCATCCCCGACATCGAGCTTTCCGGCGACGTCCAGCGTCTGCAGTCGAATTTCATCAACGGCACCAAGCACCTCCCTGTGAGCTTCGCACCCTCGATGCCCTTCGGCAGCTGAACGTCGATGACAGGCGAGCGAGCACCCAGCACTGACTACCGAGCACTGAGCACCGAGCACTGATTACCGAGCACTGAGCACTTCGTCCCTCCCACCGCCACTTCAGATCGGACCTCCATGCGCTTCCACCAAGCCCTCAGCTTCCTCCCCATCGAGCAGGTGGTCCCACTGTCCACCGCCTGCGATGCCTTCGGGTACGCCGGGGTGTACCTCTCGGACCACCTGTTCAACCCCCGTGACCTCGACTCGCGCTACACGTACTCCGAGCGCCAAGACGGGGCGCCGAGCTGGGACAAGGAGACCGGCTGGCCCGATCCCATGTGCGTGTTCTCGGCGCTGGCCACCGTCACCCACACCCTTACGTTCACGACCGGTGTCTACGTGGCACCCGTGCGCGACCTCGTCACGGTCGCCAAGTCTGTCGGGACCGCCGCCGTGCTGTCGGGTGATCGGGTACGCCTCGGGGTCGGCGTCGGCTGGTGCCGAGAGGAATTCCAGCAGACCGGCCAGGACTTCTCCACCCGTGGGCGACGCCTCGACGAGATGATCACGGCCCTGCGGTCCCTGTGGAGCGGAGGGTGGGTGGAACACCACGGCCGTTACTACGATGTCCCGCCTTGCCAGATGAACCCCTCGCCCAGCCATCCGGTGCCGATCCTCGGCGGTGGCCACTCCGAGCCGGCACTGCGGCGGGCAGCCACCCTGTGCGACGGATGGATCGCCGCCGGTGCCTACCAAGAGGAGGAGGCGTGGGCTCACCTGGCCGAGCTGCGACGCCACCTCGAGATGGCAGGGCGTGCAGACGAGCACTTCGACATCTACCTCTCGCTGGCCGAACGCCCCGACGTGGACCTCTACCGCAAATTCGAAGAGGCGGGGGTGAGCGACATGGTGTGCGCTCCTTGGATGTTCACCCCAGTCCCCGACGGCGCTTCGCCCGACGAAGTGCTGGCTGCCCGGATCGGGGCGTGTGAGTGGTTCGCCGATCACTTCGTCTCGGCAATGCCGTGACCGGTCTCCGACGCGCTCGCGCAGTTCACGTCGAGGCGGAACCCGGACGCCCCATCGCGTCCGGCGCCGCAAGAGAGAGGAGCGAGTGGTGAAGGACATGAAGATCGGCCTCCAGCTCGGCTACTGGGGGGCCGGACCACCCCCGAATGCCATCGAGCTGGTCGAAGAAGCCGAGCGCCTCGGGTACGACTCGGTGTGGACGGCCGAGTCCTACGGATCCGACGCCCTCACCCCGTTGGCCTGGTGGGGCTCGAGGACCACTCGGGTACGCCTCGGAACGTCGCTCTGCCAGCTCTCGGCTCGGACTCCCACCGCGATGGCGATGGCCGCGGTGACCATCGATCACCTCTCCCGCGGCCGCTTCGTCCTGGGCTTAGGGGTGTCGGGCCCGCAAGTGGTCGAAGGGTGGTACGGGCAGGATTTCTCCAAGCCTTTGGCTCGAACCCGTGAGTACGTGGGGATCGTGCGTCAGGTACTCGCCCGCGAGGCGCCGGTGACCAGTCAAGGACCGCACTACCCGCTCCCCTATCCGGGAGGCACTGGGCTCGGCAAGGCGCTCAAGCCCATCGTCCACCCGCTCCGGCCCGACATCCCGATCATCTTGGGCGCCGAAGGGCCGAAGAACGTCGCACTGGCGGCCGAGATCGCCGACGGCTGGTTCCCGATCTTCTTCTCCCCCCGCGCGATGAAGGATTTCGAAGCCTCGTTGGCCGAAGGCTTCTCCCGTCCCGGCGCGCGGCACAGCGCGGAGGACTTCGAGGTCCTGGCATTCGCGCCGACCGTCATCTCCCACGACGTCGAGAGCGCGGCCGACTCCTTCCGTCCGTACCTTGCCCTCTACGTGGGAGGCATGGGGGCCAAGGAGATGAATTTCCACTTCGACGTCTTCGCCAGGATGGGCTACGAGGACGCGGCGCGGCGGATCCAAGCCCTCTACCTGGACGGGAAGAAGGACGAAGCGGCGGCCGCCGTGCCCACTGCCATGGTCGAGGACATCGCACTCATCGGCCCCAAGGAGAAGATCCGTGACAACTTGGCGGCCTGGCGCGAGTCGATCGCGACCACGCTTCTCGTGAGCGGGGACGTCGCCACGCTGCGGACCATGGCAGAGCTCGTGGGATGAGGTTGGGACGTCAGGAGGCGGCCGCCAGGATCGCCCCCAGGCGCCGCAAGCTGTCATGCGCTCCGCCCAACGTGAGCTCGACCTGGCGGGTGAGAAGAAAGTAGCGGTGCAACGGGTAGTCGCGGTCCACACCGACACCGCCATGGAGGTGGACTGCGGCGTGCACCGCACGCTGGCCTCCCTCGGCTGCCCAGTACTTCGCCACCGCGAGCTCAGCGTCTGCCGGCTGCCCCGTCGCCAGACGCCAGGCGGCTTGCCATGCCGTCAGCCGGACGGCTTCGACGTCGACGTAGGCATCGGCCGCCCGTTGGCCGACGGCCTGAAACGTGGCAATGGGCTTGCCGAACTGCTCACGGGTCTTCGTGTACTCACCGACGAGGTCGAGGGCAGCAGCACAGGCACCGGCCTCCAGCACGCAGAGACCGGCCATCGCGTGGTCGACGATGGTCGAGACAACGGCCGCGCCATCGGCCTCCGCCCCTCCCACCAACGCCTCGTCTCCCACCTCGACGCCGTCGAGCACGACCAGAGCTTCGGGAGCCCAGGTGCCGTCCTGGCGGCGGACGGTCAGGCCATCGGCGCTTCGAGGCACGATGAACACACCCACCGAGGCGCTCTCAGCTCCAGCTCCGGCCCCGTGCAGCGATGCGGGCACGAGGAGCGCGTCGGCGCGCAAGCCGAACGGCACGCACGCCTTGGTCCCCTCGATCCGCCATCCCCCGCCCGGCAATGGCCTGGCCGTCGTCGCCGGCACCGGTACCCCGGGGACAACGAGGTCCTCGTCACTGGCCCACTCGGCAGTCGCCGCGGTGAGGATCAGCTCTCCACGAACCAGGGGCCCCAGCCACCTCTCTCGCTGCTCTTGGGTCCCGAAGCGTTCGAGCGCCGGAGCCGCGTATGCCATCGCCTCCACCACCGGCACTCGGGCCGCGGTCCGGCCGGCAGCTTCGAGCACTGCGGCCACCGCGACGAAGTCGAGCCCGCCACCCCCGACGTCCTCGCCAATCCCGATACCGACCAGTCCGGACTCGGCAAGAGCCGACCACAGGTCAGCGTCGAATGGCCCGTGCTCGCCGGCATCGGCTTCCACTGCTTTCAACCGTTCATGGGTCGACCGCTCGGTGAAGATGCGCCCGGCAAGATCGCGGACCGCTTCCTGTGCCTCGTTGAAATTGAAGTCCATCTCTCCCATCCCTCGTCAAGTGCGCTCAGTGGATCAGAGCGCCGGTCACCGTCCCTCGCCCTGCACCTATCGCAAAGAGCGAGGCAGCCCCAACCCGAATATGGCAATGAGATCGCGCTGGATCTCGTTGGTTCCCCCGCCGAAGGTGAGGATGATCATGCTCCGGGCGTACATCTCCAACCGGCCGGCGAGGACGGCTGCCGGCGAGTCACGGCGCAGGTACCCCGCTTGGCCCACCACTTCCATGAGCAGTCGAAACGCTCGCAGGTAGAGCTCGGTGCCGAAGACCTTGATGGACGACGCGTCAGCCACGTCGAGCTGTCCCTGGGTCGCCTGCCAGGCCACTTTCCAGTTGATCAGGCGAAGGAATTCCAGCTCGGCGTGGACTCGGGCCAAATGCGACTGCACCCATTCCTGGTCGACGACCCGCCTCCCGTCCGGCAGCCGGGTGTCGCGTGCCCACGTAGTGACGTCGGTCAGCACCCGCTCGACGATGCCGGGAGAGCACAGCGTGACGCGTTCGTGGTTGAGCTGGTTCGTGATGAGCGTCCACCCTTGGTTCTCTCCGCCGACAAGGCTGGAGGCAGGTACGCGCACATCCTCGTAGAAGGTGTAGTTGATGTTGTGATCGCCGAGGAGGGTCATGGGGACCACCCGGATCCCCGGGGTGTCCATCGGAACGATGAACATCGAGATCCCCTTGTGCTTGGGAGCTTCGGGGTCGGTGCGAGTCGCCAACCAGACGTAGTCGGCATCGCCGGCAAGGCTGGTGAAGATCTTGGCGCCGTTGATCACATACTCTTCCCCATCGCGTACTGCGCGCGTGGTGAGCGCTGCCAGATCGGTGCCGGCGTTCGGCTCGGTGTACCCGATGCAGAAATGGATCTCGCCGGCCAGGATCTTCGGCAAGAAGAACTCCTTCTGCTCGGGGGTCCCGAAGTTCATGATCGTCGGACCGACGGTGTTGATCGTCAGCATGGGCACCGGTGCACCGCTCCGCATCGACTCATCGAAGAATATGAACTGTTCGATCGCCGACCTCCCCTGCCCCCCGTACTCCTTGGGCCAGCCGATGCCCAGCCACCCGTCCTGTGCCATGCGGCGAACGAGCCGTCGGACGGTCGGACCGATGCCGTGGCTAGTGGCGAGCTCCTCTTCGACCTCGGGGGTGAGGAGGCCGCGGTAGTACTCGCGCAACTCGTCGCGCAAGGCTTCCTGTTCGGCCGTGTACCCGATCTCCATGCGCCAATTCCCTCCTCATGCTCTCGGCAACCGAGCCGGAGCGCCTCGCTTCCCGTCCTGCCCCGACCACCGTGAACCCTGACCGAAACCGCTGCCAGTGCCTCGGACCGGCTCGGCGAAGCATTCCACACGGGCCTGCGGAGGCCCACCGAGGCCTACCGAGGCCCTTGCCGCCGGTAGCAGTCCCACGTGACACCGCCTGTGCGCTCAGCTCCCTTGAATAGAACACGTTACAGTTACCCCACCTTTCACGCCAAACCCACCGGTGGTGGCGCGGGATCAGCTTGCCCGGTATCGTGACCGCCACCCGAAGCAGTTACCACGGGGTAACCCCCAAGGCACCCACCGGGCTGACGCCGCGCCGGGCGGCGCGCCCGTGACGCGGGATGATCTGCACGCGAGACAGGAGGACACGAATGCCCGAGGCCGTCATCGTCGCCACCGGTCGGACTCCGATCGGCCGAGCCATGAAGGGATCGCTGGTCGACTGCCGTCCCGACGATCTGGCGGCGGGGGTGGTATCCGCCGTTCTCCAGAAAGTCCCCCAGCTCCCCACCCACACCATCGACGACCTCATCATGGGGTGTGCACAGCCTGCGGGCGAATCCGGCTACAACCTGGCAAGAGTTGTCGCCGTCATGGCCGGCCTCGACGATGTGCCCGGAGTGACGGTGAACCGCTACTGCTCCTCCTCGCTGCAGGCAATCCGCATGGCGGCCCACGCCATCAAGGCCGGTGAAGGGGATGTGTTCGTCGCTGCGGGAGTCGAGACGGTGAGCCGGTACGGACACGGCGCGGCCGACGTCGGCCCCCACAACCCGATCTTCGCCGAAGCAGAAGCCCGTACCGCTGCTCGCAGCGCGAAGGTGACCGAGGAGTGGAAGCCGCAGGCCGGTCTGCATGACATCTACATCGCCATGGGCCAGACCGCCGAGAACGTCGCCGAGCACATGCACGTCAGTCGCAAGGAGATGGACGAGTTCGCTCTGCTTTCGCAGACCAGGGCGGTTGAATCTCAAGGCAACGGCTTCTTCGAGCGCGAGATCATCCCGGTGACCACCCCAGACGGGACCGTCGTCACCAAGGACGACGGCCCCCGCCCGGGCACCACGATCGAAGCACTGGCGCAGCTCAAGCCGGCCTTCAGGGAGGGAGGCACGGTGACCGCCGGAAATGCCTGTCCCCTCAACGACGGTGCCGCAGCGGTGGTGGTGATGAGCGATGTACGAGCGGCTGAGCTCGGCATCACGCCCCTCGCACGGATCGTGGCGAGCGGGGTCACCGCCCTCAACCCCGAGATCATGGGCCTAGGACCGATCGATGCGATCCGGCAAGCGCTGGACCGGGCAAAGATGACCATCGACGACGTGGATCTCGTGGAGATCAACGAGGCGTTCGCCGCGCAGGTGATCCCCTCGGCGAGGGCCCTGGACATCGGCTGGGACAAGTTGAACGTCCACGGCGGCGCCATTGCACTCGGTCACCCATTCGGGCAGACGGGAGCCCGGATCATGACCACCTTGCTGAACGGCCTGGAAGACGCGCAGAAGTCCATCGGGCTCGAGTCGATGTGCGTCGGAGGCGGGCAGGGGATGGCCATGATCGTGGAGCGCTTGAGCTGAACGCTGCCTCGCTGATCCTCGCTCTCTTGTTGGCCACTGCCGACCGACGGGCCTGAGGCCGCGCCGCCATCTTGGATTGCCGAGCGCCTACGCTCGGCGCCGTGAGTGATGAGCGTGAACAGGATGCTGGTCCAGGGTGGGGGCAAGGTCCCGCACAGCCACCTGGTCCAGGGTGGGGCGGCTACGGCCCGCCTCCGGCGACCGATTGGGGGCAAGGTCCCGCACAGCTACCTGGTCCAGGGTGGGGCGGCTACGGCCCGCCTCCGGCGACCGGTTGGGGGCAAGGTCCGGCACAGCCACCTGGTCCAGGGTGGGGCGGCTACGGCCCGCCTCCCTGGCTGTCGAGGCAACCGGTTCGGCTGCCGCGCCCTGAGCGCACGCCAGAAGAGCGACGACGTCGCAAACGTCTCGGTGCCATCCTCACGGCCGCGGTGGTTGTCGCGTTGGGTGCCGGGATCGGGATCGGGATTTGGATCGCGCCGACAAGTCCGGGGTCGGTTGCCCGCGCCACCCTGCACAATGCGATTGCCGCAGGCATCCATGCCGGCACGTACCACTACGTCGAAGACTCACGCACCGACGGTGTGCGAGATGACATCGTCGGCACAGCCGCACCATCCTCAGGGCGCCAGATCATCACCGAGAGCGGGAAGAGCGGAACTGACGTGTTCGACCTTCGTCTCGTGGACGGGATCGTGTACTTCCGAGGAAACGAAGCGGCCGTCGTAGATCAGCTCGGGGTGTCGTCGGCCAATGCGCCACAGGTCTCCGGCACTTGGGTGAAAGTCACACGAAAGGCTTCCGTCTACCATACGTTCGAAGAGGGCATCACCACGCGATCCAACATGTCCCAACTCGCAACGGTGATGGTGCCCGACTCCACCGCCAACCTTCCGAACGCCACTATCCCCACGACCCAGGTGCTCGGCGGCGTGATCGTCGGTCCACATGACCAGACCGCCGGCGTGGCACGACTGGACGTGAGGACATCCACATCACTGCCCACGACGCTTCAGGCACGCGCCGCCGATCAAGCGACGGGTGCCAGCATCACGATGTCGTGGACGTTCAGCCGGTGGAAGGAGCATGTGAGCGTGCCGGCGCCGAGCAAGTCGACGCCGTTTGCATCACTCGGCGCTCGACCGAGCACATCCGGCGGAGGATGAAAGGCGGAGGAGCGGGTCCCACCGTGGCCACGAGGTGAGCAGTCCTCGTTCCGGGTCAACCGCCAAGGCTCGATCGCAGCTCTTCGAGCTCGGCGCGTAACTCGGCCACATCTGCTTTGAGCTGGTCCAGCTCGTCCCACCAGGACTCTCCAGCGCGCGTCGGTGCCGTGCTCGGCTCGCCGATCGGTCGATGGAGCTCGATCTCACGTAGTCCAACCAGTCCGTTCGCCTCGGGAGGAATGTCGAGCGCGGGTACGGCGGGTGCCACCCCTCCCCCGGCCCGCCCGGTGAGCACCTCAGCCCAGCGATCTTCTTTCTGTCCCGGGCGGCGGTCGGCCCGTTCGACGAGAGGCTCTTTTCGACCGGCGAGTTGGTCGAGAACACGCTCGATCTCGACCGTGGAACCGAACGCGAACAGCCGGGCGGTGCGGGAGCGCAGCTCCCCCAAGGTCTGGGGGCCTCGGAGTAGGAGGTGGGCAAGGATGGAGAGAGAGGAGCGGTCCAGCTCGAGCATTTCGTCGAGCACATGACGGTAGCGGACCACCGAGCGACCATGGGAGGGCAGCACGAAGCGAACGAGCCGGCGATCGCGGAGAGCATCGAGCCCGAGGGTGAGATCGGCCTCGGAGTAGTCCACGACCGGTTCTCGGTTCGACGACTGATTGCAGGCCAGCAGGAGCGCGTTCGCGCTGAGCGGGTACTGCTGGGGAGTCGTGATCTCTTTTTCGATCAAACATCCCAGGATCCGCGCCTCCACCGCACTGAGGTCCATCGGCGCAGCATAGGCATGCTGGACAGGCTCTCTCAGCCCACCTTCCACAAAGCGGTCGTGCCCGCTGGTGCATCGCCGGCCGGTGCAGTTACACCACTCTGGGCGAGGCTGAGCTCTACTGTGGAGACACTGACAGCGACGGGAACCTCGAACGTCACGCACCCGGTCAGCGGGGAGCCAGGACTGATCGTCACCGTGCCCATAGGAAGTCCTGTGCAGCCTGTGATCGGATCGTCATCGTGCTGGTAGGAGACGCCATCTGTGCCGAGCAGCACGGTGTCGGATCTCAAATCCGTCCTGACTGGCCTCTGCAGGCTCGAGACCGAGAGATCGACGCCGACAAAGCGCATGCCGACCTGCGGCACGGCCAACACATTGCCTCCTTGGGCTGGATCGATGACCTGCAGGAGCGTGACGTGGAGTGTGATGCCTACAGCCGCTTCGATCGTGACGGCACCCCCTACCACCGAGCGTGCAGGGTGAGACGCGTCCGGAAGCTCTCCGCCGACGCGCCGGGCTCCGCTCCGCCGGGAGAGCTCTTTGGGCTCCCGACGTGCCCCTCCGGGCTCGGATGCCACTGAAGTGCCCGCCGACGCGCACGAGGTCAATGCGAGGGCCAGCACCACAAGGCCCCCTACCGCCCACCTGTACCCCAAGCTCATGACCCGCGACCCTCTCTTGCCACGCCGTTGTTCAGAGCGACGACGCCATCCTGCCATTGCCGTGCCGTCTGGATGCGTCAGCTCGTGCCAGCTCCACGAAGCGCTCGGCCGCGGGAGTGAGCGGCGTCGCCCGGTAGATGAGCACAAGCTGACGCCGGACGCTCGGGCGTGGGCGCAGCACCACGCAGCCGGCCCGGGCTGCGAGATCAGCCAGTGGCCGGGGCAAGAGCGCCGCACCAGCACCGGCCGCGACGAGTGGCACCAACGCATCGCGCTGGGAGCTCTCCACCGCTATGCGGGCCGCGACCCCACAGTCCTCCAACGCGGTGTCGAGCGCAGCCCGAGTCGAGCTCCCCGCCGGGGGTGCCACGAGAGGCTGGCGGGCGAGGAGCGACAAGGCGATGGACCCAGCGGAGGCGAAGCCAGATCCCGGTGGCAAGACTGCCAGGAAGTCCTGGGACCCAAGTCCGACGGTCGTCACGTCCTCAGCGTTCGCTTCGTCGCTCACACCTATCTCGAAGCGCCCGGAGCGAACGGCGTCGAGCAAGTCGAGCGGCCCCTCCGGGCTCCCTACGGCAAGAGCCACGCCCGGGTACGCCAAACGGAACGCCCCGATCAGGCGCGCCACCGGGTCGACGACCACGGTGGGCAGGCAGCCGATGTCCAGCCGCCCAGTACCCAGTCCGGTCACCTCCTCGACCGCCTGACGACCGTTCTCCAGGTCCCGCCGCACTTGCCGGGCCGGGCGCACCAGTGCCTCCCCAGCCGGAGTGAGGCGGATGGCACGCCCGAGGCGATGGAAGAGCGCGGTGCCGAGCTCGGCTTCGAGCTCGCGGATCGCCTGGGAGACCGCCGGTTGGGAGATGCCCAGGACGTCGGCGGCCCGGGTGAACCCGCCCTGTTCCACGACGGCGAGGAAGATGGTCAGTCTTCGCAGGTCCATATGTGTCTGCCTCTTGATAAGCTAGACTCTACTTGTTTGACTTCCGAGAAGGCCGGCGGCACGCTTGCCCCATGTCCGTCCTGCCGACCTGGGCCGCCGGTCGGGCGAGCCCCCGACGGACGGAGGGTTGATGGGACGACGCATCCAATGGCTCGGTGTCGGGCTCATGGTCTGCTTCGCACTGATCGTGCTACAGCTGGTGAACATCCAGGTCCGTCAAGCACCCCGTCTGAATGCCACACCCAAGAACCCTCGAAATGCCGCGGCGCACTTCGACAACCTGCGCGGCGACATCCTCGCGGCCAATGGCCAGATCCTGGCCGAGTCCGTCCAAGCACCCAAGACATCGAGCACATACGAGTACGTCCGCTACTACCCGCAGGGTTCGCTCTACTCCCAGGTCGTCGGGTACACATCCCCTTACCGCGGCACCGCCGGGATCGAGTACGAGTACAACACAAAGCTCGTGGCCCACAAGCAGCCTGCCCAGTCGATCAGCCAACTGCTCAATCCACCCGCCCCGTCGGCCGACGACGTGACGATCACCATCGAGCCATATCTCCAGACCCTGGCACGGCAAGAGCTGGCTGATGTGGTGTCACCGGACAAAGACGGCGGCATCGTCGTTCTCGACGTGCAAACCGGAGCCGTGCTGGCCATGTACTCGAGCCCATCGTTCACACCCAACACACTCTCGAACCCCGACATCGCCAAGGAGAAGGCGGCGAGCCATGCCGATTTCACAGTGCCCGATCACGAGGGATTTTTCGGCGGCTATCCGATCGCTACCGACGCACCTGAACCCCCCGGGTCGACGTTCAAGATCGTGACCACGACCGCGGTCTACAACCTGAAGCCGAGCTTGGCCAACTTCACGTTCCCGGTGAACCGATGCACGACCGTTGTAGGGCGCGTCCAGCCCATCTGCAACGACGCCCGGACATACACACATGCGAACGCCTGCGGTGGCACCATCGCCCAGATGCTGCCACCGTCATGCGACCCGGGCTACGCCCAGCTCGGACTGGCGCTCGGCGCCACAACGCTGTTCAAACAAGCAGAGCTCTTCGGCTACAACTCGGTGCCCCCGATCGACATTCCCAACGTTGCTCCGTCTCACTTTCCCAAGCCATCGGACTTCGCGTCCACAGACCTGGGACAAGCGGGCCTTGCCATCTCGGCCTTCGGCCAGCAGGACGTCAAAGCCACCGTCCTCCAGCAGGCGATGGTCGCGGCAGCTGTTGCCAACGGCGGCTCCCTCATGACGCCTCACGTCATGGCGT
This sequence comes from Actinomycetes bacterium, assembly GCA_021791615.1. Next base: position 21,761 of record JAJYWG010000314.1, read on the forward strand.
CAGTCCACGCAGCCAACGGGAGCCTGGTCGAGAGGTACCAACCAACCGTCTACAAGCACTCAATGACCCCATCGGTGGCAGCCCAGGTGAACCGGTTGATGCAGACCGTCGCCACCACACCAACCGGTACCGCGTACGGTATCTTCCCACCCTCATTGAAGATCGCGGTGAAGACCGGAACGGCTCAGACGACACTCCCGACACTCCTCACGAACACCCAAGACTGGATGATCGGCTTCGCGCCCTATACACACCCGACCATCGCCATCGCTGTGCTCGTGCCGTACCAACCGACAACAAGTGCGGGGGCGACCGTGGCTGGTCCCATCATGCGAACGATGATGACAGCCGCTCTCCACCCCCCTGCCGGACAATGAGCCGTCCCAAACCACCCGATCACCCGGGCGGTCTCCCATGACTCGCCGATCACGACGTTCCACGTTTGGCCCCGGCCGCCGCTCCTCAGCCCCTCCTGGGCGTCGCGAGCATTTCTGGAAGCGGCGCCGGCACCGTTTGCGCTTCAAACCCCGGCGGAACGTGAACGTTGTGGCGATGGTCAGCTCACCTGAAGAGCTCACGGGTCGCCCGCAACTTCGACTCAATATCGTAGGTGTGATCGTACTGGTGCTCTTCGTCGTCCTCATCCTGCGCTTATGGGCCCTCCAGGTCATCGACCATTCGACCTACACGGCTGCAGTGAACGCCAACGAGGTCCGCACGGTGTCGGTACCTGCGCCCCGCGGCCTCATCACGTCGAGCAACGGCACGATCCTCGCAGGTGATCAAGTGCAGTACCAGATCGCGCTCTCGCGGACGGTCGCCACACAAGATCCGTCGGCGGTTGCCGACGCTGCTGCCATCGTCGGTGACACGCCCACACAGGTCCAATCAGCGCTCAGCAACAGCCAGTACAGCCCGTACGAACCGGTCCCCATCTTGACCGGAGCTTCGGCGGCGACCGTCCAGTACATCGAGACCCACCCGTCAGATTTCCCTGGCCTCACGGTCCAGCAGGTCACCGAAAGGACGTACCCGCAGGGAGGGACAGTCGCTGCTCAGGTCCTCGGCTACGTGGGGGCGATCACCGCCACAGAGCTGAAAGCGCACAGCACAGGGCGCTACTCACAGGCGACACAGTACGGGCAGTCCGGTCTGGAGAACGAGTACCAGCAGTATCTCGCCGGCAAGCCCGGTCTCAAAGAACTGCTGGTGAACGCCCTGGGGCAGACGGTCGGCACGCGGCACACGACCCCGCCAGAGCAGGGGGACACTGTGGTCACCAACATCAACTTGACACTCCAACGCGCCGTCCAGAGCGCTCTCACAGCCGACGTCGTTGCCGACCGCAGCACCGTGGATCCGACCACTGGCCATCTTCCGGCGGCAAAGACGGCAGCCGCCGTGGTGATGGATGTCCAAACCGGGGCGGTCTTGGCCATGGCCTCCTACCCCGATTACAAATTGACAGAGTGGCTCGGGGGCATCTCGGAGGCGAATTACTCAACGCTCGAAGCATCGGGTGCGTTGGACAACTACGCCATCCAGGGTTTGTACACTCCGGGCTCAAGCTTCAAGTTGGCGTCGGCCACCGCGGCGCTGCAGACCGGGCTCCTCGGCGCGTCGACAGTGTTCACAGATCCCGGAACGTACTCGATACCGACATGCAAGGGCTATTGCACCTTTCATGACGATCAACCCACAGATGCCGGCAAGATCACGATGCCGCTCGCACTTACGGAGTCTGACGACGACTACTTCTACAACATCGGCTATCAGTTCTACGTGAACGCTGCCAAGTACGGACCGACCCCCATCCAGAACGTGGCCAACAGCTACGGCATGGGCGAGCTCACCGGCATCGACCTTCCCGACGAAGTGCAAGGGCGCGTCGACAGTCCGGCGCTGCGCAAGGAGCTCCACCAGGCCACACCCAAGGCATTCCCCTATGACAGCTGGTATGCAGGGACAAACCTCGAAATGGCGTTCGGCCAGGGTGAGACGGTCCTCACCCCAATCGAGATGGCCCAGGCGTACTCGACTTTTGCCAACGGCGGCACTCGTTACCAACCAGAGGTCGCAGCCGAGATCACCACCCCGTCGGGGAAAGTGGTGAAGAGCTTCGCGCCGAAAGTGACGGGAACGGTCAACCTGCCCGCGTCAATCTACCAACCGATGCTGCAGGGTTTCGAGGGGGTCGTGGCGACACCCAAAGGCACGGCGTATGCCATCTTCAAACAGTATGCGCACTTCAGTCTCACAACGTTCCGCATCGCCGGCAAGACCGGATCAGCCACAGTCTCCACCGGCACAACCAAAGAGCCTGACGCCTGGTTCATCGGGTTCGGTCCGATCCCCAACCCTCAGTACGTCGTCGTCGCAGCTGTCACACAGGGGGGGTACGGAGATCAGGCGGCAGCTCCCGCGGTGGTGAACATCTTCAACTACCTGGTCAAGCATCCGGTGACCCCCGTATCCGCCACCGCAAAGGGCTGACCTGCGCGCGCCTGCGATCCCATCGGCTCGATCATCTCGCACACGACGACACATCGTGCGGGTCAAGTGCCAAGAGCTTCTTGCAGCTCAGCAAAGATCGGGACAGGTCCTGGGTCCACTCCCTCTTTGGCTGCCAGATGGAGCGACACAGCGTCTCCGAGCATTGCGAGATCGAAGAAGACGGCCAGGGCACTTTTCGCTCGTGACCGTACTTCGATGACGTCGGCAACCACCTCGCGCAGCATGTCGTTCACCACCGAGAACCGCGCGGCCACCTCAGGATGCTCCCCGTCATGGCGCAGCGACACGACCGTGAGCAGTTGGCGGGTCACGTCGCCGGCCTGCCCCCATCCGGCGATCTCGTCTTGGCAGAGGTCGGGTTGGAAGGACCAGAATGCCGGAGTCTTGGCATTGATGTTGACCTGAGACTTCCAGTGACGCGCCGACACCGCAGCAGGACCTCGCGAGCCGTGCACGAGCGGGAACGTGCGCCCGATCCGCCTCGCGACGGACGCCGCGAGGCCGTCGGTCGAGAGCCAGTCGTTCCGACGCTGCTCGAGAACCTCCACAGCTTCTTCGACTTGGCGGACCGCACCCTCGAGGAGGCCGAGCCGCTCGAGTACCACCGCCGGGAGGGCGCAAAGTGCTCCGAGGGAAACTCTGGAGTCGGGAGCCTCTGTGGGAATGGGCACGATGCATTGTCCGTGCCGTTCGGTCAGAGTTGCCAACGTCCCGCCCTTGGTCACCACGACGACACTTGCCCCAGCCGCTCGAGCCGAATCGACGAGGACCAGGGTCTCTTCCATCTCCCCTGACCATGTGACGGCGAGGAGCAGCGAGGAGGCCCCGACAAACGCCGGCAGGTCGTGCGACTTCAACGCGACGAGCGGTCGTGCCGCGAGCGGTACGGCGACCGCTTCGAGCAGGTCGCAGGTCATTGCACCTGCATCCATCCCGTAGATCACGACATTGTCGAGCCGACCTGGGTCAGGCAGAGGTCCGCGCGGCTCGGCTTGGCGGACCGCGGTCGCGATCTGCTCGGTGCACGTGGACAGCGCATCCCACATGCCAAGGGTGTCTGGACGTGCTTGCAAAGGCTCCGAAAGCAGCCGGGCGCGTCCCGGATCATCTTCGTCATGCGCGGTCGCGCTCGTGGCGCGTTCGGGGTCCACCGAGAAGCTAGGCTTCCTCAGAAGGTGAGGCGCTGTCGCGTGGGGAGAGACCGTCGGTTCGGGAAGTGCCGGGGCCGTGCCCGGTCTCTCGAGCTCCGCCAGCAGATGCTTTGGCAATGAGACGCTCGTGCTCTGGCTCGCCGACATCGGTCGCCTCGTCAACGAGCAGCACTGGAATACCTTCTCGGACTGCGTAGGACTTCTTCAGCCTCGGGTTGTAGAGGATCTCTTCATCCTCGAACCACAGCAGGGGTCCTTTGTCAACGGGACATGCCAGCACTTCAATCAGCAACGGGTCCAACGGCATCGCAGCTCCTCTCATCCCACTCGCTCACTCAGCGAGCCATCCCAATCCTCTTGCACGCGCCTTCCGTCACCCAGTGTCCGAGGCATCGCCCGATACGAACGCGAGGATCTCATGGACATGGCGTGCACAACTCGCCTCGTCAGGCGCTTCGAGGTTCAGGCGCAACAGGGGTTCGGTGTTCGACGGCCGCAGGTTATACCACCAGTCACCACGATCGACCGTGATGCCGTCAAGGCGGTCGACCTGACGTCCTGCCGCTTCTTCGTGGCGAGCGACGGCTTCGAGCACTGCCGCTACGTCGGCAACCTCGGTGTTGATCTCGCCTGAGTCCGTGTACCGCTGGTAGGGCGCGAGGATCTGCGAAAGTGGGATTGCACTTCGGCTCATCATCTCGAGTACAACCAGCGCGGTGATGATGCCTGAGTCAGCTCGGTAGTTGTCGCGGAAGTAGTAATGCCCGGAGTGCTCACCTCCGAACACCGCATTGGTCTCCGCCATGACCTGCTTGATGTAGGAGTGACCCACCCTCGTCCGCACACCGACACCACCATGCTCGGCGATGACTTCGGGCACCACTTTCGAGCAGATCAAGTTGTACAACACCGTGGCGCCCCTGTGCTTTTCGAGCATCGAGGCGGCGACCAGGGCAGTGGTGAGCGAACCGGACACCGGTCTGCCTCGTTCGTCGACAAGAAACACCCGGTCGGCATCTCCATCGAATGCGAGGCCCACGTCGGCGCCGGATGCCAGGACCGCGGACTGTAAATCGGCCAAATTCTCAGGCTGGATCGGATCGGCTGGATGGTTCGGGAACGAACCATCCAACTCGGGATAGAGGAGCTCCACGTCGAAAGGGAGCCCCTCCATCACGAGCGGCACGACAAGACCACCCATGCCATTCGCAGTGTCAGCAACCACTTTCAGCGGCCGTAGGACAGAAGGGTCGACGAAAGTACGGACGTGCTGCGCGTACTCTGGTAGGAGGTCGAGATGCTCGAGCGGTGCGAGCACGTCACCACGGGATGGTTGGAGCAGCGCCTCATCGGCAAGAGCCTCGATCTCCCTCAATCCCGTGTCACGCCCGATCGGCCGGGCACCCCCGTAGCAGAGCTTGATGCCGTTGTACTCCGCGGGATTATGCGAGGCGGTGAACATCGCACCGGGGGCATCGAGACGGCCGGAGGCGAAGTAGAGGAAGTCGGTCGATGCCATCCCCAGGTCTACGACAGCCGTGCCTTCTGCCCGAGCCCCCTCGGCGAACGCCTCGGACAGCTCGAGACCTGAGGGACGCATGTCCCTCACGAGGAGAACCCGGGGGGATTTCGTGAAACGGGCGAAGGCCGATCCGATCGCCCGACAGAGCGAGGCGTCGAGCTGGCGAGGAACGATCCCCCTGATGTCATACGCCTTGAAGACGGCGCTGGTCCGGCTCATGAGCCGCCCAGCCTAACGGCTCGGCCGATACGAGTGGCAATGAGCGCTACTGCAGCGCTGCGATTGCCGCCCGGAGGTCCGCCCGGGCCGCTCGCAGTGCCACGAGCCCCTCTCGAAGCGATGTCCGCGCCGAGAGGAACGAGCTCCAGCAGTCTGGGTACGAGGACGGGGTGAACAGCAGCACGGTCGCAGAGATCCCTGCACTGTCACGGCCGGCTGCCGCAGCTTGGTTCTCGGCTGCGGCGAGGGATGCTCGTGCCGCGGCTACCCCCGTCTGATTCGACGATCCGTTGATCTCTCCCTGCACACGCGTTATCGCTCGTGAGATCACTGTGCCGATTGCCACCTCATCATCGTCTGCAATGGTCAGCCGGACTTGAGGAGCCATCACGACGTAGACACGGTAGTTCACGATCATCTGGCGTGCGGCGTTCCTGAGCTCTCCACAGGTTGAGTCGCCAGGTACCTGCCGCAGGATCGCACCGATCCCCGCCTCCTCACTTGCGACGTCAGCGGTCAGTGTCGACCGATCCCCCGGGGTGAGGTGGGCCGACGCACTGATGACCGACGAGAGCTCACTCAACCGGGCCAAACGCGCGTGGAGCGCCGTTTCCAACTTCACCCGTCCTGCGGAAAGCTTGGCTGCTGTGCACGTCGACGTGGTACCTCGTGTCGCAGCAATCAGCGTATTGGGTGAGGTGTTGGAGGAGGTGTTGGTGGAGGTGTTGGAGGAGGTGTTGGAGGAGGTTTTGGAGGAGGTTTTGGAGGAGGTTTTGGAGGAGGTGTTGGTGGAGGAGGTTGCAACGCCTGACTGGGCCACCGAGACCGACGCGGCGCCTGCGATCCCCTGAGCCTGCGAGCAGAGCAATGGCGCGCAAACCCCCAGGGCGATCACTAGTGCCCGGATAGTTTTTCGTGGACTCGATTTTTGACCCGGCACTTCAATTCCCTCCTGATTGTGACGAAGTTCCCGTCGTTCCTGTCGGATACGTGGATGTGGATGTTGTCGCGCCTGACCCGCTTCCCGACACTGTCTGCTCGACCTGGTTCATGCCTGTTGTGAGCGCGCTCAACTCGGCTGTGAGCTGAGCTGTGATCCCTGTGCCGATCGCTGTCTGGGCCTCAGAAGCACCGTTCCCCGCCGTCGTGCCCGGCTGAGTGGTGATCGTGGTCGAAGGCGACGACACGTCAGGGCCGGCCGGCACGGTGGAAGAGCTTGCGGGCGCAGACTTGGACACCGGAGATGAGGAGTTTGGCGCGGACGATGCAGCCTTCTGGGATGTCGAGCTTCGCGCCTGGGTCCGAGAGCCGGCCACCGGGTTCGGGGTCCCCGCGCCGACCACACGAGCCTGGCTCCCCCCGCACGCTGCCAACGACACACCGATGACCAGAACCGTCACCAGAACCTGCACCCCTTTCACGCGCATCTCGTACCCCTCCCCTGAGAACACACTCCCCTGAGAACACACCCGCGTCGAGCACCGACTCGATGCGCTCATCCTGACCCGTGTCAATGGGTTCCCCGTGAGCAAATTGTGATGGAACGATTATGGGTGCAGGGCGGTCCGATAGCTCGGTGGACGACTGGTCCGACGGCGACGGGTACTGGGACGGCTCCGACGCCGACGGCGACGGCGCAGCGTGGGCACGACGGCGCCGAGAATGACGAGCGCGAAGATCCCGAAAGCAGTGCAGCCGTCACCCAGGTCGTTCACCGGGGTGGTGCCATACGTCAGCTCGACGCGATGGCTGGTCGGGACCACCACCATCAGGTTCGGCGTCGACCGCCAGGGTCCATTCCCCCCCGAGACGTGCCAATTCGGGAAATACGAGACCTTCACGAGAACCGGAGTGCCGATCCTGCCCACGTGGAAGCTGACCGAGTCTGCAGTTTGGCGCACGTCGGTTACTTTCGTCGCGGGGACCGAGATCGATGGGGGATGTCCTGCTCCGGCTCGAGTCACCCGAGGCCAACTCGCCGGTCCATCGGCTACCAGCGGCACCGCCCAACGCGCCGGGTCCTCGTACCACGCCACTGACGGGCCATCGATCGGCTCCCCTTGGGGTCCTACCGTCCCGAGCCAACTCACCTGGCTGGGCCCCACGCCGGTCAGCACAGCGGGCTTTCTGGTCAACGGAGTGACCAGTGTGGAATGACGCACTTCATAGACGTCCCAGGTCGTCGACAGTGTCTCCCCATCGAAGTTCGTACGCCACGGGCCGGTCGACGCCACGAACCGAAGTGTGGGGTCCTCGCTGGCCGCAAGTTGTACCTGAGGGCTCGATGCCATGAAGTAGCGCACTCCGAGTAGCTGGAGGTGCTCCACCCCTAGCGGGATGTCAAGCGGCCCGTAGGGAAGCCCCACCATCGGCTCTGAGGGTGCTACTGACAGCTCCGCTTGGTTCAAGAAGTGATAGGGCGTCGTCGCCGACGACTCGAAAAGCAAGCCTTCCATCGAGTCGATGCACCCGCCGGTCCAGTAGGGAAGGAGCATCAGCGCTTCGGGAGTGCCGAAACGATTGAGATCCGAGTTGTACTCCCACATCGCGCGCCCGCACCCGTGCTCGCGGCCCACCTTGGCCATGAGCTGGACCACCGCACGGTACTCGGGATAGTCCGCTTTCCCCTCGTAGCCGGTGTAATTCCAATCGGCCCACACGCTCACCTGGTCGGCTCCGGGAGTGATGCCGATCCGCGGAAGCTCGGAGGCGAGAGCCGGGACGAACGGCGTAGCCACCACGACGAGCACCACGAGCAGAGCAAGGATCGGGCCGGCCACCGCACCGGCTGGCCAGCGGGGAGGAGACGGCCGGCGCAGAGCCGGGCCACCGAGGCCGTTGCGGACCGTATTGGCCCAGCGGGTCAAGCGATCGCGCCGCATCCAACGAGCACAGAAGACGACGCCCACGGCGAACACCCACCCCGCAGCCAGGTACACGGCGATGAACCAGAGCGGCAGCAAGCGGACGTTGTACAGGCTCCCCTGGGGATCCACGATCAGTCCCAGAGCCGAGAGTCCGCCGAGAGCGCCGATCAGGAGGCCGAAGCGACTCCGCATTGCAAGCGAGACGAGCATGGCCACCCCGGCAAGCACAAGTGCCCACAGGTCCGCGCGTGGGAACAGGACTGCTGCATACGTCGTGATGTTCGTATAGTTCATCGACGTGGTGTAGGGCAGGCGGAGGCCGAACGGCACGAGCCACCAACCCGACAGGAGCACCCCGATCACCACGGTCGAGGACCCCCACCAAAACGCCTGCCAGCGAGCGCGCGCCGAACTGTCTCCCTCGGGCTGCCGTCCGGTGCCATGCCAAGCAATGGAAGGTCCGCGTAGGTCGTCGTACAGCTCGAACCTGTCCGGCAACATCTCGCAGAGCGTCAGCAGCCCGGCACCAACCAACGCAAACGCGGCAGGAACGATATGGGCGAGGATGCACAGTGCGAGCACAACTGCCGCAAGGACACGCCCTCGACCGTTACGGATCCCCCGGGCGAACAGTCCGAGGAACAGAATTGCGAGAGCCAGGCTCAGCGAGAAGGAGTACTCTCCGGCAAGGGTCGAGAAAAGGTTGCCTCCATAGATCGTCCACGTGTAGTCGAACAGGTACGGCAAGGTTGCCGCGGCAAGAACGCCCGGTACTGGCGGGGGCATTCGGAAGAGCTTCCCGCAGGCCCATGCAGTCACTGGCAAAAGGAGCGACCCCATCACCGTCGCCCACTTGAACGCGATGTTGTACGCGATCACGTGAGATGCCAATGCAACGAGCACGTCAGGCAGGATGAAGTAGAAGGTGTACATGGGATATCCGTCGTACCAACCTGGATTCCATCCGGTAAGATGGGGAAAGAGGTTCGACGTGAAGTAGGCCGGCATCATGTAATGGGCACCGGTGTCACCTCCGGTAGTGGTCGTATCAGTGAGAAGAAGGGGGAGGTGCAGCTGCCAGAGGGTGACACCAATGACGCCGGCCACGGCGACCAGGGCGGCGACTGCGGGGAGCCATCGGCCGATCCTTTGTGCCCTGGGAGTCCACACCGGTCGGCAGTCGACGCTTGCCGGACCGTTTTCTGTTTCGATATGTCCTTCACGAATGTCCATGGCTCACGGTTCCGAACCGCATTTCACAGCACGACTCCACCGCGGCTGTGCACTATGGCCAGGACGGCCACGAGGTTGAATGACGCATGGGCGACCATGTTCATCCCGAGGCGTCCGGTCAGATAGCTCACGGTCGCCAGGATCATCCCGAAGATGGCAAGTCCTGCGAACTGTTCCCACTCTCCATGGGCGAGACCGAAGACGAGTCCGTCGACTGCCACCGCGAACACGACTCCGACGGCGCGCCGCGTGGTCGGGCCCGGCTCGCTCGAGGTGAAGAGCTTTGCCAGGGCGCGAAAGATGAGACCGCGAAAGAAGAGCTCTTCGAAAAAGGGTGCGCCGACAACCGTGAGGATGGCAATGACGACGAACCCCCATCCGTGTGCCGCGCCCGTGAGCTTCTGCGTAGGCGCTGTGAAATTCTTCAAGTGAACGAGAAACGGTGCGTAGAGAAGCGCCACGAGGTATTGCGCTCCCACTCCGATCACCACGCCGATGGAATCAATCGGACGAAAGCGCACTCCGAGGTCGATGAACAGCCGTCGAGTCCCACGGGTAAGGGATGCAAGCCACGGCCCGAAGAGGAACCCCCCCCACAGGCCGACCAGCGAGACGCCGATGTACCAGTCTGGAGGAGTGGCCATGGACGACAGGCGAGACAATTGCCCGCCATCTCCTGCAGCCGTCGCAGCCAGCGTGACCAGGATCAGTGCCAGGACTTCACCGACCAGGAACCCGACGAAGCCGAACACCACCCACATCCCGGCATCGCCACGCTGGGCCGGTGGCGCGCCTGGCACGTCGAGGAAACGGCGCCCCGGCTGTACAATTGGAAGTGCTCTGGCTGCTCCGGGCTCTGACTCAGCCGCATCCGTCTCGGGTCGCGGTGGCGGTGCGCTGTCCCCAAGGTCGGCCATCGTCGCCACGATACTGCCGGGTACTTTCGTCAGAGTGGGCACGCGCCGCCAGCCAGCGCATCAACCGTGCCCACTAAGAGACCATCATGTGGGCCTCACCGATACCTGGTGGTCCCCAACGACGCCTGCCATGTTCAGGACCGCCTGGTAGGACCCTCTCGGTCGCTTGAGCTGGGACAAGCCCGGAATGTCCATGTGCTCTTGCTGGTTCGAGGGTCGAAACTCGGGGCAAGAGAGCTCTCAGGCTCCGACCGAACGAGCCGGAGGCACACGGGCGCGGTCACCGATCAGGAGAAGCGGCGCATAGCATGTGCTCGTGAGCCTTCAACGCCAGGATGGAACACCGCCTCGCAACCCCGGCCCCGGTGGCGGACCGGGGCCCGGCTCGTCGGGGGGTGACCAGAACTGGCGGTGGATCTGGATCGTCATCGCCGCCGCGATCCTGCTCATCTTGGTCGTGCCATCTCTCCTGTCACACTCCTCCGCCAAGTCGCTCACGTATTCCCAGTACATGAACGATGTGAGCAGCAAGAAGGTAGCGACAGCCAACGTCGACAATTCTTCGGGGGTCATCACCGGGAAGCTCAAGAGCGGCACGCAGTACACAGTCAGCGGGCCCAACCCGGTCATTCCTGCGGATGTGAAGGAGATGCAGGCTGACATCCCATCGGTAACGTTCTCGACGCCCAGCGATCTCCTCGGTGAGCTCCTCCCCTACATCTTGTTCCTGGGCATCGGCATCATCCTGATGGTCTTCATCACCCGCCAGGCACGGGGCCAGATGTCCGGGATCATGTCGATCGGCCGATCGAAGGCCAGGATGTTCAGTGCAGATCGACCTTCGACGACGTTCGAAGACGTCGCGGGCTACAACGGAGTCAAACAGGAGATCAGTGAAGTCGTCGACTTCCTCAAGACCCCAACGCGGTTCAAAGAGATCGGAGCCAAGATCCCCAAGGGGGTTCTTCTCGTCGGTCCGCCGGGGACCGGAAAGACCCTCCTGGCTCGAGCGGTGGCCGGTGAAGCTGGAGTCCCGTTCCTCTCGGTGAGCGGTTCGGACTTCATGGAGATGTTCGTCGGCGTCGGTGCGAGCCGCGTGCGAGACCTCTTCCAAACGGCTCGTAAGCAAGCCCCGGCGATCATCTTCATCGACGAGATCGATTCCATCGGTCGCAAGCGTGGAGCTGGGCTCGGTGGTGGGCACGACGAGCGTGAGCAGACCCTCAACCAGATGCTGAACGAGATGGATGGCTTCGACCCGGCAGAAGGCGTCGTCATCATTGCCGCCACGAACCGCCCCGACATCCTCGATCCGGCTCTCCTCCGCCCCGGGCGTTTCGACCGTCAAATCGTCGTTCCGCTCCCGGACCTGGACGAGCGTTTGCCCATCCTCCAAGTTCACTGCCGGGGAAAGCGGATCGGACCCGATGTCGATCTCGAGCTGGTGGCCCGAGGAACGCCGGGGATGAGCGGTGCAGACCTGGCCAACCTGGTGAACGAAGCGGCGCTGCACGCAGTGAGGCGAGGCAGCGCGATGATCGAGATGGACGATTTCGAATCGTCTCGCGACCGTGTCCTCATGGGCCAGCGCCGGGACAGTCTGGTCCTCTCGGAACAGGAGAAGCAACGGGTCGCGTACCACGAAGGCGGCCACGCGGTGCTCGCATACGTGCTCGAAGACGCCGATCCCGTTCACAAGGTCACCATCCTGCCCACCGGGATGGCACTCGGAGTCACCATGCAGTTGCCAATGGAGGAGCGCCACATCCATTCCCGATCGCACATCGAAGACTCGCTCTGCGTTCGGATGGGAGGACGAGTCGCGGAGCTTCTCGTGTACGGCGACCTCTCCACCGGTGCAGCGAACGACCTTGTCGGCAACACCGAGCTCGCACGCAAGATGGTCCGAGAGTGGGGCATGAGCGAAGAGATCGGACCGATGGCGTGGGGTTCGCAGGGCCAAGTCTTCCTTGGTGAAGATCTGATGCACACTCGCGACTATTCAGAGGATACGAGCCGCGTCATCGACGACGAGGTCGAACGCATCCTGCGAGCTCAGGAAGAGAGGGCGCTCGAAGTCCTGAGCCGTCACCGTGCTGGCCTCGATGCCGTTGCCCACGCTCTCTTGGAACAGGAGGCCATCGACGGGTCCGAGGTCGGGCGACTGGTCGATGAGGCGTATGGACGTCCAGTACATGCCAACGGTTCCCAGGCAGTACCCCACTTCACCGGAAACGGTCACCGGAACCCGAACGGCGCGAAGAACGGTCACGGTGCGAAACAAGGCGCTGAGGATGGAGGCGAGACGGGTGGCGCCGACGAAGGCGCTGGAGCCGGAGCTGGAGCTGGAGCTGGCACCGACAATGGCAAGGAGAAGGGCGCTGAGAAGGGCACCGAGGTCGTGGAGCCCAACAGTGCCTCCGTGCGAGTGGACGACCGGAGCATCGCGGGCACTCCCGACGGCGCGGGCACTCCCGACGGCGCGGGCACTCCCGACGGCGCGGGCACTCCCGACGGCGCGGGCACTCCCGACGGCGCGGGCACTCCCGGCGGTTCCGAGGCAGATCACTCCCCTCGCGACGTTGACGCTCCACCAGCCGAGGGAGAACCCGTCGCTTCCACTCCGGGAACCCCGGGAACATGGCCTCCCCCGGAATGGCCCAAGCCCGCTGATTCGTGGGCACCGCCGCGCTGACCGCCACTTCCAGCCAAGGGTTGGTGAGACAACGAGGAAGAGCAGCGAACCTGCTTGCCTCCAACCACTGAACCTTCGGACAGCGATGGCTGTACAGACGCTGCCTATGCTCTCTCCAGTCTCCACCGAGGTGAGCGACGCGACTTCCATCGCATCGGACGGCTTCTCTTCTGCATCACGCACGGCGAGCAGCGAATGGAGATTTGGACGCCAATGCAAGCGGGGCGCTCGGGCCCCCGAACGTCCACCGCACTATCGTGCTCCGACTCTTCCATCGGATGGCCGAGCTCGGGCCGCCGTCGTTGCTCCAAGACGGCCTCAGCTCCCTGCCGAGACGACTGCGACTTCGCGCCGACGTCAGGCGGCGAGCGGGATTCCAGCGAGGCTCACGATGCCCGGCGCCCCGGCTGGCGAATCGTCTTCCATCACGGCTACGGGGCCCGACGAGACCACCAGAAGCGCGTCGCTGGAGGTTGCCATGAGTTGGCTTGCCTCGATCACCAGGAACGACCTTGGTGGGATACGCAGTACGGGAACGGACGCAAGTCCGACCGGGCCGTCGGGGTCCACACTGTCGACTCTCACGGACACGGCATGTCCGTTCGTGTTCTGGATGGCCAGCGCGTACGGTACAGCTCCTGGCTCGGGTGGGTTCCCCGGAACGGATGGCGAAGGGATTACCCATTTCCTCGAGGAGATAGCGGCAGCCGGAGCAGCGATGCCGGACTGCATTCCCCATTGCGGTGGCGCCGCAGTGCTCGAGGACTGGGCAACTCGCCCGACGACCACTCCTCCCCCACCCCGGGAGACGACCGTCAACGTATAGTCTTCTCCCTGGGGGATCCTGGTGGTTCCGCTCAGCAGGAGGTTCCACGTGCTATCGGGGGCCACCTCCTGGACGAACGGAGCGGCCGGACCTGACGCAAGGTCAACCTCGACCCTCACGAATTGCGCACTACTGCTTGGATTGAGCACTCCGAGCGATACCTGCCCACCAGCCGTGTTCACCGTGCGGGGAAAGCTCCAACGGGTACCAGACCGCGGCGAACCGAGGAGCAGCGACAGACCCGAGAGTGAGCCGACCGTGGACTGCTCCAGTTGCGCTGCAACGACGCTCCCTGACTGGGCTTGGACGAGCGTCGCGACAGATTGTTGGTTCTGCACGAAGGACCCCACTCCTGCAACGACGACCGAGCCTGGAGCGATGACCAACCCTTCGAAGGGCTCGGGTGCGCTCTCTCCTTGTGTTGAGACGAATTTCAAATCGACGACCGCCGGAACTGCGCCCGGGTTGTACACGAAATCGAACAAGAGGTCGCCAAGCTCGGTCGACCCCGTCGCGAAGTACCAGTCCGGATTGGTCCGCGTCGCGCAGGGGGCTTCCGACCACCCAGCGGATCCCTCCACGATCTCGCTCACAGTCACCCCACCTCCGTCCAGCTGCACCGTGCTCGCGAGCCAGTTGCCCTGCTGGATCCCCTCGGGGCTCACGTTCGTTTCACGGCCACCGGGAAGCGAAATGGCTCTCGTGGCACTCTGCCCTGTGGCGTTCACGACGGTGACTGTCCCGCTTACCGCCAGATGCCCGGTGTTGACGAAGGAGAGGGTCGCGTCGGCAATTCCCCCCGGCGTCCCGGTGCTCCCGGTGCAGTACCAGCTCGAAGACTCCGATCCGACGGGTGCTGCGACACTCGCCAAACCGAGCGTCGGGATCGCCGTTGACGGAACCGTCGCCGTCCGACCAGTAGGCAGGAGCGACGCCATGAGACCGACCGCGAGCAGCAAGAACAGGACACCTCCGATCACGGGCATCCGCCATTCGGGCGGGGGAACGCGTGGTCGGCTCTCCGTATCACCGTTACTGGCAGACGGGCTCGTCATGTGCCGGCCTTCATTGACGTGTCGTCCGCCGGCTCGTCGGTCGTGCGATCCGCCGGCTCGTCGGTCGTGCGATCCGCCGGCTCGTCGGTCGAGTGATCCGCCGGCTCGTCGGTCGAGTGATCCGCCGGCTCGTCGGTCGTGCCGTTCCCCGCTTCCAGGTCTTCGGGGTTTTCCGGATCGCCAAAAGCGTCAGCGACGAGCGCCGGGGCTTGCTCCGACGAGATGTCGTTCCCAGTCATCCGAGCTGCGAACCTGTGTCTCACCATCGTGACGCCCCTCATGCAAGGTACCCAGAACGCCAGCCACCGAGCCCTGTTCAGCAGCACGAGGGCCACGCACATCCATAGCAACAATTCGGCCAGCGTCGCCCAGAACAAGAGGGGATATCCGTCGAAACTCAGCGATCCCCTCCCTCGCGAGGTCACTTCGAACTGCCCAGCCCATCCGAACACCGAGCTCTCGTGTACTTCGGTGCCGCTCACCTGCAACGTCCATCGACCGGCAGGAGCCAGCCCGGCAAACACGGCGCCGGGACTGAGCTCCCCACTGAAAGACGGCGAGGAGGATGTCGATACAGGACTGCTCATCACGGCATGCCAACCCACGATATCGGCAGGAGAGGGCAGGGGCACCTGGGAGCCTGGGCGGGTCTTGCGTACGGCAACCCCCCGCCGCCGTTCACCCCTTTCGGGCATCGCTTCGGTGTTCTCGAAGACAGAGAACCCGTTGGCCTCCGAAGAAAGCTCGACCATGTCGGTTTGATCCTGGAGCGATGGGATCAGGCCTGGTGGGAGCGGCTCCGCCGGAAGTTGCTGCACTCCTGTGATCTGAGGAGCAAACGATCCAACCACGACGACGTAGCGAACCGCCGCAGGTGCCAGCAACCGGCCAAGGTGGCTCGTCCTGCCGACAAGCGCCATCTTCACCGCACCCGCCAGAGCCTCCGCGGGTCCGGGCGATGCCGGAGCCCAGAGGTTCATCGGACCAGGAGTGCCGCCGGTGGACGTAGCGAAGGCGAAGCCAGAGGTCACGTTCCATCCCGCAGTCGGCAGTGCACTCGGGTCACCGAGCCACAGCACTCTGTACTGCGCCCCTGTCTCGCCAGGGGTAGCGCCTGTCCCGTTGCTCCGCGGCGAGAGATACGACAGAGGCTGGGAAAACCCAGTCGTCACGAGGTTCCATCGGCCGCCTCCTGCGGCGGCGACCACCGGGATCACTCCCACCACTCCGGCGACGGCCGCGATCCCGGTCACGATCTGGCGCCACCCGAAGCGATATGCGGGAAGATCTCGTTCGAATGCGGCAACCCCCAGACCAGCACTGGCAGCGACGGCGATGGCCGCAGGAACAAGCACCACGTCCAAGGAAGGGGCGAAGATCCCGGACCAGCCCCGTACCACCACCAACGCCAGGATCCACGAGAGGCACGCCGTCGTCCAGAGCCGGCCTGCCCAAGCCAGGCGTTCGGCGCGTCCAATGAGCAGTGGCATGAAGCTCGCCGCGATGATCAACCAGCTCAGGGGGGTACTGCCGACGGGACCAACGGCAAATCGCAGGAGTGCCGTCCACCCGAGAGAGCTGGAAGGAGGTCCTTGGAGCCCGAATACGGCGACGGCGCTCTTGCCGGCGACGAGAGCCCCGACGACCCACGGCGCGCACAGAACGGCAGCAACGAGCGTGCCACCGCCGACCACGCCGGCAACCCGGAACGACCCTCGCCACTGACCGACGGCAGCCGACCCGGCGATGATCCCCAGCGCGGAAACGACCAGTGCGACGGCCACGGCCGGGGCAAACGCCGACGCGACGGCATCGAGCACGCCCACCACCAACATCCCCCTCAGCACCGGCCGACTCAATATGGCCCAGTCCCGGACCTGGGTTGGAGCGGTTGTCGAGCCGGTAACAGCGACGCCCGTGGCACCAACAGCGCTCCCATTGACGGCGCTCCCATTGACGGCGCTTCCATTGACGGCGCTCCCATTGACGGCGCTTCCATTGACGGCGCTCCCTCCCCAGCGCGCTCCATACGGTGGGATGCCGCTCGCGTGCAGCACGTTGGTCACGATCCATGGCAAGAGGCCGAAGGCGACGAGGCCGTCCCAGCGACCTCGGGCCAGCGCGTCATAAGGCAATGGCAACGCCAGGTAGCAGATCGCTCCAATCAGTCGGGCCCTCGGGGAGCACAGAGGTCGGAGCATTCTCGACATGCCCCAGGCTCCGAGTGGAATGCATCCGAGGACCAGGATCTTCTCCAGCAGACCCATCCCCCCTGCGGTCAAGATCCCGAGGATCCCGAGCACGCCAAAGGCAGGGGTAACCGGTGAAGCCGACCCCAGCCCCGCCGGCTGCCACCCGGCGAACCACCGCTCCCAAGCGCCGGTCCAGCTCGGGAACGGGAGCAACTGGCCCACGAGCGGAAAACTGCCGCTCAAAAGGTCCCGGCTTCCTATGAGCAGGATCAGCGCCACAACGAACCAGAGCGCGAGGCGTGAACGCCGCGTCCCGAGGATCGGTCGTCTCCGGCGGCGACCAAATCGATCGCGTCCAGACCGGCGTCCCATGTCGTCAAGCTCATCGAAATCGCTGTCCTCGGAGAATGCCTGACCCACACTGCCAGTCAGTTCCGGTTCTGGTTCGGCGGGCGGTAGCACGCCCACCGCCCCTTCTGCTTGTGACGGAGCGCGCCCGTGTGCGACGTCGAAGTCCTGGTGCACCAGCCGCGAGGTGTACGTTGACAATCGAGCGCTGCCACGCAATTGGAGACGCCGGACCTCGTGATCAGACAGCACGCGGACCTTCTCGAGGGATCGGTGCCGTCGCCGCAGATCCTGGTAGTGCGAGAGGTTCCAACGCCACGCGCCGAGCAGGGCGCGAGCACGATCCCCGTCTCGAGCGAGCGCAGAGGCGACCAGCTCCCCCAGGCCGAGCAGGATCACCTGCGGCAGCACCCAGACCAGATGGCCTCGGCTGTAATTCCCGAGTACCGCTCGAAGCTCGTGACGACGTTCGAGCTCCTGGAGTGATGGATTGGACGCCGAACGCTCCGGGTCGGCCGGCACCGGCCGAAGCCCCGAGCTCAGTACCTCCCGATGACGAGCACGGGCGTCGGGGGCAACCAGGACTCGGGCTCCGGCGACCTGTGCTCGCCAGCACAGGTCGAGGTCCTCTCCCATCGCGAGGATCCCCGGGTCGAAACCGCCAAGCGCAGCGAAGAGGTCCGCGCGCACCAACGTGCACCCGCCTGGGACCATGAAGACGTCCCGAACGGCGTCGTGCTGGCCATGATCGACTTCGCCGAAGTGCACGCGCTCGACGACCGCCCCGCTCTTGTCGACATTCATCCCGACGTGCACCAGGATCGAAGGGTCGTCCCATCGCACGACCTTCGGCCCCACGATCCCGGCATTCGATCGGTACGACTCTTCGACCATCACGTGCACCGCGTCGGGGTCGGGTGCGCAGTCGTCATGGCAGAACAGGAAGAACGCCGCCCCCTCCACCATTTCGAGCACGACATTGGCTGCCGCCCCAAATCCCAGAGCATCCTCGAGGCGGCGCACGAATGCGTCGGGAAGCAACTCGGCAACACGTTCGGTGGGGTCGTCCTTCCCGCCGGACACGATCACCAGGACCGACAAGTTCTCGTAGTCCTGCCCGGCCAACGAGCGCAGTGCGTCGTCGAACCAAGGACCTGGCTCGCTGGTCACCATCACCGCAACGACCGCCGGCGCGGCAGAGTCGATCGACCCCTCCTCCATCACCGGCCTCCGATGGGGTGCCCTGCTCTTGGCTCCGCGGGTCGACTCACCAGACTGCTGAGGCTATCGGCTTGGGCAACCGGCCCGCGAAGACCGCACCCACGCTCGCCTCCCTGGGTGCTTGCCACAGTTATCCATCTGTTATACTGGTGTTGTCATCAATGACCAAGCCGCCGGGCACTCCGGCGCACTACCCAGCCGACAGGAGAGAACCATGCCTGACTTGAACGACCTGCACAGCGTGACCGGCGAGGTCACGAACATCGCCCGGGATGCCGCCTACGTGGCAATCGGACTTGGGGTCCTTGGGTTCCAGAAAGCCCAGGTCCAGCGCGTTGAGCTGAAGAGCAAACTGGCAGGAGACCTGGCGGTCGAGCAGCGCCTCGCCGAGGTGAGAGAGGCTGTGGCCAATGGGATCAGGCAGGTGGACGGCATCGTCGAAGGTGCCCTGCAGCTCGTAGAGACCTCCTTCGAGCCCCTCGAAGAGCAGCTCCCGCCGGTCGCCCGCGAGCTGTCCCACCGAGCCCGCCAGCAGGCTCGGGAGGTCCGGACCCAGATCCGAGAGCTGGTCGTCCCCGGCGCCTGACACCCGCCCGCACCAGGGAACCGAGCACGCCGGGGCTCAGTCAGCCCCGGCGTGCTCTTCCCAATACGCCAGCACGTCTCGGAGGGTCTGCGACAACGGGATCTCCGGCCGCCAGCCGACCGCTTCTCCCACCCGCCGGAGGCTGCCGCGCAACACCGGGACGTCGACTGGGCGAACGAGAGCGGGATCGGGCACCAGCTCAAGATCGGCACCGCTGAGCTCGAGGAGCAGCGCTGCGACATCGGAGATTGCGACGTCGGCGCCTGAGCAGATGTTGTAGACGGTCCCCTCCTCCCCTCGCTCTATGAGCAAGCGGTAGGCCTTCACGACGTCGCGGACGTCGGTGAAGTCGCGCCGGGGGGTGAGGGACCCCACGCGCAGAGACCGAGACCCGTTCCTCTTTGCCTCCACGATGCGCCGAGCCAGAGCCGACACGGCGAAGGTCGGCGCTTGACCCGGGCCGACGTGGTTGAACGGACGCACCACGACAACCGGCTGCCCGTACCCGCGCCAAGCCTGCAACGCCACCTGCTCGGCAGCCGCCTTGCTCGCCGCGTACGGGGTTGCCGGCAAGAGCGGTGCGACCTCAGAGATCGGAAGCTGCTCGGGAGAAACGAACCCGTACACCTCCGCAGAGCTCACGACGAGCACTTTGGGGACTTCGGAAACCTTCCGTGCTGCGGCGAGCAGTGCGGCGGTCCCCAAGACGTTCACCCGGAGCACCTCTGCGGGATCTGTCCAGGACTCCCCGACATGGGATTTGGCAGCAAGGTGGTAGATGGCGTGGGGAGCTGCCTCCGCCACCGCAGGACCGAGCACCGACAGATCGGCGACGTCGGTCTCGGCATCGATCACCGTCACATCGTCACCACAATCACTGAGGTGGGCGGACAGCCACGTCCCGACAAAGCCACGGCCGCCGGTGATCAGCGCGCGCACCGGACCTCCGGACGCCAATCGAGATCACCGTCGTCTGCCAACTGACGACCGGCAACTGCCCGGCCGGACGCCACACTTGCCAAGGTGCGCGGCGGTGTTCCCACGGCGTCGCCCAATGGCGAGCGGTGCTTCGTGTGCAGCAGGAGCGACTCCGCGGTACCCGAGTTCACGGTCGTACCCTACCGAATTGCCACCGACGATCGCTCTGAGCGCAGTCCGGAGGGACATCGCGCAGATGACGGGGGATCTCCATCGGGCCGTCTCGCTTATCAGTCAACGGGCGGACGCCCAAGCAGCCCGATAGAGGTCCTCGAGGCCCTTGGCACAGCGATCCCACGAGTACTCCGCAGCGTGAGCGAGCCCGCGCGCGACCAAGTCCGCACGGAGAGATTCTGAGCTGAGCACCTGGTCGAGGGCTTCGGCCAATGATCGCGGGTCTCCGATCGGCACCAGGATCGCGGCGTCGCCCAAGACTTCGGGCAAAGACCCGGCACGGGTGGACACGACAGGTACCCCGGCTGCCATTGCCTGGAGCGGGGGATACCCGAAGCCTTCGTAGATCGACGGGTATGCCAAGACCGATGCCCCACGGAGAAGTCCAGCCAGCATCCCAGGCTCGAGCCATCCCGTCTGGATGATCCGATCACGGTGACGGGTCGTGGACAGCACCCGGTCGAGCGCTTCGCGCCCCCACCCGTCAGGTCCCGCCAGCACCAGCACAAGGTCGTCGTGTTGGGCGGCGATCGCGTCGAACGCGAGAGCGAGGCTCGGAAGATCTTTCCGCGGCTCGATCGTGCCCACAGCGAGGATGTAGCGGCGCCATCGCCCTTTGAGCACTTGTTCCACTGCTCTCGAGTCAGCCGGGGCCAGCGGGGGGACACCTGAATGCACCCATCGCACGCGCTCGGGGTCGGCACCGAAGACGTCGATCACCTCCCGGGCAACGTATGCCGAATGAGTGTGGATCCACGCACCGCCGTGGAGAGCTCGGCGCACAAGTGATGGGTAGCGCAATGACGCTTGGTCACAGAGCTCGGGGTAGAGGACCGGAGTGAGGTCGTGCACGGTGACGATCCGAGCGGCGCGGCGAGCAGGCGGGACGACGAAGTTCGTTCCATGCACGACGTCGATGTCTCCGATGAACCACTCGATCGGGGGAAAGTCGACTCGTCGCCATGCCTGGTGCAGTGGTCGAGCCGGCATGGCTCGCTGCCCGACCGCAATTCCCGCCGGAGCACGTGTCACGACGAGATGCCTACGCCTCCAGCTCACTGCGAATGCGCTCACCGACAGCCCGCCTCGGGGTGCCAGCCCAGAGAGCAGACCTGAGCAGAACGCACCCACTCCGGTCGGCTGGCCGAGGAGCGGGGTCACGTCGACTGCGATGCGTAACGGCACACCTCGCGAACCTCCGGAGAAACTACCGTGCTGCTCTCGGTCGCTCATGCAGGCGAGTGCTGCCCGAGCGCAGAGACATCGAGCGAGGCGCGTCTCACGCGCTCAACGCACCGTCGACAGAGAGAATCGCACCAGATATGTACCCTGCTTCGTCCGACGCGATGAACGCGATCGCAGCCGCGACCTCGGCCGGGGTGCAATACCCCATCGGGGTCATCATGCGCTCGAGCTGCTTGACGTCGGCACCATCGGGCAGGCCGAATTCCCACACCAGTGGGGTATCGACCCCACCGGGCGCGACCCCGTTGACCCGGACCCCTCTATCGACGTACTCGACGGCGAGTGCTTTGGTCATCATCCCGACTCCCCCTTTGGAGGCGCTGTATGCAGCTGCATATGCCTGGCCCATGACCCCAGCGGTCGAGACGACGTTGGTGATCGAACCTCCGTGCTCCAAGAGGTCGGGCAACGCTGCTCGGGTCACGAGGAACGTGCCGGTGAGGTTCACCTTGAGGATCTCGTTCCAACCCTCCAGCGTCTGTTCCACAGTGTGGGCAAACCGACCTATACCAGCCACGTTGCACACGACGGTGACCGGCCCAAGTGTGCCGGCAGCTCGGGCCACAGCCGAGTTCACCGACGACTCGTCGGTCACGTCACAGGTGATCGCGATCGCGCGACCAGGCGGTGCCCATGCAGGAGCTCCCTCCGCATCAGCCGAGATCTCCGAGACCACCTTCGAGAGCGCTTCTTCTGCGATGTCCAAACACGCAACCCGGGCGCCTTCGGCCGCGAGACGCCGAGCCGTTGCACGGCCGATCCCGGATCCTGCGCCCGTGACAATCGCAGATTTTGTCTGGAACCTTGCAGGAGAGAGGAAGTTCGACGCGGTACCGCGCTCTGGGTCCGGCTTGCCAAGGTTTCTGATCGGGCTCATTGCGTCTCCTTCTGTGCCATAAGCTGCTCTCGGGTGCCTGTCGATGCACGTACCGACGGGGCTCGTCGGCGCTGCACCTTGCCGACCTTCACAGTCGAGGCCATCGCGGCAAGGACCCGCTTGTCTACTTTCATCATCGCAGTCAGTGGCAGGTCGTCGAGCAGCACCATCGCGTCAGGTGCCTTGTAGTCGGCGAGCGCCTTGTGACAATGGTCTCTGATCTCCTCGAGCGACAGCGCACCGGTGGCGTCGAGTCGCCGGACCACGAATGCCACGCCGATTTCGCCGAGCACGGCATCGGGCACGCCGACGACCGCCACCCGATGCACGCCGGGGTGTGCACGCAGGACCTCTTCGACCTCAAGTGGGTACACGTTGTAGCCACCACGGATGTAGCGCTCACCCCGACGGCCGGACAGATGAAGGTTGCCGTCGACATCGACCATGCCGAGGTCGCCCGTTGTCACCCATCCCTCAGCCGAGCGCACGTGACGGGTCGACTCGATATCAATCGACCATCCCGCCCCGCGGTGCTCTCTGGGACTCGAAGAGACCGGCTTCGTCGGACCCCAGTAACCGAGCATCGCGGCTCGAGAACGGATCCGGACTCTCCCGATCTCCCCGGTCGCAACGGGCTCGTCCAAATCATCGACGAGTGACATCTCGACTCCGTTCACAGGACGACCCACCGTCTCGGAGACGACGTGATCAGAGTCGTCAGGAAGCGTTCCGGTGCAAATCGCGGTCTCCGTCGACGCATAACGCACCACGACCGGTACGCGGAATTTCCTGCGGACTTCCCTCACGAGGGATGCTGGCATTGGAGCGCCGCCGGTTGCGGCGATCCGCAGCGAGGACAAGTCGGCTCCATCCAGATCATCAAGCCCAACGAGGAGCGCCCATTGGGTAGGTACGCCTTGGGCGACGGTGACGTGCTCGGCCACGAGAACGCAAAGGGTCTCTTCGGCCTTCCAAGGCGATGCGGTGATCACCGTCGTGACCCCGTGCGCGATCTCGTCCCACACCTTTGCCATGTACCCGACATGGGCGAATGGCAGCGGCGAGAGACGACGATCCCCTGGGCGACTGAGCACACCAGTCCCATCCGATGCTGCTTCGAGGCAGCGGTGATCAAACACTGCACCCTTGGGAGCGCCCGTCGTCCCGCTGGTCCACACGATCGCGATCGGGTCGTCGTCATGGAGGATCGGCAAGCTCTTCGGCGGCGGATCAGTCCAAGAGCTCGCTGCTTCGGCTCGATCGATCACACGCCCCGCGTTGGCGGGCAGCTCCAATCCGAGATCGGAGTCGACGATCGACACTTTCGGCATGGTGCGGGAGAAGATGCTCTCCCGTTCTCGATGGCCCAAGCGTGGATTGACTCCACTGACGACGGCTCCGAGCCGTACGGCGGCGGCATACCCGACTGCGTAGTCCAGGGACGAAACGAGGAGCATCGATACCACATCTCCTCGGCCGACACCGTAGGACCTGAGAAGTGCGGCCAACCCGTCAGCTGCCCGATCCCATTGGGCAAACGTCATGCTCCGACGCGGACGGTCGTCGCTCGTGTGACACTCCCGTTCATTCGGAAAGACAGACGATGACTGGTGATGCGCAGGCTCTACGTATGCCTCGACGTCGGCGTTCTCTTCCGCCGCCCGCCGAAGCAGCTCCACGACCGTGTGCTGCGAACCCGGCTCAATCTGACGGACCGTCATATGAGTTGCCGATGGTATCAGCCACATTTCGACGAACATCTCGAAAGGTCCCTCCGGCCCCCGCTTCAGCAGAACGTGCGGCTGCCTCGCCCAACACAGCATCAGCCAGCCTTGGCCATGCCGTCGCCGCCCATGGTCCGAAAGGCGTGTCGCTCAGAACGGCAAGCGCGATCCCTGCGGCCGGGTCGACCCACAGAAAACCTCCTGCTTGACCGAAATGCCCGAAGGTCCGAGGGCTGTTGGCGCTGCCCGTCCAATGGGGGTGCTTGGCATCTCGGATTTCGAAGCCGAGTCCCCAGTCACATGGATCCTGGTGCCCGAAGCCGGGGAGCATGCCTGCCAGCCCCGGGAACGCGACGCGCACCGCCTGATCCAACGTTGCCCTGCTGATCAGAGTCGGAGCCAGGAGCTCTTTGGCCAGAGCCGCGAGATCACGTACGGACCCCGATATGCCCGCCGCCGCAAAGCGCTGCGATGACAGGGTTACCCCGCTCATCCCGAGTTGCCCCAGCACGGCTTCACCGAGGTACTGGTGGAAGGATAAGCCGGACCGTTCTTCGAGAAGCTCGCCCAGGATCTCGAAACCGCTGTTCGAGTAGATCCTGCGCCTGCCTGGTGGTGCAAGAGGCTCCCGGCCCAAGAACGGCAGCCCCGACGCGTGCGCCATCAGGTGGCCGACCGTGGCACCGGGTGGGCCTGCGGGCATGTCCAGCGCCAGCGTCTTCTCTTCCACGCCGACAAGCACCGCCAGGGCCGTGCAGATCTTGGTGATCGAGGCCCACGGGTACACCCGGTCCACTTCGCCCCACGTCGCGGTCACAACTGCGGGCACCTCGCACACAGTCTGTCCATCGGTGGCCGTCTCGGGCGCAGCCGTGCCAACCGGAAGCTCCACCACGGCGGCCGAGACCGCCGAGACCGGCCAACGCGCGAGCACGTCGAGTGCATCCATCACATCTCGAAAGTAGCTGTTCGCTGTCGTCGCACATAGGCTGCACCCGTGCTCGTGGCCCTCGCAGGTGGCGTCGGAGCAGCTCGGCTGCTCGCCGGCATGGTCCAGCTGGTGGACCCCGCCGGCATCACCGCTGTCGTCAACACCGGCGACGATATGGTGCTGCACGGTCTACACATCAGTCCCGACCTCGACACGATCACTTATACCCTGGCCGGCATTGCCAATCCCGAGGCCGGCTGGGGGATCGCGGGTGAGAGCTGGGTGGTCATGGAAGAGCTGGAGAAGCTGGGGGGTGCCGCCTGGTTCCGGCTCGGCGACCGTGACCTTGCCACGCATCTCTACCGGACCCAGAGAATGACCGAAGGCGCAACCCTGAGCACTGTCACCTCGGAGATCGGCCGCGCCCGAGGGATCGGGGTGAATCTGGTGCCGATGTCCGACGACGTGGTCCGCACGATGCTCGTTGCCGACACGTCCTCTCGCTCTTCGGATCAAGAGTCACAAGTAGCTGGCGCGCAGGAGGTAGGTGACGCACAACGAGAAATTTCGTTTCAGGAGTATTTCGTCAAGCACCGCCACGGTATTCCCGTTCGATCCATCCGCTTTGCCGGAGCTTCTCGAGCTCGACCTGCACCCGGCCTGCTCGAAGCCATCGCAGGAGCGACGGCGATCGTGGTCTGCCCATCGAACCCACTTTTGTCCATCGCGCCAATCATGGCTGTCACCGAGCTCCGAGAAGCTGTCTCGGCGCGCCGCGAACACGTCGTGGCAATCTCGCCGATCGTCGCCGGAACGGCCCTCAAGGGGCCGGCTGACAGGCTGCTGATCGAGATGGGCCACGAGTCCAGCGCTGCTGGCGTGGCCCGCCTGTACGCTCCTTGGTGCTCGACGCTCGTCATCGACAGTCGTGACGAAGCCCTGATCCCTGCCGTCGAAGCCCTGGGCATGCGATGTGTCGTGACGGACACCATCATGTCCACTCCGGCGCGGGCAGCCGAGCTGGCGAAGGTGGTTCTCGATGCCGTTCGATGAACTACGTGCCATCACGGTCGTCCCGATCGCCGGTCTCAAAGAAGTCTGTCCCGGAGACAATCTTCCTACGCTGCTCGCGGAGGTTCTCCAGGCACCTGGGAGTGGGTCTCCAAGGCTCGAGCCAGGAGACGTGCTGGTGGTCACCCAAAAAGTGGTTTCCAAAGCGGAGGGACGCGTCCGAAAGATCGACCCATCAGATCCTCGTGCCAAACAGCGGCTGGTGGAGAGCGAAGCCGTGCGAGTACTGCGCCGCCGCGGTGATCTCCTCATCACCGAGACGACCCACGGTTTCATTTGTGCGAACGCCGGCGTCGACCTCTCGAACATGGAAGAGGGGGAAGCCGCGCTCCTGCCCATTGATCCTGACCGCTCTGCACGGCGCATCCGGGCGGGGTTGCAAAGAGAGCTCGGTGTGCAGGTTGGTGTCGTGATCTCAGACACCTTTGGTCGGGCTTGGAGGAACGGAGTGACCGATGTGGCCATCGGGAGCGCCGGCATCGTGCCGATCCTTGATCTCCGGGGCACCCGAGACGCCATGGAACGTCCTCTGACGGCCACGACCATCTGCATCGTTGACGAGATTGCCTCGGCGGCTGAGTTGGTGATGGGAAAGGACCGGAACGTTCCGGCAGCGATCGTTCGTGGCGTCCCCTCGACATGGCTTGGCGCCGGCTCGGTCGTGACTGACGTCGTCCGTAGTCCCGGAGAGGACCTCTTTCGGTGACGCGTCAGTACCTGCCAGCCGATGCGCTCGATCCGATGGCCACGCCCTGATGACTCGGTACGTTTCTCTCATTTCCATGCTGAGGCAATGCGCATGCGCGTCGTTATCAACATAGAACAGCTTCTCCACGAAGCTCCAGGAGGGATCGGGCGGTACACGGCCGAGCTCGTACGGGGCCTCAACCGGCAGTTCCCCGGCGATACCGTAATTCCATTCACGGCCAGGCATTCCAGGACTTCGGTGGAACGTGCCCGACGGAATTTCCGCCTCGATGGCCCCGGAGCACAAGAGCCCGTCATCCTTGCCCTACCCCGGCCAATCCTCTACGACGCGTGGCACGCTCTCGGTTGGCCCCTCCTTTCGAGCTCGGCTCCGATCCTCGGCACATGCGACCTTGTCCATGCCCCGTCGACTGCGGTCCCCCCTCGCGGCCCCCAGCCGCTTGTGGTCACCATGCACGACGCGGCGTACGCGCTGTTTCCACACGTGTACCCGCGGAGGGGGAGGCATTTCCACCGTCGAGGTGCCAGCGCCGCTGCTCGTCGAGCCGACCTGGTCATCACCGGAAGTCACAGTGCGGCAGCCGAGATCGTGGAGCACACCCAGATCCTGGCCGAACGAGTACGAGTGGTGCCCTATGGCGTAGATCACCTCAAAGCTTCTCCAGAAGGAGTCGACTCGGCACTGCAACGCTACGGTCTTTCGCACATCCCCTATCTCCTCTGGGTGGGCAGCTTCGAACCTCGCAAGAACGTCGGAACGTTGGTGCAGGCATTCTCCACGCTCGTGTCCGAGAGTGACCTTCCGCATCACCTCGTGCTGGTCGGTCCTCACGGATGGCTGGAGAAGGACCTGGTCGATTCGCATTTGCAGCAGCAGATCTCCGACAGGCTGCACGTCCTCGGTGTCGTGCCCGAAGATGATCTGCGTGCCCTCTACGCGGCGGCAGACGTCTTCGCATTTCCGAGCATCCATGAGGGCTTCGGTCTTCCAGTTCTGGAAGCGATGGTCCAAGACACGGTGGTCGTTTGCTCGGATATTCCTGCGCTGCGAGAAGTCGCCGCAGACGGCGCGTCCTTCGTGACATCCACCGACGCCGAGAGCTGGGCGAGCGCACTCGAAGCAGTGATACGCGATTCCAGTCTTCGTGAGCGCAGAGTACTCGCCGGCCGTCGTCAGGCTGCGAACTTCAGCTGGGAACGGACGGTGCGAGAAACCCACGAGGTCTACGAAGAAGCGCTCGCCGACCGCTGAGATCTCTCTCACATCTCTCTCGTCTACGATCCTGTTCTCTCTCGCTGTCGATCAACTGCATTGAGTTGCGCATCACCAGGAGGTCCGAGCTGTGGCGGGTCCGCGAGGACGAATCATGATCGTGCACCCCAACGCCGAGCGGGGTGGCTCTGACTACTGCCTGCTCCGCATGGTTCGGGAGCTCTCCTCCATGGGATGGACCTGCCATGTGGTGACTCCCTCCCGCTCACCGCTATCGACAGAGCTCCTACAGGCAGGGGCAGTCCTCCATGTTGTACCGATGCGACGCATCACGAAAAGCGGATCTGCGCTGTATTGGCTTGGATACGTTGCTGCATGGCCTATCGCGGTGCTTCGCTTGATGAGCATTGCTCGTCGTTCTCGTCCCACAGTTGTCGCCAGCAATTCCCTCCACTCATGGTACGCATGGGCTGTCGCATTGCTCACGAGAAAGCCACTCGTCTGGCATGCCCGTGAAATCGTGGTGCAATCCTCCGCTGCGCTTCAGCTCGAGCGGTGGCTGTGTCGCCATTTCGCTGATGTCGTGATCGCCGCGTCACGCCCGGTGGCGGACCAGCTCGCTGGCTCTCGCGTCGTCGTCGTGCACGACGTACCCGATCCGACTGAGTTCACCCCGGCTCGAGCAGGGAAGTTCCGGGCGGTCAGCGGGATTCCCGACGACGTACCGCTTATCGGATCGGCCGGCCGTATCGACACGTGGAAGGGGTTCGAGATCCTCCTCGATGCCGTTCCAAGCATCCAGAGTGTCCGCAAAGACGCGTATTTCGTGATCGCCGGGGGTGCCGTGGCGGGCAAGGAGGCGTTCGCGAGCACGCTCGCTCGGCGCGCTGACCAGCTGGAGAACGTCTACTGGATGGGCGAGCGTCAGGACATGCCCGAACTGTTGGCCGACTTGGACGTGTTCGTCCTCGCGTCGACTGAACCCGAGCCATTCGGATCCGTCCTGGCTGAAGCCCTCGCTGCCGGGGTTCCCTGCGTCGCGACCGACCACGGGGGATCACCCGAGATGCTGGCCCAGTTCTCTCCGGAAATCAGTCGTCTCGTTCCTCCGCGAGATCAAAAAGCACTCGCGGAAGCCGTGCTCGCTCTCTTGCCTGCGGGTGCCTCGTCGCCTGGGTCACGTCGCCTCCGGCCCGCCCAGATCATGTCCCGAAAGACGACGTTCGATACCGTGTACGCGGCAGTTGTTCGAGGGCCACAGGACATCGAGAAGCTCGCAGATATCTGATCGTCGTCCATTCGGGAATAGGCGACCGCTGAACTTCCCGACGCCTCGCCAATCCTTCACGACGTGGTGAAGGACTCGACGACCGCGAGGATCCCCTCTTGCAGTCCCGTCCAGGGCTGCCATCCCAGTTGGATGGCCGCTCGACTGGCACTGAGGCAGTTTCGCAGGATCTCCCCAGGACGAGGAGGCGAGTGCACGGGTGCAATATGTTGACCGGTCACCGTGCTTATCACCTCGAGCAGGTTGTTGACGGACGTTTCGCGCCCAGTCCCGATGTTGCAGAGGAGCCCGCCGCCACGGTGCGCGGCTCGGACGAACGCGTCGACCACGTCGTCCACATAGACGAAATCTCTGGTCTGCTCGCCATCACCAAAGACCACTGGCGGTTCATTGCGCAGGACTCGGTCGACGAAGATCGCAATGACTCCAGCTTCGCCGTGCGGGTTCTGACGAGGTCCATAGACGTTTGCGAGTGCGAGTGCTGAGAACTCCAGCGAGTGAAGTTTGCGGTAGGCGTACAGATAGTCCAGGACGGTCTTCTTGGATACGCCGTAGGGCGTCAAGGGTGAATGAGCACACGCTTCGGTCACAGGCAGGTCACTCGGCTCTGGCTCGCCGTACAGCGTTCCGCCGCTGGCGGCATAGACAACGCGTTCTGCTCCCGCTATCCGAGCACCTTCGAGCACGTTCACGCTCCCCACGATGTTTACCGCCGCGTCAAACGAAGGTCTTTCGACGGAAACTCTCACGTCGGCTTGTGCTGCCAAGTGGTACACGACATCAGGACGCCGGAACGTGATGAGATCGACGGTATCGGCAGATCGAATATCCATCTGATGAATGCTCAACATCCTCGAGTACGACGTGCGTGCTTCCGCCAGATTGGTGAGGGATCCCGTCGAGAGGTCGTCGATCACGTCCACCTCGTGACCTTCCGCGAGCAGTCGATCGACCAAGGTGGAACCGATGAATCCTGCGCCACCCGTCACCATCATCCGCATCGAGTTGTCCCTTCTGGCACTGCGCACACGCATGATCGGCGTTGTATGTGCAACTCTTTGCACCAGATCCTCAATTTGACCACCAGTCAGGCAGGTACGCGTTCGCCGTCGACGGTGGAACCTGCGGCGACGACCGCGCCGTGGCCGAGAATCGACACCGGCCTCACGTCACATCGCTCGCCGACGATTGCACCGTTCCCCAGGATGGACCCGGACACGGAGGAATTATGAGCGACCCTCGATCCGGCAAGCATCACCGACCCCACAACACGTGCGCCCGATTCCACGACGCAGCCTGGACCCAACACGGAGCGCTCGACTGCCCCACCTTCGTGGATGACAGCACCTTCGCCTAGATAACAGGGGCTCCTCACCTGCCCCTCGATTCGTGGCATCCCCACGACCCATACCGCTGCACGTAGCTCAATCGCCCCAGGAGCGGGAATCCCCTCTCTTCTCCCTTCGATGATGTCCCGATGTGCCTGGATGAAGTTGGCAGGAGTTCCGGTGTCAAGCCAGTACGAGTCGTCGCTGCACGCGTAGAGCTGCCTGTCCCCTGCCATGAGAGGAAAGGTCTCTCTTTCGATAGACACTCGTCGCCCCGAGGGAACTCGATCTAGAAACGAAGGTTCGAGGACGTACGTGCCAGCATTGATCTGGTTCGTCGGTGCAGCGTCGCGGGATGGCTTTTCGACGAACTCGATCACACGACCCCGATCGTCCGTCGGAACGACGCCAAACGAGGAGGGATCCTCCACCGGGTGCAGAGCAATCGTGCCCTCCGCCTCATGTTCGCGATGGAACCCGACGAGCGCACTGATGTCCAGATCGGTCAGCACGTCTCCGTTCACGACGAGGAAAGTGTCATCGATGCCCGCGAATTCGGCGGCGAAACGAATTGCTCCTGCGGTATCGAGCGCCTCCGGCTCGACGGCGTACGAGACTTTGATGCCCGCGATTGTGCTCTGCGGATAGGCATCGACGAAAGCCTCGGGCAAATAGCCCAGGGAGAGCACCGCCTCATCGATGCCATGAGGGATCAAGTTGCCGAGCACCCGTTCGATCATCGGGACGTCAACGATCGGGAGCATCTGCTTGGGAGTGGAAAGCGTCAGCGGCCGCAGCCGGGTTCCTTCACCACCAACGAGAACGATGGCCCTCACGAGAGCTAGCTCTTCGACGATGGAAGCGTCGTGCCAGTGGTTGGTGCCGTCGTGCCAGCGGTTGGTGCCGTCGTGCCAGCGGTTGGTGCCGTCGTGCCAGCGGTTGGTGCCGTCGTGCCAGCGGTTGGTGCCGTCGTAGCTTGGGAAGCCTGGAGGAGCGCCGTCACGATCGTGCCGTTGGGCTTGGGCAGCTTCGTGTTCGTCGGCACGAACCCGATCGTGATCAGTTCGTTCGCTGAGAACTTTATTGTGGCCGGATTCCCCTGGACCACCGTGGATTTTCCCTTGGATGTGAACGCGCTCGGCCAGTATGCAGCTTGCACGTTGGCCGTCTTTCCCGCATCGGGGGTGCCCTTCTTGCATCGTTGGCCGTTCTTGTAGGTCACCGACCCACTGGTGGACGGAAGCTTCAGCTCTGTCGCGGTCACCTCCAGGCCGTGATATCCCGAAACA
Source organism: Actinomycetes bacterium (assembly GCA_021791615.1). Next base: position 53,933 of record JAJYWG010000314.1, read on the forward strand.
AACTTCCCGAACACGGCATTGGCACCGGTCTCACTCGACGTCTTCGGCGCGATCGTGACGACGCCGTTCCCGGTCGTGAAAAATGCCTTGGTTGTCGAAGAAGACCCGCTGTCATTGGCTGGCAACGACGGCGCCTGGGTCCCGCAGACGTCGAATGCCAAACCCGCGTACCACGTCGTTTTCGTCGTCGGCGGCGTGAGTGTTGTCGAAGCTGCTCCGGAGTGGCGGTATTCGACGTTGGAGAACACGACGGAGAAGACGCCCAGGATCGCGATGACGACCAAAGCTGCGTACCAGTTGACCGGAACGTTGCCGCGATAGGTACGGCCCCCACCGGTTGCCGCTGCACGTGACACCCACTTCCCCGCATTGCTCCGAGCCATGGCGAAGGGAAACCTTAGTGCGTCGACTGGCCCCCACCGGACGCGCCCGCCATCCGCCTCGATAAGGCCCGGTACAGCTGCGTGGTACTGGGGTGGACGTAGGACTCTGGGTGTAAATCCTCCTGAGCATTGCGGGCGGCCGACACCCTTCCACCGAGGAGACTCACGAGCTCAGCCATGGCCGATTCGACGCCGGCCGGGTTGCCTTGCGCATCGGCGGAGCGGAGGAGCACCCTGTAGAGGCGCTCGTCGTATGGGCTGGCGAGCAAGCCTCGGCGCGCGGCCGTCATCGCTCGCAGGGGATCGCCGAGATCGAGCTCGTGCTCAGCCACCTGGAGCGCAAGTGCCGAAACGGCATTTTCCAAGGACGCGGCAATCCCTTCGAGCACCGTCCAGTCAGGACTGTGCAGACCCTCGAACGGCCGGCCCGCCACCAGCGAGAGCGCACGCCGCCAGGACTGCGGGTCGGGCGCTTCGGCCAGCTCACAGAAGTCCATCCAGTCGGTAGTGACCGCCGAAGAGAGCTTGAGGACACCGTGGTCTCGCTGCAGGAGATCTTCTCCTTCGATCCCAGGGCCAAGTGCACGACGCGCCGCCGACACGGTGGAATGAAGCGTGGTGCTGGCAACCGACCGTTCCGGCCAGAGCGCGCTGGCCCAGACGTCGTTCGTGGCGCCACGTCGGTGCATGGCGAGATAGACAACGAGCTCGAACGACCACGCCCTCGTGAACGGCCGCCGAGCACCGACGATCTCCACCGGCCCGAGCACTTTGACCAGTGCAGTGCCAGTGATCCTCGGCGCCTCTGACGCTGAAGCGGACGTGTAGGGCACGGCAGCGATTGCCGCTGCAACGCTGTTCGCGCCCCTGCCGGCACGGTCTCCGTCGGGGGACCTGAGGGGTCGGACGTTGGTCATCTCTCGGAACGGTCGCTCCGATCCCCCAAACGTCTCGAGTTGGCGGAACAGTTCGCTGGATCTTCAGCACCAAGCGCCGTTGTGGCCAGCCGTGGCGTTGGCAGTGGGGACGGAGGGGATCGAACCCTCACTGCGGGCGGTTTAAGCGCCCTGCCTCTACCGATTGGGCTACGTCCCCAGGGGTGACGAAGAGCTCACCGAACCGAAATGCGCGATCACTTCCGCCCGCTTACCCACGGACGTTGTCGAGTCTTGCGCCGAGCACTGCTTACGAAGGGTGTCACCACTTAGCCTTCCCGTCCACACATCCGTCCGGCGCTTCGATCCAATGGGGCCATCTCTCCCGAGCAGTCCGGCTCGCTGCACGCTCCAGGGTCTGGTCTCATCCGTTACGGACCAACTCCACGACTGGGAAGAAACAATTGCCACACGGCGAGCTCGTCTGCACGTGGCCCGTACTGTAGGCCGCCTGTTGGACCGAACACCATCGTGGCACGACGCTGAGGATCCCAGGTGAGCCATGTGCCGATTCCCGGATGCGACGGATCGCCACTGCGAGCGAACGACGCCCACGCCCGCTGCATCGACGCGGAGAGCGCGGCGGCGTCGGATCCATTGCCGGCGAACAATGAGATTGCCGGATGACGGAGGCTGCCGAACACGAAGGGGATCTCGAGCGCGTGGCACGACCCGAGCTGACCTGCGAATGCCGGAGTCTCCCAAGTGAACAGGTAGGTGTAGGTCTGCTGCTGGTGTGCGGAGTGAGCCGACGCCAGCTCCATCGAAGGCCGCCGGAAGATGAAGTCGCTTCCCGCTGCTATCCAAAGAGACCGCGGTGTCGTTGGCTCGCCGCGCGCCATGCGAGCAGTTCGGTAGGCATCGACGACGACGCGCGAGTCAATCTCCCGATGTACTCGAGACAGCCAGCGCAGGAGACCATCCTCGTCCATGTTGGCCAGGCGCGTGTCGGCCAGCGAAAAGAACGTGAGCTCGTCACGGTTGGTGCCCGTCATGAGCGTCACACCCCTGGCTGCGCCGGCGGCGATTGCATCGATCGGCTCGATCGGCAGGAAGGCACCATCGACGACAGGAAGGAATGGGAGCGGCAGCTCGCCCGGGGGAGGGAGTCGGTTCTGCAGCTCTTGGGTCGCAGCCACAAGCTCGCTCGGAGGAACGCTGTGCAACGCGGCGCGTGTGACCTTCGAGTGACCCAAGATGGCCGCCAGCTCTTCGGCAGCATGTTTGGAGCGTTCAAGCGAATGGGTGTAAGGAGGGCCACTCTGGACGATGGCCCGTTGGAACAACCCCCGGCACATAGGCGACGCGAGAAGCACGGAGATGCTCATCGCACCGGCCGACTCGCCAAATACGGTGACGTTGCCGGGATCACCACCGAAAGCGGCGATGTTGTCCTGCACCCAGCGCAGTGCCGCTACCTGGTCCAGCAAACCCCAATTGCCCATGAGCGCAGAGGAGGAGCCGCTATCAGCCAAGGCAGGGTGGGTGAGGAAGCCGAGGGCCCCAAGCCGGTAATTGATGGTGACGACGACCACGTCGCAGTTCCGAGCGAGGTCCCCGCCTCGGTAGAGCAGACTGGCTCCGGTCCCGGCCGTGAACCCTCCCCCATGGACCCACACCATGACCGGGCGTCCTCCCCGCTTTCCGCGTTGTGTCGGTGAGGTCGTGGCAAATGTGAGGGGGTCGGGCGCCCACACGTTCAAGGTCAGGCAGTCTTCGTCCTGATCCAGCGGGTCGCCGGGAATGGCCACCCCCGGCGTCGGGGGGGGTTGCGGGGCGATCTTGCCAAACTCTGCTGCCTCTCGGACGCCGGACCATGGCACCGCCGGCTCAGGGGGACGCCAGCGCAGAGGACCCACAGGCGGCCGGGCGTACGGGATCCCCGAGAAGGACCACACACCCCCTCGATCCTGGCCACGAAGACGCCCGGTGGCGACTTCCACGACTCGGTCGGCCACACACGCACCCTACAGGGAGGGAATGTCACAAGAGAACACCTCACCCCCCTGTGGAGGGCCTTGGCAGTTGTGGACAATGAGGTTAGTGTGAGAATTGTGGCTTGTGTGACTGATGAGGCTTGGCGGCCAGGACGGCCTGGGCACGGTCTCATCCGGATGGCCTTCGCCGGTGCCTTGACGATGGGGCTCACCCTCTTCGTTGCACCAACCTCGGTCGCAGCCGGTGTCGGGGTGGTGAGGGCCGGCACGAACCCACCGCCACGCATGCTTCTCGCCGCCACATCGGGGTCCAGCGCCACATCGGGGTCCAGCGCCACATCGTCGGCAGGACCCGCCACATCCCAGGTAGCCGCGACCCAGCAGCAGGTGGCAGCGCTCGAAGCGACGATCGCGTCCCAGCAGGAGCGGGCAGCGGCGTTGAGCCAGCAGTACGACTCGGCCGAGCAGCAAATTCGGTCGATCCAAGCCAGCCTCGCAAACACGCAGTCGCAGCTTCAGTCGACGCGGCACGCGATTTCCATCGACCGGGCCCGCTTGGCCAAGGATGCCGTTCACGCGTACATGTATGGCGACGTCGGCACTCAGATCTCTGCACTGTTCTCGACTTCGGTGAACAGCATGGACGATCGTGCCGAGTACGAGGACACGGTCGTTGGCGACCTCTCGGGCGATGCCGCAGCACTGACGAATGCCCAGGACCAGTTGGACTCCGAATTGGGGCACCAGAAAGCCGAAGAGGTCGATGCCGTGCAGGCCGCCGACCAGGCGACTCAGCTTGAACAGGAAAACGCCTCGGCGACGGCCCAAACCGAGGCCACGCTCCATCAGGTAAAGGGCACGCTGGCCCAACAGGTGGCGGCAGCAGCCGAAGCAAGGGCTCGCCAGGAGGCCGCAGCGGCAGCGGCAGCTCGTTCGGCGGCAGCGGCCCAAGCGGCCGCGGCCCAAGCGGCCGCTGCGGTGAATGTCGCCGGTGCAGTCGGTGGTGCGGGATCAGGGGCGGCGGCCATCACGGCCGCAAACCAGGGTGGCGCCGCTCCAGGCCATGCCTCGGGCGGCCCGACATCTTCGACGCCTCCTACCGTCGCACCCAGTGGTGGCTCGAGCGGTGTCGGGACACTCGCTGTGAGGGCTGCGGTGTCGCAGCTCGGTGTGCCCTACGTATGGGGAGGTGAGACCCCCGGAGTCGGGTTCGACTGCTCGGGGCTGACCCAGTGGGCATGGGCTCAGGCCGGGGTCACGATCCCGCGTACAGCGGCGAGCCAGTATGCGGCGGTGCCCCGAGTCCCCCTTGACGCGCTGGAGCCGGGCGACTTGCTCTTCTACTTCAACTTGGACGGGGACGGCATCGTGGACCATGTCGTGATGTACGTCGGCTCGGGACCGTACGGAGCTCAGACGATCATCCAAGCACCCGAGACGGGGGAGACCGTGTCCTACGCGCCGCTGTACACGTTTGGGCTGATCGGGGCCGGCCAGCCGTAGGCATCCGAGCAATGCTCGATCGCAGCAGCCTCCAAGTCACGGCAGTGTCCCGGTCAGGGCGCTCCCGCACTGCCTTCACCCTGCGACGGCCCCCCCATCGCACGGTACGATGGGCCTGTGGCAGCTTCTCCGACGAACCTTTCGACCAAAGTCTCGAAGGTGTCGGCGAAACCCGCGACGAGGACCTCGGCGAAGCTCGGGGCACCGAGCAAGCCGCTGACTAGGTCCAAGAGCGAGTCCGACTCCGAGACCAGGGCCAAGGCCAAAGCCCGGACCAGTTCCCAGACAGCAGCCCGCTCCACCCCGGCGTCGACCGATATCGTCCCGATCCGACCGCCCGGCACGGTCCACGGGCACCTCGTCGACCCGCGGCTCTCCGACGTCGACGAGTGGGGACGCTCCGAGCACATGAGGGCGCTCCTCCGTCAGGTCTACGAGCCCGTGTACTCCCGATGGTTCCGGGTGGAGTGGGAGGGTATGGATCGGATCCCCGCACACGGTGGAGCGTTGCTCGTCGCCAACCATTCCGGGGCAATCCCTTCGGACGCGCCGGTGATCATGCACGGCATCGAGAGAGACATGGGACGCCCTGTCTACGGCCTGGCCGACTACTTTTTCCGCACCGTACCGGTCGTCGGGACGTTGTGGAGTCGGGCTGGGGGTGTGTCGGCCAACCCCGACAACGCCTATCGCCTCCTCCACGACCAGCAACAGCTTGCTCTGGTGTTCCCTGAGGGCACGAAAGGGCCGTCGAAGAGCTACACCGACCGCTACCGGCTCAGGAGGTTTGGGCGAGGCGGGTTCGTCGAGATCGCGATGCGTGCCGGCGTCCCGATCGTTCCCCTCGCCGTGGTCGGATCCGAAGAGACCATGCCGGTGGTCTTCCGCCTCCCGGGATTGGCCAAGCTACTCGGGGTTCCGTACTTCCCCGTGACGGCGAACGTGCTCCTCCTCGGGCCGCTCGGGGTCGTCGTGCCGTTCCCGGCGAAGTTCCGCGTCCGAGTACTGAACCCCATCACCTTCGACGTGCCACCCGACCTGGAGCGATACTCCAAGAGCCGGGTGATGGACGAAGTCGAGCGCATCCAGTCCCTCATTCAAGAGGCCCTGTTCGACATGCTGAAGACGCGCCAGAGTGTCTGGTTCGGCTGAGGCCGGCGGCCGCTAGCCGTGGGACGTCGAGTCCTGGTCACCGGAGCCAACACCTTCTGGGGCGGCCGCATGATCCAAGCCCTCGAAGCCGATCCCGACGTCGAGGTGATCCTGGGGATGGGGACCAAGAGCCCGACGGTGCGTCTCGAGCGAGCCGAGTTCGTCCGCGCCGACGAGACGTACTCCATCTTGAACCGCATCGTGCGTGCCACCCAGGTCGACACCATCATCCACACGTTCCTGGTCGTCGACTCGACCTTGGTGCGGCCGCGCACCCTCCACGAGATCAACGTGATCGGCACGATGAACCTGCTCGCGGCGGCCGGGTCGGCCGACTCGCCAGTGCGGCACGTGGTCGTCAAATCCTCTACCCTCGTCTACGGATCCTCCGAGAAAGACCCGAGCACCTTCTCCGAGGAGACGCCCCGATCTTCGCCGCCGAGCACGCGCGTCGAGCGCTCGCTCCTCGAAGCCGAGTCCCTGGTGAGAGACTTTGCCGAGGACAACCCGTCGACCATGGTGACGGTCTTGCGCTTTGCGAACGTTCTCGGCAGCGACATCGTCACCTCCATCAGCAAGAACCTCTCACGCCCGCTTTGCCCGTCGATCTTGGGGTTCGACCCCCTGGTCCAGTTCGTCGAAGAGGACGACGTGGTGAGAGCCCTCGAGTTCGTCACCCGAGAACAGGTGACGGGCCTGTACAACGTGGCCGGCTCCGGTCGGCTCCCTTGGAGCGAGGTCGCGTCGCTCTGTGGCACCCGGCTCCTGCCGCTTCCCCCGGTGAAGCCAGCGTACGCCATCATGCCGCTCGTACGCCTGGGTTTCTTCGACTTTCCCCCTGAGCTCGAGTCGCTTCTCCGCTACGGACGCGGAGTCGACACCAGGCGGCTGGTCGATGCCGGGTTCGAGTATGGCTACACGAGCGCTGGAGCAGTGCAGAGCTTCATCCAGTCGCTCCGGCTCCAACGCAGTACCGGTCGCCCGCCGGCTTCGTACACCTACGAGCCCGACGTCGAGCAATTCTTTCGCCACTCACCGGCGGTGGTCGCAAGGAGTGGGGCATCGCCGAGGACGTCGAGACCCACTGTGCGCCCCGGCCCGCAGAGGTCCTGAGCGCAGCCGGGATCCTCGAGCCGGGATCCTCGAGCCCGGCTCACACTCTCCCGAGCCAGGTCCAGAGCAGATCCTGACGGCGGACCGCCCACTCCTCGGCGGTGATGGCGAAGCGGGCGTGGTCCTCCCAGCGCCCGTTGATCTCCAAGAAGCGCTCGGCGACACCCTCCATTCGAAGGCCGAGCTTCTCGACCACGCGCAGGCTGGCACGGTTGCGAGGGATGATCGAGATCTCGACTCGGTGCAAGGACACCGCCTCGAACGCGAAGTGGAGCACCATCACCACGGCCTCCGGCACGAGGCCCAGCCCCGCCACATCGCGGTCGATCCAGTACCCCACATAACCGCTCTGGAACGGTCCTCGCTGGATGGACGAAAGAGTCACTTCGCCGACGAACCTCTGCTGTGCGAAGATGCCGAAGCCGAACCCGGTGCCCATCTGGCGCTCTCGGTCCCGTATGGCGCATCGAGCCGCGAAGCTCCCGCGATCCTCGGCGACGGGCGGGGCGTCGTGAGGCCGCGGCTCCCACGGCACCAGCCAGTCCCGGCAGCGGGTACGGACCTCGATCCACGCGCCGTAGTCGTTCGGAGCGAGCGTCCGGAGCGCGACCCGCCGCCCGACCATCTCGAGCGGCGCCACTGCGGGGGAACGGGCCATCATCGGGTCACCCCTCGAGCACCTCGGCGAGTGCCCCGAGGAGGGCAAGCACGTTCGCCGGTCTCGCGGTGTGCCCCATGCAGCCGATCCGCCAGACCTGACCGGCGAGCTGGCCGGCACCGGCCCCGATCTCGATGCTGTAGCGCTCGAGCAGTGCTCGCCGCACGCTTGCCTCGTCCATACTGTCGCCCGGCACTCGGGCAACCAATGCAGTGGTGAGCTGTGCCAGCCGGTCGGATGGTGCGACAAGCAGTCCGACGCCGAGCTCCTCCAACCCTGCCTGCAAAGCCCGGCCGCACGTCTCGTGCCGGTCGAAGACGGCGTCGAGGCCCTCGGTGAGCATCGCCCCGAGGCCGGCGTGGAGGGCACGCACCATGGCGACGGGCGCCGTGTGGTGGTACACCCGGCCGGCACCTGACTCGACATAGCGCGACAGGAGGTTGAGGTCCAGGTACCAGCTCGACGGACGCTCGACGAGACGCTCCCGAGCCCGGTCGGACACGGTGAACGGCGCCAGGCCAGGCGGCACGCCGAGGCACTTCTGCGTCGCGCTGTAGGCCACGTCCACTCCCCAGTCGTCGACGTGGACCGGCATGCCACCGAGCGAGGTCACGGTGTCGACGACCAGGAGCGCATCCCGCTTCCCTCGGCCGACCGCGGCCACCTCGTTGCGGACCCCCGTCGACGTCTCGGCGTGCACCAGGGCGATGATCCGCGGGTCGGGATGGGCCGAGACGAGGGCGTCAGGATCCAAGGGCTCGCCCCAGGGCGCGTCCACCCGAACCACCTGTGCGCCGGATCGCCCGGCCACGTCGCACATGCGCTCCCCGAACAGCCCGTTGACCCCGATGACCACAGAGTCGCCGGGGCGGACGAAGTTGACGAACGCTGCCTCCATCCCGGCCGAACCGGTCCCGCTCAACGGGAACGTCAGCTCGTTGCCGGTCCCGAACACCTGCCGGAGCCGGGCGCAGGTCTCGTCGAGGATCTCCAGGAACACCGGGTCCAGATGTCCGAGCACGGGCAAGGAGAGTGCTGCGGTCACCTCCGGGTACGTATTCGAAGGACCTGGCCCCATCAGCAGGCGGTCGGGTTCGAGCACCATCCGCGCATCGTGGCAGGTATCGAGCGGCCGCGCCAGCAGAGCGCCTCCGGGGGCGCCCCGGGTGCCCGGGAGCCGTCCAAGGTGGAGTACATTCCGAGCGTGGAGCGGGTTCTGTTTGCCACCCGTGACATAGGTCCGCTGGCACCTGATGTGAGCCAGGACCTGGAGCGTTACCGAAAATGGCAAAGCGACCGCCAGAAAGCGCTCCTCTCAGCGTCCCGGACCGGGCGGGCGTCACCGGTCGCCGATGCCGATGTCGTGGTCGTCGTGAACCAGCCAGACCCCGAGCTGTTCGAGCGCTGCGTACGCTCGCTCGGCGCGCAGAGAATGCTGCCGAGGACGCTGTCGCTGGTGGTGGTCGGCCCCGTCGACACCGCGGTCGGCGCGATCCTCTCGAATGCCACCCGCACATCCGGCGTGCACCGCATCGACCTCCCGGCGGCGACGAGCATCCCCGATGCCGTGCGAGCCGGGGTGGCTGCCGGTTCGTCAACTGCGTGGATCCACCTCGGAGCCCACGACCAGCTCACCGTCGACGCCGTCGAGCTGCTCTCGGCCGCGCTGCAGTCCGGCGGCGCTCCAGAGCCGGGCGCCCCTCCGTCCGACGGATGCCCGCCTGCCGGCCCGGGGCCAGGAGCGGCCGACGTGGCGTACGCAGACGAGGACAGGACCACTGCGACCGGCATGCTCCAGGATCCCGTGCTGAAGCCCGACTGGTCGCCGGAGCTCCTCGTCTCGATCCCCTACCTCGGCCGCCCGGTACTCTGGCGTCGGAGCACGGTCGACGCGGCCGGTGGCATCCGCGCATTGCCCGACGGCGACTGGGAGCACGATCTCATGCTGCGAGTCGCCGAGAAGACCGACCGCGTCGCCCACGTGAGCGAGGTCCTCTGCCATCGGCCGACCGGCGAACCGAGCATCTGGACCCCCGTCGCGAGCGTTGCAACCCCCGATGACCCCGCCTCGGTACCCGGTGGCCGCGCCGTCGTCGAGGCACTCGCGCGACGGCACGAACGGGGTGACGTGAGCCCCGGCCCGCTCCGTGGCTCGTGGCGAGTCCGCCGCCACGTCAACGATGCGTCAGTCGACATCGTGATCCCATTCCGCGACGCTCCTGCGTACTTGCGGGCTTGCACCGACTCGCTCGATGCCACCACCAGAGGGGTCGAGCCACACCTGCTTCTGGTCGACAACGGATCGGTGGAGCCGGAGACCCATACCCTCCTCGATCGTCTCGGTCGCCGACCCGACGTCACGATCGTCCACGATCCTCGCCCGTTCAACTGGTCGTCTCTCAACAACACCGCCGCCGCCCGAGGCCGGGGCGACATCCTCGTCTTCATGAACAACGACATCGTGGCCCTCCGCCCGGGGTGGCTCGAGGCCATGGTGGCCCACGCCACGCGCGCCGGGGTCGGAGCGGTGGGCGCACGTCTCGTGTACCCGACCGGCCGGGTGCAGCACGCCGGGGTGATCCTCGGGATGGGGGGGGCTGCCGGGCACGTCCTCGCCGGGTTGGACGGCGATCGTCCTGGCTACCTCGGCATGGCCGTGCTCACCCGCGACTGCTCGGCGGTGACCGGCGCCTGCCTTGCAACTGCGCGAAGCGTATTCGAAGAGCTGGGTGGTTTCGACGAGAGCCTCGGCGAGGAATTGAACGACATCGACTACTGCCTGCGGGCGGCGCAGACGGGCCGACGGACTATCTACGAGCCGATGGCCGAACTGGTGCACCATGAGTCGCCGACCCGCGGGACGTCGGGGAACGCGAAGGAGATCTCCCGGTTCATCGACCGATGGGAAGACGTGATCTTGGCCGGTGACCATCACCTGAATTGCCACCTCACCCGGATATACTCGTCGTGCGCGCTCGGCGTGTCGGACGAGGTGGGGTGGTGGAAGAATTGGCGCACGAACCTCGGGAGCTGATGCAAGAGGTTCGAGCACGTCGATCCCGCATTCCCGACGCTCCGTCGATGCTGCAGTTGCCCGTCGGTGGTCGCGCTGCGATCGAGCCCGTGCGCAGCCACCCGTTGCTCCAGACGATGCACGAGGATTGGATCCGTGTGCACCAGGATTCCCCGGCAGCTCGGAGCACGCGGCAGGGCTGGCGCAGCGCTGTCGATCGTCACGTCGCCGAGGTTGCCAGGCAGAGCCTCGGGACCGACGTAGAGAGCAACCGCCTGCTCATCGGTGACGTGATCCGGGCCGCCGATGCCCTCGCCGAGCACTGCGACGACCTCGGCCGCCGCCTGATGGACCTCGAGGCACTCGTGGAAGACGTCGTACGGGTCGTCAGCGAAGACGTCACGCGGCTCACTGCCATGCTGATCGGTGCCACTGAAGACGCTGCCGGGTCGTCACCGGCGGGCGCCCCGGATCAAGCCGCGCCCCAGACGCCCGGTGGGAATGGGTGACCCCAGGGGAAGTGCGTCTCGCGCTATTGAGCCGGGACTGGGAGCGGCCGGGGAGCGAGGGGGGGTTCGTCGCTCGGAGCCTGGCGGGAGCGCTCTCTCGGATCGCCCAGATCGATGTGCTCGTCCCTGGCGCCCCGGGACGGGTGCGACCAGACGGTGCGTTCGACCTCCGACCGATCGGCGGGGATGCGGGTGGATGGCCCGACGAAGCCCGGTCCCGTTGGCCTGACGCCGACGCCCCGAATCTGGTGATCGTCGACGCCGCAGACGCCGGAGCGTGCGCCATGGCACACCAGCTCGCCCCCGCGGCGGCATTGGTCCAGTTCGGTCCGGGAGATCCGAGCGCACCGAGTGGCTCGGTGGCCGACGTCCACCATCTCGGCGTCTCGCATGCTCCAAGTGCGATTTCCGCCTACCTCCACCAGGTCGGGCTCCACGTGCCGATCAACCCGATGGCTGCCGAGCGCCGGCACAATGCGCTCGGCGAGACCGGTTTCATCTTGGTCCTCACCGACCGTTACCCCGCCTCCGCAGCCGTGCGCGGGAGCCGGGGCGGCCAACCCGAGACATCGACCGATGACCAGCCGACCGCAGCCGCCGCATGGCTCATCGCGCGCTTCGCGTCGCGTCTGGTCGTCGTCGTGGAGGACGCCGTGGCTTGGGTGTGGGGCTCTCGCTCGCTGCGAGGACGCCTGGAGCTGCACACCCGCACCGACTTGCTCCGATTCATAGCCCACGCTCACCTTGTCGTGGACCTGCGGCCGGGCGCGTACATCGCGCGTGAGTGCGTCGAGTCCCTTCGATTCGGAGTCCCTTTCGTCGCCCCCGACGGGACGGCGGCAGCCCAGCTCGCCGCGGCCGGCGGAGGTCTGTGGTACCGAGACGTCGGCGAGCTGTTGGAGGCGGTGGCGCTTCTCCATGAACCTTTCCGGCGCGACGCTCTCGGTGCGCGCGGCCGGGCGATCGCGGACGCTCAGTACGGGGATCCCCAAGGGTTCGTCACCCGGGTCGCCCGAGCCATGGACCGGATCCGCTCGACACCGTCGCCGGTGGGACCACCGTGACGCCGTCGCATCGAGCCGTGTCCAGCCGCTGGAGGACGCTCGATGCCTTCGTCATCATCGCCGTCGTTGCCGGCGCATCGCTCCCCTACCTCATCGGCATCGTCACCGCCGGCGTCCTCGGCTACAACAGCGGTCTCGCGACGATCTCCCTCGGGGGCATGCTCGGCTACCACGTGGGGCTTCCCTGGCTCGATCCGAACGTCGGCTTCGTGAGCCAGGCCCTCGGGCATCTTTCGGCGATGGAAATCCTCCACGGGCACATCGGCTGGTGGAACCCCTACGAGGGTGTGGGTGTCCCGCTGGTCGGCGAGGGTCAGAGCGCCGCGCTGTTCCCCCTCACCCCGCTCCTGGCGTTGGCCAACGGCCAGGTCTACTTCCACGTCGTGCTCGAAGTGATCGCCGCAGTCGCCACCCAGCGGCTCCTCCGGGAGATGGGGATGTCTCGATGGGTGAGCCTGGTGGGCGGAATCGTGTTCGGGTTGAATGGGACCTTCGCGTGGCTCACCAACGCCGCGTTCAACCCGGTGGCCTTCCTCCCCGTCATCCTCTGGGGGGTCGAACGAGCCCGAAACCGGAGCATGCGCGACGGCTGGAGTGGGTGGGCCCTCATCGCCGCGGGGTTGGCCCTGTCGGTCTATGCCGGATTTCCCGAGACGGCGTACATCGACGGAGTGCTCGCCGTCTTCTGGGTGCTCGTTCGTTTCATCCAGCAGCCGGCGGGCCGGCGGGTCTCCTTCGCTGCGACGGTCGCGGTGGGAAGTGTGATCGGGCTCGCCGTCTCCGCGCCGTTCTTTGTCGCGTTCGCCGCAGCGACCTCTCACGCCGACATCGGAGGCCACGCCGGGGTCTTCGCTACCGCCCACCTCCCTACTCCGGCCGTGAGCACGCTGGGGCTCCCCTACCTCTTCGGCCCGCTCTCGGGTTTCAACGCCTCGGTGCACGGCACGACGCTGAGCGCGTTGTGGGGCGACGTGGGAGGTTTCGTCACGGCCGCGCTCGTGACCGTTGCGATGCTCGGGCTGCTCGCCGGGCGCGACCGGGGACTGCGCGCCCTGCTCCTCGCATGGATCGGCGTTGCGCTGGCGAAATCGTTCGGGGTCGGACCCGTGGTGAGCGCGGTGAACCATCTACCCGGGATCTCGTCGACCGCGTTCTCGCGCTACGCGCCACCGAGCTGGGAGATGGCGTTCGTCGTCCTGGCCGCGCTCGGACTCGAACGGGTGGGCGAGGGGACGTCGGCGTCGGTGCGGGTCCGCACTGCGGTAGCGGTGGCAGCAATCGCCTCTTTGCTCGCCATCGGTGCTGAGCTCCTGGCGGCCAACGGCATGCTCGAGGCCCTCGACAAGAAAGCGGGCTTCGCCCCGTACCCGGTCGAAGCTGCGGTGTGGGCCTTGGTCACCGTGCTCATCCTCGCAGTCGTGGGCCTGTCGGCGCGCCCGCGCGTTGCTCGCTGGGGAATGGGGGCAGTGCTCGTGCTGGACGCGACGATCATGTTCATGGTGCCCGAGCTCTCCGCACCCAAGCAGATCCCCGTGGACCTTGCCCCCGTCACCTTCCTCCAAGAGCATCTCGCTCTCTCCCGCTTTGCCACGCTGGGACCGATCGTCCCCAACTACGGCTCGTACTTCGGCATCGCCGAGGTCAACCTCCACGACTTGCCGATCCCCGGCAACTGGGCCAACTTCGTCCAGCACGACCTCGAGTCCAACGAGCGTCCTCAGCAGTTCGACGGGGTAACCTCTCTCAAAGCGACAGGACCGACCCCTCTCCAAGAGCTTCGCCGCAACCTCACCGCCTACGAGTCCGTCGGGGTGAAGTACGTGGTCGCCCCCGCCGGGTGGTACGACCTTCCCGGACGACTGGTCTTCCGCGGCCGGCGAGCATGGATCTGGCAGCTCCCCTCGCCGACGTCGTACTACACGGTGCTCGGCGGATCGTGCACGTTCACGGCGACGACCTACGACTCGTTCCGTGCATCATGCTCGCGCCCGTCGGAGGTGGTCCGAGCCGAGCTGGACCTCCCAGGGTGGACGGCGACCGACAACGGAACCCCACTCCCCATCGCCGCCAGCGGGCCGCTCTTCTCGGCCGTCAGGCTCCCCGCCGGCAGCTCGGATGTGAGCTATACCTACCAGCCACCGCATCTCGGCATCGCAACCGATGCAGCGATGGGCGGTGCCGGCCTGGCTCTTGTCATGTCTGCAGTGCCGTTCGTCGCGCTTCGGCGTAGGCGCGGTTCTCGGGGGAAGCACGCGCGAGGGGCCCGGAGCAGTGTCGGACGCAGGGACGGGGGCGGTATGAACCTGAGCACAGGGTTGGCCGGGTCCCGGCTCCTCTCCGCGCCACCCCCGATCTACCGGCCTCCGGTGCCGCCATCGCTCCAGACACCTCACCACCAGGTGCCGGCACCTCGAGCGAGATGGTCCGCAGGCAGCACCGGGCACCCCCCGAGCACGCCCGACGGAGCACACTCAGGCAACGGCAACGGCGCGCTGGCCCGCAACGGCAACGGCAACGGCACGCACTCAGGCAACGGCAACGGCGCGCTGGCCCGCAACGGCAACGGCAACGGCACGCACTCAGGCAACGGCGCGCTGGCCCGCAACGGCAACGGCACGCACTCCCGCAACGGCAACGGCAACGGCAACAGCGGTCGTCCCGGCCCCGAGAGCGCAGCGGACAGCGCTCGAGGGAGACCAGCTCGCCGTCTGGTCTCACGGTCTGTCGTCACCTGAGGAGACGCGGGCCGAGCGGTCCAAGGAGGGCGTAGCGGCGGCTGCGCCCGGTGGGCTTATCGGTACGACACCCGCGGCGGCCAGGCCAGAGGCCAGGTCTCGTGAGCCAAGGAAAGGTTCGGATTGTACGCAGGGTCTCGCTCGATCACGTGGGCCCAACGCGTCTGGAGGTAGCGGATCTCCCGAGCGAAGCGCACCGCGTTCTCTCCCTCGGACTCGCGAGGGGCTGTCACGCTCTCGTGGTGGGTGAGTCGGGAGAAAGGGGTCCACGCCACTCGCCACCCCGCCTCGCCGAGACGCAGGCACAGGTCGACGTCGAGGTAGGCACCGGAGAGGTGCTCCCCGTCGAACCCCCCCACCGCTTCAAACGCCTCTCGCCGCACGACCATGCACGAGCGCGACACTGCCGAGAAGCACTGGGCGAGCATCGCCCGCCCGAAGTAGCCGGGCTCCAGTTTCCCGGACTTTCGGTGCACGTGACCAACCGTTCCGCCGATCCCGAGCACCAGCCCGGCGTGCTCCACCGTCCCTTCGGGGTAGAGGAGCTTGGCACCGACTGCGCCGATACCGGGCTGGAGCAACAACCCGACCGTCTCCTCGAGCCAGTTGTCGCTCACAACTTCCACGTCGTCGTCGAGGAAGCACAAGACATCACCGGTCGCAACCTTGACGGCACCGTTCAACAGGTCTGCATCGGACCTGCCATCGCCCGGCTCGGTGATCCGTACGACGTCGATGTAGTCGCGGAAGAACGCTTGGATCTGCGGCCATTCTCCCCCGTCATCGATCGCGAGGACCTCGAGATTCTCGTACACGGTCAACGCCCTGATGCTGTCGAGGCATCGGGCCAGCCGTTCACCCGAGCGTGGAAGCGCCACGATGCTTACTCTCGGCTTGCTATCCGGAAGCTTCCATTGCACACGGTTGAAACTGCTTGCGCCGATCGTCCACACCGATGCGGGGACGCTCATGCGTTCCAAGTGGTCGGCCACCGCACGTCGAGCGGCGATCGCAGCGTAGGGCTTCGATGCCAATGACAAGGCCGTGGAGCCCGGATGGACGCGCCAGTGGTAGAGGACGTGCGGGACGTGCACCACCTGGTCGGCTCGAACGTGCTCGACGACTCTCAGCACCAGGTCCCAGTCCTGGCTCCCCTCGTAGCCGGCGCGCCAGCCGCCCACTCGCTCGACCAGGTCGCGCCTGATGACGCACAGGTGTGAGAAGTAGTTCTGTCCGCAGAGCAGGATCGGGTCGAAGTCGGGCTTGAAGTAGGGAGTCGAACGAACCAGCTCGTCGTCGATGTGGTCCTCGTCGCTGTAGAGGATCGCGGGATCGCGATGTGCGTCGAGCGCGAGCACTGAGAGCGCCAGGGCATGCTCGGCCATGATGTCATCATGATCGAACAGGGCAATCCATGTGCCTCTCGCCATCTCCAGCGCACTATTGGATGCCGCCGAGATGTGGCCGTTCTCCTCGCGGCGTTGGACGCGTATCCGTGGATCAGCGGACGCGTAGTCTTCGAGGACCTTGGAGATCCATCGGGCTGTTGAACAATCGTCCACCACACACAGTTCCCAGTTCGTGTAGATCTGGCTGCGGATCGAGTCGAGCGCCTGGCGGAGGTAGGTCTCGGGAGTGTTGAACACCGGCATGACCACGGACACCAACGGTTGGTAAGTGAGCGCGTCCAGGCGCCTCCTTATCGCAGCCCTCGCATCGTCGTCCATCCTGTCGTACAGCGCGACCCACGACGGATAGCGCCGGTCCTCGGGGTACCGCACAGTCTCGCCCGGCCCTCCCGCGGGCTCTGGAGCGGGAGCGTGGGGGGGGTGCGTCCTCGAGGTGCTTGTCTGGATGCCAGCTCGCTGGCGGAGATAGCTGAGTGCCCGCCTCAGACGTCCCCTGGGAGGCTGCCCGCCGCTCTCCACATCGTCGGGACCGCGTCCGTACGCGGTTTCGGCGAGTCGCGAGGTCGCCACCGCCTCGAGCTCGGAGATCCGGGCTGCCATCCACTCGGTCCCGCGGTTCTGGGCCTTCAGCAGCTCGACCTCGGCTGCCAGATCGAGGCACCGTCGGCAGGGGTCGGAGCGGGGCTCTTGGTGACAGGCCATGCCAGCAGTGGAGCGGGCCTCTTTTCCGGCTCCACATGGCCCCGGCTCGCCTCCGGGCGCGGGAGTTGATGTCGTCAACGACAATTCCCGTCCGGTGAGTCCAGCGCTGGGCTCGTCACGACTTTTGAGGCTATCAGGCGGCGGTGGGCGAGAGTGCTCCGTCGTCGCGGTGCGCGCAGTCCACGCCAACGGGTGGATGAGCGTAAAAGTCCGGAACCCAAGGAGGGCGTCTGCGATATTGTGCGCTCGGCGTGAACTCCAAATGACCAGCCTCTCCCACGACGACTCGAGTGGCTTCCAATCTCCGTCTCGAGCGACGTCCGACCTACCCTCGCTGCGCGTCCAAACCGTGCTGTACGGACACGATGCCCGAGATATCAATCGATTCGTGCAGAGCATCGGTGCCGCAGTTGCCATGGCCCGGCGGCACGGGACCCTGGGCCAGGTGATCCTGGCGCTGGGGGACTCTTCACCGGCCCCTCTGGTGGATTCTGAAATGGAGACCCGGCATCGACGCGCCATCGCCACATCGGGCATCGACGGCTACGAGTACCTGTACTTCGACGAGAACCTCGGCTCGGCTGGGGGGCACAACGTCTTTCTCAGTCGCCTGGACATGGATCTCTCCCTCATCATCAATCCCGACGCATACGCCGATCCTGACCTGATTGTCGAGCTGACCTCGGCACTTCGGCATCGGAATGCAGGCATCGTCGAAGCCCGGCAGCTTCCGTTGGAGCACCCGAAGGAGTTCAACCGGGCAACCGGGGAGACCGCATGGGCTTCGGGAGCCTGCTTCCTCGTGCGGCGTGATGTCCTCTGTGCAATTGGCGGTTTCGACTCGGGCACGTTCTTTCTCTACTGCGACGACGTGGACTTCAGCTGGCGCGCCCGTCTCGCCGGATTTCTCGTCGTCTACCACCCGCCCGCCGCGGTGTACCACGACAAACGCCTCGACCGGGACGGGCAGGTGATGCCGACCGCATCCGAGATGTACTTCTCAGCAGAGGCCGCTCTGATGATGGCCTGGAAGTACTCGCGTCCCGACCTCGCCGAGCAGTGGTGCCGCGACCTCCTCGCGAACGGACACGCAACACATCAGCGGGCGGTCGCCGAATTCCGCCGAAGAATGGAGTACGACGAGCTCCCGACGCCGCTCGACCCTGAGGGAACGGTCGCCGACTTCGTCGGTTACACCTATGGCTCCCACCGCTTCAAGTATGACGACTGAACCCCCTACAATACCGATAGACTCCGGTTTCGCACAGATGGGCGAGTATCCGCTCACCGTGCTCGTCTGCCCCGACGCAGACGGCCCGACGGGACTGCACGACACGCTTCTCTCACTCGCTGCTCAGATCACACAGAATTTTGGCTTTGCTCTCTTGGCGCCGGCGGGATCGGACGGCATTGTCCGGCAGTTGCAAGCAATGATCACAGGATTTGAGAGGTCATTTTCTCGCCGGGCACGAGTGGTCGCAGGCTGGTCAGGCCCGTTGACGAGTGCCGTCTTGTCGCTCGGCAGCGAGCAGCAGCTCATAGGACCCCGCACAACCGGCCAGTACGTCGCCATCATGACTGCTGCGGACCTGGCGTTCGCCCACTGGACCTCTTCGATCATGGACGCGGCCGCGACTCGGCCGGGTTGCGTCGTCCATTGCGCCGTCGCCGAGCAGCCCTGCGAGGTGGCGAGGACGGACAAGTACCCGGTGTACACCAGTGTCGGCCGGCCGAAAGTCCCGTGGGGTACCCAGTTCGACCTCGTCGACTTCGTCGCCAACGGTCCACGATGCGAGCCGTGCTCGGCCTTTGCGATGCCGGTCCACGCGATCAGCTCGTTGCCCGAGCGAGTCGAAGGGCCGTCGTCCCTTTCAGACGAAGAACGACTCTGGCGGATCGTCTCTACCGTCGCTCTCCTGGGTGAGGTTGTCGACGTGGACGAAGTGCTGCAGCTTCGTCGGCACGAGACTCGAGGCTCGGATTGTGACGGTCCCAACGCTCCCTCGAGCATTTCAGGAGCGGCTGCGGTGGACGGTTACCTCCGCGTACTCGACGGCCTCGGGCTTCTGGAACAAGGCAGCGCGCTCCATGCCCTCTTGGCCGAGGCGGGACAGGGCAACGAAGACGAACGCGCAGGCGCAGTTTCTGGATCGACACCGGCCCCCCGGGCCTCGACGAGACGCCGAGGGGGCCGGTCGCTCCGTGACATCAAGGCATTCGCGAAGCGGTCGCTCAGGCGATGACCCATGATCTCCAGGTCCTGTGGGTGGGGAAGCATCCCCAGACCGGCACACCACTCGTGCCCGCCCGTGACGCCACCGGCGGCCGAGACGTAGCGATCCACTGCCTCCTTCTCGGAGACGGTGGTGTCAAGCCTGCCTCCGTCGAGGCCACAGGTGGCGAGCTGTGGAACGAGCAGGATCTCGTCGACCGACGAGGCATCGCCCAGTTCCTTGTCGAGTTCATCGCTTCGCGAGGCGTCGACGTGCTCCACCTCCACTCGGGAAGGCTGATGGCAGACCTCCTCCCGGCGATCTGCCGCGCCTACCCCGACCTCGTCGTCGTGACGTCGGCTCGATGCGGGGAACGCGGGGAACGCGGGGAAAGAGCGTTCGACCCGTTCACCGAGTACCTTCTCCTGCGCTACGCGGGCCTGATCTGCGGGTACCTCGCCGAGACAGAGGCAGTTCCTGGTGAATTGCTCCGGCGGGGGGTACCCGAAGCCGTGATCAGCCGCATCCCCGGCGGAACCGGCGACGATCACGACCAGGACCACGAGCGAATGGAGATGCTCCGCAGCTTCTACCGTTCCATTGCCGCGCGTCGAACCCCAACCGACGCTCCTGTGCTGAGCACCTCCATTGCGGCAGATCGAGAAGCCGAGGACCGCCTGTCGACTTCGGGTACCTGGCAGCCTCGGAGCGGCGCCCCTCGATCACCACGGACGCGGATGACCCGCAGAGCCATGTCGACCACGTCTGCACGGGTGAGCGTCGTCATGCCTTTCTACGACCACGAGGAATTCGTCGACGAGGCCATCGCCTCGATACGGTCCCAGACGCGCCCAGTGGACGAGATCATCGTGGTCGACGACGGTTCCACCAACCCGAAGTGCACTGAGGTGCTTGCTTCCCTCGTCGACAACGGGATAAGCGTTATCCGCCAGGAGCACCGAGGACCGAGCGCAGCGCGCAACACCGGGGCGGCAGCTTCGAGCGGCGATGCCATCTTCTTCCTCGACAGCGATGACGTAATGCCCTCCAATCAGATCGAGACGGCACTCGATGCGCTGGTCGCCGCGCCAGCGGACGTCGGATTCGTGTACCCGGACTTCGAGTTCTTTGGCAATCAAGAACGGATCGTGGAGATGCCGCCATACAACCTGTACCTCCTCATGCGCCGCAACTACTGCGGCATGGGCTGCATGATCGACAGCGGGGTATTCGACGCCGGCTTCGAATTCCATGAGGACCTCGTGGGCATCCACGAAGACTGGGACTACTTTCTCACCCTCGGTGCCGCAGGAATCCACGGCGTGCCCAACCATGCCGCAAGGCTCCGCTACCGGCACCATGCGACCTCCCGGCGCCAGCTCTTCCAAGACGCAGGGGGCGACCACGAGAGCAGCGTCGCCTCGGTGCATCCGGAGCTGTTCGGCGATCGCTCCTTGATCGAGGTGAAATGCCGCTGGGCACCGGCATTGAGCGTCGTCACCACCTCGCCGCCGCCGATCGACGTGGCACATCAGACCTGCGGGGACTTCGAGCTTCTCGTCGCGCCAGATGTTGGTCCGATGCCCCAGGCTCGGGGACGATGGGTCGTCGTCGTCGAACCGAAAGGCATGGGGGGTTTCTCGGACCCCGGGTTCATCGAGCGGCTCCTCCGCCTGGCATTGCGCAATCCGGATACGGCTGCTTTCGGGCTCGCTCACGTGCCGGACGATCGGCTCACAGTCCCCTGGGAGCGAATGCTCGGTCGGCCGGTGGCAGTGCTTCTCGGTGGTCTCGCGTATGCCCAATGGAGGGTTGACGCACACCTTGGCCCAGATGGCCTCGATCCCGTACTCGAAGATCTGGTCCAGACCCAAGGCATCACCGAATGGTGGCGGTCCCCGTCGGTCCGGAACCATTCGACCCGACCGGCACCTGACCCTGTGGACGCGTTCTCGACTGCCGAGCCATCGACCCTTGCTCCCAGCCTGCCTCCTGATAACGACCCGCAGAACTCCGAGGCCCATTTCCGCTGGAGCGAGGCAGCCCCCGTCTTCATCCCGAAAGGCGGCCTGCGGCGCATGCCGAAGCCTCCGCGTGGTTACCGCGATGGAGCACATGCGATCGCCGAAGGGGCGTGGGCCACCTGGAAGCCTGAGCGCACGGTCCGCCTCGATCTCGTGCGTCGGCTCGATGGAAGCGCCCGCTTGGAAGCCGTCGACGACATCACCAGTTCCCGGGCACCGAGTGAAGGCGAGCTGCGCGTGTCATTGGGCCGTGCGTGGACCGAGCCACTTTCAGGCACGGCATGCCTGGCCGCCGGCACCAACCAACTGACGAACGCACCCGTGTACCGGGTGACCACCGACTCAACGCTTTCGGTGAGAGAGCTTCCGATCGCATACGTGTTCAACTCGCCCCTCGACGAGGGAGTCGAGCTCGCCGGTGCTTTCGAACGCGCCTGTCGTTCGCTGCTTTCCCAAGCGCCAGCTACCTCCGTCCCGGCTCTCGAGATCGAGAGTGAGAGGGCACTCATCTGTGCCCGCTCTTCGCTCTCCATCAACTTGGCCACCTCGATCGGAGCAGACGGATCCGACTCACGAAGCGCCGAATCCCAGACATGGGTGGCCCTGTACGAGATTGCTCTCGACGGCCATCGCTTCCGCTACACGACTGAGCCTGACGACTGCATGCTGCGCACGGAATCGATCAGGCCAACGGCAATGGCGGTGGCCCAAGTCACCATGCCGGGGAGGACCTCGCCAGCGGTCGGTCTGTTCCAAGCTGCCTGGAGCGATGGGGGTGGGACCTGGTACGTCAACGGGTCCGAGTTGCTCCACTACAGCGAGCAACTGGTCAATGCTCGACTGATCGGCGACATCAGCCCCATCCCGGGGGTGACCTCCCCTCTCCTGCGGCTGAGCCCAGGTTCACCGGCCGTGATGGTGGTAGGCGAGCCCGGTCAGCGCTTGGCGATCGACTGGAGATCGCTCACGCACAGCGGCTACCGGGTGGAAGGCACCATCGGTCATGCTCGCGCTCCCGACCCGGGCCTCGCCCCGCTGTACCGGTGGTCGGAGACCGCGACCGGGCGCTCTTGCCTGACGCTCGGAGACCGTCCACGCGACGGCTCGCTGTCGTGGACGCTCGAAGGCACGCTCGGGATGGCATGGCGACCAGGGTGTGCAGTCCCAGGCGCTGGCGATCTCTGGGAGATGGCTCGCGACGGGGAGGTGACGTACACCGCGCAACCCGATCTCCTCGAGGCCGACGGCTACCGGGCCCAGCGGGTCGTGGCGCGTGTCCTCATCGAGGCGTCACCGGACATGCTCCCTCTGCTCTGGGCCAGGTCTCACCCAACCGGTCAGGGCTTCGCGACCGTCTCGGCCCGCGAAGCCGAAGTCACCGGCCGTGTAGACCATCAGGTGATCGGCCACATCCGACCACTGTCGCTTCCCTGGCGATCCTCGCCGGAGGATCTGACGTCGGCGCCCGAGATGTGGACCTGCGTCCCAGGCCCGGATGGTCGCCCCGCGTCGGGCGTCTGGGTGGCTCGCCTCCCGATCCCCGACGGAGTGCCGCTCCGAACGCTCACGGCTAATCCGACCGCTATCGAGATAGGTGGGCAGGATGCGGGGGGCCCGGCGTCCTCCTTCGTCGGCTACGCATCGAGCCGGCTCGTCCCATACGCGCGACCGGTGTTCGAGGTGGAGGCCGACGGTGGCGGCAGTGGCAACGGTCCTAAGGGCAGCTCGCTCACCATCGCTCTCTCGCCTGGAGCTCGCATCACCGGGGTGCGTTGCTACGCGTTCGGCCGGCCGAGCGACCACCTTCTCGCCCGCCACGATGGCGGAGCTGCCGATAGCGCCGCTGGCGGACCTGCCGACAGCGCCGCTGGCGGACCTGCCGATAGCGCCGCTGGCGGACCTGCCGACAGGGCTGCCGATAGCGCGGGCGACAGAGCCGCAGGCGGAGCGACTGCTCGCTGGCGCGTCCGCCGCCAGCGGTAGCAATCCACGCTCCTCTCTCCCTCAGGTGTGCTAGACGGAGCCTGTGAAGTTCCCTCCGACAGCCTCAGCCCTCCGTCTCCCAGGGGCGTTCTGATGGACGTCACACCCCGGGGACCTGTGGCCGCGCTGGACTGCGGGACCAACTCGACTCGGATGCTGGTCCTCGACGACCAAGCGCGTCCACTGGCTCGCAGGATGGAGATCACCCGGCTGGGCCAGGGCGTCGACGAAACGCACCAGCTCGCCTCCGATGCGATCGCTCGAACGGTCGACGTCCTGACCAGGATGCGTAAGGAGATGCTCGCGCTGGGTGTCGTCCGGGGAAGATTGGTCGCGACCTCGGCAGTCCGCGACGCGAGGAACGGAACGGCATTCCTCCGGGCTGCCTCGTCGGCCGCCGGGCTCACAGCCGAGCTGCTCTCGGGCGACGAGGAGGGCAGGCTCGCCTACGCCGGGGCCACGTCGGACATCGTCCCGGGGTCCGGAGACGACGTGGTCGTCGACATCGGTGGCGGCTCCACCGAGCTGGTCATGGCTCGAGACGGCCGAGTGGCCGCGGTATCGCTCGACATGGGTTGTGTACGGCTCACTGAGCGTTACTTCCCTCACGACCCTCCGACGAGCTCCGACCTTGCGGTTGCGGGATCGGCCGTGGCCCACCAGCTCGATCTCGCCGAGCGAGCCATGCCGGCGCTTTCGTCGCTGCGTGCTCCAGCCCGGCTCATCGGGCTGGCTGGGACCGTCGCAACCCTCGCCTCGCTGGACCAGCACCTCGAGTGCTACGACCGTGAGCGCATTCACCACTACCCGTTGACGATCGAAGCCGTCGAGCACTGGTGGGCGACGCTGGTGAGCGAACCGTCGGTCCGACGGGCGGCTCGGACGGGTATGGAGATCGGTCGCCACGATGTGATCGTCGGTGGCGTCATGGTGCTGCGCCAAGTGATGCAACGCTTCGGGTTCGGCACCTGCATCGTGTCGGAAGCCGACATCCTGGACGGGATCGCCCTCGGGCTGCTCGGCTCCCGACGACCTCGAGAATGGTCGCGCGAGGGACAATCTCACTGACTTCGCGTCGTTCCCAGACGCTGCGCGACAACGCCCACCTGCTCGCTGTCCGCCGGAGCTGAGGGCACCTTCTTGCCGGCAACCACCACTGGATCGGCATGGTCCCGATGACGTACGTTCCGGCGAGGAGCGCCGCGTACACCAGCACCACCAGCCACAGCCAACCCGGCGATGCCAGGTGCAGTCGGCGCTGGCGCCGCCCCGCGGCCATCATCCCGAACACCGCCACGACAGCGGCGATCGGCAGCACGACGAGGTGGTCGGAGATCCCGTCGATCGTAGGGAGGATCCTCGAAAGGAGCTGATTCGGCGGCGCCGAGGAGAAGAAGTCGCTCCCTATCCCGTCGGCGAGCATGAGGAGCGGCCAGACGACCATTGGCGCGGCCAGGCAGGCTGCCAAGCCCAGCCAGCGGCGCCACCAGCTCTGCCGGCCCCACCAGGCCTGACGATCACGGACAGCCCCCACCCCGCTGCCGATCCCGCCGACCACCGCGCCGACCACCGCGCCGACCACGTCGGCGAAGTTGGTTGCCCCACGTGACGTCGCCAGAGCATCGCCGCACCGATCCCCGACACCAGCGTTCCGAGGGCTACGGTCCACGGGACGAGCGACCCGCCGAGAGCGAACTCGGCAATGGCGGCGAGCGCCGTGAGCACGGCGCCGATCAGAGGTGCAATGAACAGGACTGCCGGCCGGCTCCCGACGACGGCAGCCGGCAGTGCCCCGAGGGCGCCAAAGAGCGCCATGACCTCGAGGAGCGAGCCTCAGGTCACGATGGCCTGACGACGAGGTGCTCACCGCTGCAGCCGCCGCGCCCTGTCACCAGCTCTACCGTCCAGCGGGCCAGACCCGGGCGGGTGACCGGTACCGCCCAGCCGGTGAGGTACTGGGTGACGAGTTGGCCGGCGTAGGTGTTGGTGCTGTTCTCGATCGCCACCTCGGCGCCGCGTGGCAGCTCTCGGCGGGCCTCCTGGGTGAGGCATTGGCTCTGGCGATACACCGCGAGGTGGGCTGCCACCGACTCCCCGCTGGCCAACGAGCTCGTCGAGCGCGTCGATGCCACGACCATGACGGCGAAGAACGCCACACCGGCGACTGCGACGACGACCCGTCCGAGCAGCTTCCATACCTTCGTACGGTCACCTGGGGCTCCCGCGGCACCCGGGACGTTCGTGACACCCGGGGACCCCGGCCCGTTCCGGCGACGAGCCGGTCCGCCGCTGCCCCTGGCCGTCACCGACCTGCCCCCGCGGGGCCGACCAGGCCGAGC
This sequence comes from Actinomycetes bacterium, assembly GCA_021791615.1. The sequence continues at coordinate 79,605 of JAJYWG010000314.1, forward strand.
TCGAGCGCCACCCAGTCACCGACGGGGTCGTCTCCCCCGGCCAGCCAGTAGGCGAAGTGCGCATGGAGACATTTCACCCCCTCGCGCGTTCCCCCGACCCCCCCCGACGGGCGCGGTCCGCGGTAGCCCGCAGGCATTGCTCGTTCACGGTCCGTCGCATAGCGGGCGTGAGCGGCTGCCAGCGCCTGTGGGTCGACCGCGCCTTCGGCCCGCCGGACGCCACCGGCGGCCTCCAGGCGGCTCACCGCAGCCTTGAGCGCGGCATCCACCAACCAGTACCGAGTGGGCATGGGAGTCCCGTCGTCGAGGAGCGGGGAGTTGGCGATGACCGACGGCGCACCGTCCTGCCCGCGGACGACGACCTCGAACGCGCCGCCAGGCTCCCGACCCAAGAGCTCGGCAACCGCGGCACGATCGTGTAGCGCAGGCTGCGCCCGGCCACTCAACGCCAGAATTCGAACGTGTCGAGGATCCGGCTCACCAGCCCCTGCGACGAGCGCGCCTGGGTCTTCTGCGCAGCGTGGTGGGTGGTCCCCGGCGTTGTCCGGGGCAGGACCCCGGGAGGCAAGACCGCTGCCACTGACGGGTCCACAGGACCCTGGAGCGCAGGGTCGCCGGGGTACGCACTGCCGTCCCGTGCGGACCCGTTAGGCGGGAGAACTTCGTAGGCCTGCTGACCGGGCTCGACCAGCTCGTACTGCTGGCGCGCGATCCGCGCGACCTCCGAGGAGGTCGTGAGGCGGGCCTTCTCCGCTTTGAGAGCCGCGTTCTGCCGGTCGAGGCGCTGGAGCTGGGCCGACGCCGAGGCGAGCTGCTGATGCTGACGGTAGAGGGCAGCGCCCGGGAACCAAGCGACGAGGATCAGCGCCGACAGCACCACCGCTCCAAGGACTGCGATCCGGTTGCGCCGCACCCGCGCAGCGCGGCGGCGCTCCATCCGGGTTGGAGGACCCGGACGCCTGGGCGGCCTGGAGGGGCCGGACCTAGCCACGTCTTCCCCACCGGCGGGGAACCGAGCCGCCGCCAAAAGCGGCGGTGGCGCCGAGGTCTTCTTCGATCCTCAAGAGCTGGTTGTACTTGGCCAACCGATCGGACCGGCACGGCGCGCCCGCCTTGATCTGTCCCGCGTTGACTGCGACGGCCAGGTCGGCGATCGTGGTGTCCTCGGTCTCCCCGGATCGATGTGAGATGACCGAGCGGTACGAAGCCTGGCCTGCCACGTCGACCGCGTCGAGCGTCTCGGATAGGGTCCCGATCTGGTTCAACTTCACGAGAACCGCGTTGGCCACGTTCGCCTGGATGCCCCGCTCGATGAGGTCGACGTTGGTCACGAACACGTCGTCGCCCACGAGCTGGACCCGATCACCGAGCGCCGTCGTGAGCGCTGCCCAGCCGTCCCAGTCCTCTTCGGCCATCCCGTCTTCGAGGGAGACGATGGGGTACCGTTCCGCGAGGTCGGTCCAGTAATCGACCATCTCGGCCGAGCTGAGCCGGCGACCTTCCCCGGCGAGCACGTACGATCCTTCGTCCCACAGTTCACTGGTCGCAGGGTCCAGTGCCACGGCGACCTCCTCGCCGGGAGCTCGCCCGGCGGCCTCGATGGCCTCGAGGAGGATCTCGATCGGCCGCTCGTTGGACGCCAGGTCCGGGGCGAACCCGCCCTCGTCTCCCACCCCGGTGGACAGGCCCTGGGAGATGAGGACACGCCGCAGGGCGTGGTAGATCTCCGCTCCCCACTGCAGAGCCTCGGCAAACGATGCGGCACCAACTGGCATGACCATGTACTCCTGGAAGTCCACCGAGTTGGCCGCGTGCGCTCCGCCGTTCAGCACGTTGAACATGGGGACGGGCAGCACGCGAGCACGCGTCCCGCCGATCAGGCGGTAGAGCGGGATCTCCAGGTCATCCGCAGCCGCACGCGCGACTGCGATGGACGTGGCGACGATGGCGTTGGCCCCGAGCCGGGACTTGTCGTGGGTGCCGTCCAGATCAACCATGGCCATGTCGACCGCCCGCTGGTCCAAGGGGTCCAAGCCGTCGAGCACGCTGGCGATCTCTCCGTTCACGTTGGCGACCGCACGGGTCACACCGAGGCCGCCATACCGCTCGCCGCCGTCACGCAGCTCGACCGCCTCGTGCTTACCGGTCGACGCCCCCGAGGGCGCGATCGACCGGCCTCGAGCTCCCGAGTCGAGCAGCACCTCGACTTCGACCGTGGGGTTCCCCCGCGAGTCGAGGACTTCCCGGCCGACGACTTGGTCGATGGTGGTCATCACGCGCTCCTCCGGCACCGCGTCCCTGGCCAGGCGCCGTGCACCCAGGTTACCCCCCTCAAGGGCCTTTCCCAGGGACGCTCCGGTTCCAGGGACGCTCCGGGCACCGACCGACCTCGTGGAGTGCCCGCGCTGCCCGCGGACCGGCGGCTCGCTCCACGCAAGCTCAACGGGTGGCGATCTGGGGGAACAGTGCCGCCCACGACACGCCGACCAACAGCGTGCATGCCACGACGACGGCGACGAAGTACCGCAAGTCCTTCATCGTCGAGACCGCCCACGCTGCCAGGCCGAGGACGAGGACGGCAAGCATCGGGTACGTATAGCGGGAGTGCATGGTCAGCCACTGGCCTCCCAAGCTGATGGCCCAGCACATCGCCGCGCTCGACAGCCAGGGGATCGCCGTCAGCCAGTAACCGCGCGAGCCAATCCGCCGCAATGACATCGCCCCGACCAAGAGCGGTGCGGCCACCAGCACGGCACCGAGCACGTCGGGGACCCACTCGACGATCCCGGTCCCCGAGAGGGTCCAACCTTGGGGCACCGCCGGTGCGAACAGCTTCTCGACCGTCAGGCGCGCCACGAGACCCAGGGTGTAGTGGAGGTGGTGGGGGTTCACCACCGGAGCCTGCTCGCGTTTGGCGATCGCAGACGCGGTGAGCGCGTGGTAGGTCCGTTCGTTGAACGCCAACCAGGGGCTCACCATGAGGACGGCAACCACGGCACCGCCTGCGACCATGGCGACATCACGCAACCCGTGCCTGTGCCAAAGCACGGCCAGCGCCACCACGACCACGGCCGGGACGAGTGCGAGGCCGAAGAGGTCGGTGAGCAGCGCGAGCCCGAGCAGGACCCCCGCGCTCAGCACGCGGGCCGTCGATGTGCGCTCCCAGGCCAGCCACAACTCGGTGACGCAGGCAATGACGAGCGGGGTCTCGAGAGCCATATTGGAGATGAGGACCGACAGCACGACGACGCCGGGCAAGGCGAATGCCACCATCCCCGCCGCCATCCCGTAGAGCCACTGACGCTTCAGCATCAGCCGGCAGAGCCGTGCGAAGAGCCCGATGGAGACCAGGAGCAGGGCCAAGTCGAAGAACCTGAGCAGGATGGCCTTCGTCTCGTAGTTGGAGCTGAGGTCGAACACCGGCACCGCGAGCGCGTAGTAGAGCGGGGGCTGGAACGCCTCGTAGCTGAGCCCGGTGAGCCCGTCGTGGCGGGCGCTGACGGTTGCCTGCCGGGGGTACCGCCCCTGCCCGATCGCGAGCACCGGCTCTGACACGAAGGTCTTGCCAAGAACCGGCAGCGATCCGTGCTGGGCGATCTGCTCGATGTACGAGAAGTGCGCGGCCTCGTCGATCGGTGACCAGCGGGGGTTGCGCACGGCGGTGATCGATCCGAGGACCACCACGCACAAGAGCAGTGCGACGACAGTGCCGGCAAGCACCTTTGACGAGGTGTCGGGTCCGATGGCCCGGCGCAGCCGCGTCGGCCGGCGATGACGGGGTCCTCGCCTGGCGGCAGGGGGTTCCGCGCCCGACAGGTCCACGCTAGGCGTCGAGCTGCCCGGGGTGACGGGCTTCGGCCGCCCGGACGTGCTCGCGGAACCGCCGTGCCGTGGCCCGCAACGCGTCTTCAGGCTCCACACCGAGCTGCCGACCGAGATCGGCCACGCTCCACAGGAGGGCCCCCACCTGGCGAAGGAGGGCGCCGTCATCGGAGTCCCCGGAGCCCGTTCGAGAGCCCGAGCCGGTTCCGGGAGCCGAGCCGGTTCCGGGAGCCGAGCCGGTTCCGGGAGCCGATCCGGCGGCGCGCGGTGGCGAGGGGAGCTGGGCCAGCGCAGAGACGAGCCACTCCCGCTCCTGTTCGAACCCGGGCAGCTCGATGCCTTGGACGCCGATCGCACGCCGCTGGAGCTGCGCGGCCGCGGCGAGGGACGGCAAGGCAGCGGGGATCCCCTCGGTCACGCTCTGCCGGCCCTTCTCGGCCATCTTGGCCGACTCCCAGTGAGACTCGACCGCCGCCGCGTCGGGCAGCGAGACGCCACCGAACACATGGGGATGGCGAGCCACGAGCTTGTCGCGGACCCCGCGAGCGACATCGGCCAACGTGAATCGCCCAGCCTCTGCAGCGAGCGACGCGTGGAAGTAGATCTGGAAGAGCAAGTCACCGAGCTCCTCTTCGAGGTGCTCGAAGGAGTCGCCTGCGGCGGGAGCCTCGCCCGAAGCCGCCTGCGAGACGTCGAGCGTGTCGATCGCGTCGACCACCTCGTACGCTTCTTCGAGCAGGTGGCGGGCCAGCGTCGCATGGGTCTGCTGGCGGTCCCACGGGCAGTCCTGGCGCAGCCGCCGCACCAGGGCATCGAGCGCGACCAGCTCACCTGCGAGCGGTGAGCCCATGGCGGGGATGTACACCGAGGTCAGGTGGTCGGGCACTACGGACCGGTCGAGATCGTCCAGCGCGACGGTGCCCACCCACTCGTCCTCCAGCCCGAGATGGTGGAGCACGGTCGCCACCCGCGGTGCCCCGGGACGATCCGAGTCCAAGGCCAGCTTGATGCTCGAGAGCACCGCCGTGGACCAGCACTGGGCGACCAGGAGCGGTCCGGGGTCACCGGCGGCTGCTTGGGCGAACTCCATGCCGTCGACCACCCGTACGCGAGACGACACCGGGTCCAGGCCCAGGCGGTCCCACGCCAGGTCGAGGAAGGACAGGGCCGGGATCACGGTCACCGCGACACGGGGATCGGAGCGGAGGATCTCGACCGTGCGCTCGGCCACCAGCGGAGAACCGGGCACCCCGTAGACAACGTGGCCACCGCGTCCGCCGGCTGCCGATCGCTGCGCGGCGGCCACCAGGTCCTCGACGATCCGGCTGTACACCTCGTCGAAGGTGCTCGCGGCGTCGTAGTGGTGATCGAACGACTCGACCCCGGTGAGCCCTACCGCCGCCGGATGGCGGCGGGTCCGCAGGAAGCCCGAGTCGGCGGTGGCGAGCACCGTGCGGGTTGCGATGGTGAGCAGCTCGGGACCCGCCGGTCCGAGCCCGACCACGGTCACCCGCGGCCGGGGTTCGCTCGGCCTGCCCGGTTCCTGTCCACCGCCCGGTTCCTGTCCACCGCCCGAGGGCTGCCCTCCGGGCTCACGAGCTCCCCCACGCGCCCCCGATGCAGCCGGACGGACCCGCCCGCCGCGGCGAGCCGCTTCGCCGGTGCCGGACGCGACCGGGTCCGTGCCACCCGAACGTCGCCGCCGGGGTGGCACCGGGTCAGCCCCCAGTGACCGGCGAAGCTGTGCGCCGCGACTCCGCGGTGGCGCTCGACGGTGTGGCGGCCGACGGATCGAGCACCGAGGCCGCCGGGGGGCTCTTCGGGGGGCTCACCAGGATGCTGCCAGGGGTGACCTGGCCATAGCGGGGATCGACGGTGACGCGGGCCCGGGCATTGGCCGCCCGCAGGAGCGCCGTGGTTTGCGACGAGCCCGAGGAAAGCATGGCGTCCTCCACTGCCGACTTGGCACTGGCGAGCGTGGACGGCGTCACGCTGGTCACCTCCAGGAGGACGTAGGGACCCCCTGTCCCCTCGGCTACCGGCTGGGACACCTGGCCCACCGGGAGGATGGCCACTTGCGCCAGCGACGAGGGGAACGAGATCCGCAGGGCACAGCCGATCGGGGTGACGGTGCCCGTCGATGCCAGGGATGCCCCGCCGGTCACCGAGGCCCGCGCTTGGGCAGCGGCGCTCTCCGAAGTGAAGGCCACCCCGCTCACGCACACCGTGTCGAACTCCTGGGCGTGGCCAGCCATGTAGAGGCGCAGCGAGGCTGTGTCGAGGCTGTAGCCCGCCTCATGGGCGAGAAGCACGTCCTGGTCGGCCTGCGCCTGGACCTGTTCGGCGACGAAGGGAGCGGGGAGCGCGGCCAGGAGGGACTGGGCAGTGGCACCGCAGCTCACGCCGGTGTCGGACTGGTATGTGGAGTACACCTGCGTGATCTGCTGGACCAGGGTGGCACGACCGAGCGCCAGTGCGCCCGAGCCGACCGAAAGGTGCATGGCCGCGACTGCCTGGGCCTCCAGGGCGAAGCTCATTCGCTGGCTCAGCCAGTACCGGACGAAGTCTGCGTCGTACACGCCTGTGGCTCCAGAGGAGCCGCCCGCACCTTCGATCCCGGGAAGTGCCCTCGACGCTTGCCCGGTGAGCTGGAGGTCGGCGCTGAGGAAGCACTGGTACGCCGGGCTGCCGGCGATGGCCGAGAGGTCGGCGTCGAGCGACGAGCGGGTGATGGGAGTGCCGTTCACGCTTGCGGCGACCGCGGGGACGCGGAACGCCGCGTAGGCGACGACGGCGGCCACCACTACCAGGAGGACTGCGAAGCGCTTCACGACTCAGGCATGCTATCGGCTGGGGTCCTGCCCACCCGTGCGGACGCTCGCCTGGACGCTCGCCTGGGCGCTCGCCTGCCCTCCCGCTCCCCGGGGAGATTGGGCTCCGAGCTCGCCTACTGGGAGAAGGTCGGACACGAGCCGCCGCAGCACCTCTGCAGGTCGGGCCGTATCGTCGAGGGGGACGACGAGCTGCCCCAGCTCCTCCCGGAAGACCGCCCCGGGGACCAGGCGGCGCAGGCGCACCTGGGCACTGGGCGCCAGGTGCACCGGGGAGAGCCGGGCCGTAGGAGGCCGGGCACCCGGGCGGGCGGTCGTCACCGAGACATCCTCTATCCCGGTACGCAGGCATTCGACGCGCAGCCGGGCGATCGCCAGGAGCCCTTCGGCAGCAGGCGGGAGCGGGCCGAAACGGTCCCGCCACTCGTCGGCGAGGTCGTCGAGGGCCGCATCGTCCTCGGCCGCGGCCAGGCGCCGGTAGGCCTCGAGCCGGGCGTCCTCGGCCGGCACGTAGCTGGCGGGGAGGTGCGCGTCTCCAGGCACGTCGAGGGACACGTTCGCGGGGCGAGGTCGGGGCTCGCCGCGCTCTTCGGCAACCGCTTCGGCGACGAGCTGCACGTAGAGGTCGTACCCGACGGCGGCGATGTGGCCCGACTGGTCCGAACCCAGCAGGTTGCCGGCCCCGCGGATCTCCAGGTCCCGCATGGCGATCTTGAACCCCGAACCGAGCTCGGTGTGCTCGCCCACCGTGCGCAGCCGCTCGTAGGCCTGCTCGGTGAGCACCCGGTCGGCAGGATGGAACAGGTAGGCGTAGGCCCGTTGCCCGGCCCGGCCCACCCGGCCCCGGAGCTGGTGGAGCTGTCCCAGCCCGAGCAGGTCGGCCCGGTCCACGACCAGCGTGTTCACGGTCGGCATGTCGATCCCCGACTCGATGATCGTCGTACAGACCAGCACGTCGAACTCGCGATCCCAGAAGTCCATGATCACCTGTTCGAGGCTCCCCTCGTCCATCTGGCCGTGGGCGACTGCGATCCTGGCCTCGGGGACGACGGCTCGAAGCCGCTCGGCCACGGCATCGATGTCGACGACCCGGTTGTGGACGTAGAACACCTGGCCCTCCCGGAGCAGCTCTCTGCGGATGGCCTCTGAGACCGCTGCTTCGTCGTACTCGCCGACGTAGGTGAGGATCGGCTGGCGATCGGCCGGCGGCGTGTTCACCATCGACAGGTCTCGGATGCCCGTGAGGGACATCTCGAGCGTTCGGGGAATGGGACTTGCCGTCAGCGTGAGGACGTCGACTCCTTCGGTCAATCTTTTCACCGCTTCCTTGTGCGATACGCCGAACCGCTGCTCCTCGTCGACGACGAGCAGGCCCAAGTTCTTGCACACGATGTCGCTCGCCAGCAGGCGGTGGGTGCCGATCACCACGTCGACCGAGCCATCGGCCAGACCGGCCACCACCCGGCGCGCCTGGGCGCCGGACAAGAAGCGGCTGAGCAGCTCGACCCGGACCGGGTAGGAGGCGAAGCGCTCGGAGAACGTGAGGTGGTGCTGGCTGGCGAGGAGCGTCGTGGGGACCAGGACCAGGGCCTGGGTCCCGTCCTGGACCGCCTTGAAGACCGCCCGCACGGCGACCTCGGTCTTGCCAAACCCCACGTCGCCGCAGACGAGGCGGTCCATGGGCCGCGGCTGCTCCATGTCGAGCTTGACCTCCTGGATCGCTCGGAGCTGGTCTGCGGTCTCGGCGTAGGGGAACGCCGCCTCCATCTCGGCCTGCCAGGGCGTGTCGGGTGCGAACGCGTGGCCGGTGACTTCGAGCCTCCGCCGGTAGAGCTGCACCAGCTCGTGCGCCACTTCCCCCGCGGCGGCCCGGGCCCGGGCGCGGGTCTTGTGCCAGTCGGAACCGCCCATCTTGGACAGGGTCGGGGTCTCGCCCCCGCCGTAGGGGGTGACCGACTCGATCTGGTCGACCGGGAGGTACAGGCGATCGCTCCCCCGGTACTCGAGCACGAGGTAGTCGCGCGACGTCCCGGCCACCGTGCGCGTGGTGACACCGGCGTAACGCGCCACGCCGTGCTGGCGGTGGACCACGAAGCTGCCCGGTGCCAAGTCATCGAAGAACCCGACGGTCGGACGGGCGCGCGGTCGAGGACGCCGATGGACGGTGCGCCGACCGGTGAGGTCGGACTCGGATGCCAGTGCCACCCGGACCTCGGGGATGACGCACCCCTCGCTCAGATCCGCCGTCACCACCGCGGCCGTGCCCCGTGGGGCCGGGGCGTCGACGACCGGGACCGTCAGTCCTTCGCCGCCGAGCACTGCCGACAACCTCGCGGCGCCGGCTTCGGTCGGTGAGCACAACGTCACCGAGTACCCGTCGTCGAGCAGGCTCGTGACCTGCCGGGCCAGGCGGGCGGCGTCACCGGCCACCGGCTCGATCCTTCGCACCTCGACCGCCGGCACGTCGGGACTGTCGGCAACCGGGACGACCGTGAGCGATGCTGCGGCGGTGCGGGCGAGCAGCCGGTCGAGAGAGAGGGTGAGACGGGGGAACCCTCCTGCTCCTGGCGCCGCCCCCCAGGTCGATGCCAGAGACGAGGCGAGTGCCGCCTCTTCGTCGGCGAGCTCGGCGGCTCGGTCCCGCACGCGCCGGGGGTCGACGACAACCACCAGCGCGTCGGGGCCGAGAAGGTCCGTCGCAACGGCCTCGTCCGGCACCACCCAGGGGAGCCAGGCCTCCATCCCGTCGAAGATCTCCCCCGAGGCCAGCCGCTCCCACTGAGCGCGGCCCCACGGCTCCTCGGACATCAGGTGCTCGGCTCGCTCCCGGACCGCCGGTGACGGCAGGAGCTCGCGGCATCCGTAGAAGTGCACCGCCGCCACCTGGCGCACCGAACGCTGGTCGGCCACGTCGAAGATCGCAAGGCGGTCGACCACGTCCCCGTAGAGGTCGATGCGCACGGGGCGGTCCGAGGTCGAGGGGAAGACGTCGATGATGCCGCCGCGCACTGCCAGCTCGCCGCAGTGCTCCACCTGGTGCTCTCTGCGGTACCCCAGGGCCACCAGGCGGGCGACGAGGGCATCGGTATCCACCGGGGCGCCGAGGATCACCTCCTCTGGTGGCGCGACCCCGGCCGGCGAGGCGAGGCGTTGGAGGACGGCGCGTGCCGAGCCCACCACCAGCGACGGCGTCGTTGGCCCACGCCCACCCGAGAGGTGCCACAAGACGGCGTGCCGGCGCCCCATGGTCGCCACTTCGGGGCTCACTCTCTCGAACGGCAAGGTCTCCCAGGCCGGCAGCGTCACAACCGGGTCGCAGTACGACCCGACGGTGTCCTGCGCAGAGCCGTGGGCCCCCGCTGCCGCGGTCTCTGGCTCGGATCCTGCGGTGCCGTCGGCAAAGCATGCGAGGTCGCGTGCGAGCCGCTCCCCAGCGGCAGCCGTCGGGGTGACCACCAGGAGTGGGCGCCGGGCACTCAGGCGAGCGAGCCCCGCCAGCACGAACGCCTGGGCCGGGCTGGCGACGGCCAGCACCGCGCCGGACCGGCCGGCGATCTCGGTGACGACGCCAAGCGCTCGCACCTGCTCCACCAAAGCCGAGAGAGGGGCTCGGTGCGGTGGCTCTTTCGACGAGGAGTCCGCGGCGCCCATCGGGTCCATCACGACGTCGCGTGGAAACGGTTCATCGCCGCGTCGGTACCGTGGTCGATGATCGTCTCGACCGCATCGGCGGCAAGGGCGATCCCGAGGTCGATCTCCGCCCGTTCGGCCCTGGAGGGCCGGTGCAGGACGTAGTCAGCCCCCGATTGGTGCCCCGGCGGCTTGCCGATGCCGACCCGCACTCGCAGGAAGTCGAGGGTGTGCAGGTGTGCTCGTATGGACTCGAGCCCGCGGTGACCGGCGGTGCCGCCACCCGCCTTGACCCGCAGCGCCCCCGGGGGCAGGTCGAGCTCGTCGTGGACCACGATCAACCGCCAGGTGTCGACCACTCCGAAACGCCGCAGGAGCGGGCGGACTGCGGCGCCCGAGTCGTTCATGTACGTGGTCGGTATGGCCAAGACCACCCGCTGCCCGCAGACGTCAGCCGCCGCGAGCAGGTCCGGCATGCCTTTCTCGGCTCGCAAAGAGCCATCCCCATGACGGACGGCCAAGTTGGCGACCACCTCGGCTCCGAGATTGTGGCGCGTACCCGCGAACTCGGCACCGGGGTTCCCGAGGCCGACCACCACCCAGTCGGCCGGCGTCCCCCGGCGGGCTGCCGCCTCGGGTGCCGCGCCCTTGCCGGGGAGAGCTGGGCTCGGCAGGGGTCAGCCTTCGGCGGGCGCTGCCGCCGTGTCGGTCTCTGCCGAGGCAGCGCCGGCTTCGGCTCCTTCGCCACCGCCGCCTTCGGTCTCGAGCGTCTGCACCCGCGGTGGCTGCCCGGTGACGACAGCGACGTCGTCCTCGAGGTCGGTCGTCACACCCGCGGGCAGCCGGAGGTCGGCGACGCGCAGCGCGCCCCCGATAGTCAGCTCGGACACGTCGAGCTCGATGACCGCAGGGATGTCGGCCGGCCGGGCCCGGACGGGGAGGTTGAAGAGCTGCTGGTCCACGAGGCCGTCGCCGTGGTGGACCTCCAGCGCCTCGCCGACGAGGGTGATCGGCACTTCGGCGGCAATGACCTCGTCACGCCGGACGATCTGGAAGTCGACGTGGACGACGGTCCCCTTCACCGGGTGCCGCTGCATGTCACGCGCCAGCGTGAGGAACGACTGCTCGCCGGCTTTGAGTGTGAGCAGGGTGTTCGAGCCGGACTCGCCGGACAGCGCGATCCGCAGGTCCTTCGCTGCGACGCTCACCGGCACCGGCTCGGTGCCGTGGCCATAGACGATGCCCGGTATCCGACCAGAGGCGCGCAACCGGCGAGTGGCGCGCGAACCGACCGTACGGCCGACTTCGGCTTCCAGGACGATCTCGGGCATGGTCTCGCTCTCCTCGGTCGCTTCGCGCTCAATTGCGCCGACGCGACGGACGCAGCTCGCGCTGCGCCGGTCGCCGTGCCCGAGGCACCAGCCGCCCCGGTGGCGCCGACGGGACCGGTGGCTTGGGCCACTGGTGCCAGGCTAGCCGCGAGCGGGCTGCGGGCACCAGTGGCCCTGCAGGCGTCACCCAAGAGAGGCGTGGCAGTCCCCGGTACGCCTGTGGCGGCAACTGGTGCAAAGAGCCTGGAGACCGTGCACTTCGGGTGCGGTAGCGTCGGTTTGCCCGACACCAGATGTGCCTGGTGGCAGGCCGCAGAGCGCAGCGCGCAGCGGGGAACTGAGCGCAGCGCGCAGCGGGCAGCAGCAAACTGAGCGCAGCGCGCAGCGGGGAACTGAGAGTCTTGGAGGTACAGGACGTGCGGAGGGTGCGGAGGGTGCGTGGGTCGCATGGCCTGTGTTGCCGGACAGGCCGATGGAGCGCGTGATGGACCAGGTCATCCTCGTCACCGGCGCCTCGGCTGGGATCGGCCGGGCGTGCGCCGATCGCCTGCATCGACCGGGCGGCACGGGAAAGGTCGGCCAATCCAGCCAAAACGGCCGGTCCGGCCGGACGGTCGTCGGCGCCAGCCGGCGAGAGACGACCGGTGTGCGGTGGACATCGCTCGTGATGGACGTCGATCGGGACGACTCGGTTGTCGACGGCGTGCAGGCGGTGCTGGCCGAGCACGGGCGGCTCGACGTCGTCGTCGCCTGTGCGGGGTGGGGGCTGGCCGGCGCTGTCGAAGAAACGCCGATCACCGACGCCAAAGATCAGCTCGAGACCAACTTCTGGGGAGCCGTACGGGTCGTCAACGCCGCCTTGCCTGCGATGCGCGCCCAGCAAGGCGGCCGCATCGTGCTCATGAGCTCCATCGGGGGGGTGGTCGCCATCCCCTTCCAGGCCTTCTACTCCGCCAGCAAATTCGCCCTGGAGGGCTACGCCGAGGCTTTGGCCTACGAGGTGGCGCCGTTCGGCGTGCACGTGACGTTGGTAGAGCCGGGGAACGTCCGGACCGAGTTCACCGCTCGCCGCCGCTCGGTCGGGGCCGCCGGGGCCGCCGGGGCCGCCGGGGCCGCCGGGGCCGCGAACCACACTGCCGGTACCGACCCCAGCCGAGCGAGCAATCCGGCGACCGACCCGAGCCGGGCTCCCAGTCCCTACGCCGCCGCTGCCCGCCGGGCAATCGCCGTGATGGAAGCCGACGAGGCTCGCGGCGTGCCTGCCGAGCAGGTCGCTGCGGTGGTGGAGCGCGTCATCCAGAGCGACCGGCCGCCGCGCCACGTCTCGGTGGGCAAGGCCGGTGAGCGGGTGGGGATCCTGGCTCGCCGCCTGCTCCCCTATCGGGTGTTCGAGTGGGCGGCCCGGGACAGCCTGGGTGTCTGACGGCTCGAGTCCTGCCCCTGCACCACTGACCGTTCCCCGAACTATCAGCGAATATCTCACTGACCTTGAGGCCCGTCTCCGGGCGTCTCGGGCGGCTGGTATCCCAGCCGTGCCACTGTCACGGACAGATGCCAGAGGCATCAGGCCACCGCCTTCTTGGGGCTGGATGAGGCTCCGCCAAGACTGATG
>JAJYWG010000167.1 GCA_021791615.1 Actinomycetes bacterium
GAGAGTCCTACCGCATGAAAGAGGCCCGCCAGAAGGGAGGGAGAACGGCCGAGCCGTCAGTCTGAGACAACGAGGGGTGAGGACTTTCCTGGCCACCAGCGAGTGCATCAACTTGGCCATTGACAAACTCGTTCTCTCTTGTGGGGGTGTTCGCTATCATGACGAACGGCACATTATCACATATTGGTTCTCTCTACAAGACCGTTCGTTGTTACAACGAACGGTCTCATACAGAGAACACCAGCTCGCAGCCGACGTCTTACGGACGGTTGGCTTGGTCGAGCATCTCGATAGCAGCGACGATCTCAGCAGAGTTGCCTTCCGTCACGGGTACTTCCTCGAACGGGGTAGCGGCTTAGCGCCACCTGACGTCGTCGAGACACGCGATGTAGTGGCCAGTCGGCTGAGCGAGCGCCCACATCTGGTGGCTGGTGGCGCAAAGGTGGGATGCCGTTTCCTCGATTAGGTAAGGCAGGTCCTCACAACAGTAGGACCTGGGAATGACGGTGCTGCGCCAGAGAGTTGCAATCTCCTCCGAGTACAGGTTGCTGTCCAGGGCCTACCGCTTCAGTAACGCCGCTCGAGGCACTTCTGCCCGCTCTTGCACCGGCATAGTGGGGCAGGACAGCCGTGCGGGTAGGCAACTCTCCAACGGCGTGCGGCGGACATCAGGGTGCTACACCAAGGATTCGGTTCCATGGACGGTCGCCAGAGGGTGACCTCACGATGCAGTAGGCAGCCACGCGACCGAAGCCGAAAGCCGGGCACTGAGCGCGCCGGGACGCGAGACTGCTGCAGGCAGTAGCTGAATCGTCACTGCCAACCGGATGTCTCCGCCGACGCATCCTCACTCACAACTCTGGCTCCAAGCTCCCTCGGAGAGGATCAGCCACACGCCCACTTGCCCCAGAGGGAGCGCGGAGAGTCCGTCACGGATGAGATCCGCCCGTTGCTGCTTGTTAGCCACTCGATTCTCGAACAACTTGGTCCGGACTTCAACAATGACATCAAGATCACCGACATCGAGAACGGACTTCTTCCGGAATCGGATCTCGATGTCGCCGAGGCCCAGCTGCCCAGTCCAAGGTTCCTCCTCGCAATCGACCGTCTCGCTGACGAGGTCCGGCAGCACCTCGGCAAGGCGACGCAGGATCTCCTCGCCCACCGAACCGTCGTAGGTCACATCGATCAGCGGCATTCCCGCAGTTTCGCAGAACGCCCGTCCTCTCGGCATCGATGTCCGTTCTTGACCACCTCGTGTGGCTCTGCCCCAGAACCCCCAAGAAGTCCGCCGTTGCAGCTGTGACCAAACCGCCAGGTCGCGGGCAGTCCGTCGTTGGCGGAACGTCGGACGTCCATCACGCAAGACGAAGTCGGTATCGACGCTCTTCGCCGTAGTCGACGAAGCCAGCCCGTTCGAGCGTTGGTGCAGAGGTGTCGACTCGGCCCTTCACAAGTGCCAGGGTGGCGCCGTTCTTAGAAGCAAGCCGAAGTCATCCACCTATCCCGATGTCGGGATAGGTCGATGACTTCGCTCTGCAGCCCTTCGACGCCCTCGACACAGCAGACGTCTACGAACTCGTCGTCGAGCGGCACCGCCAGGGGGCGACGGTCCTCACCTCCAACCGGGATTCCAGGTGAGTGGACCGGCCAGATGGCTGATGCCCTCCTCGCCCAGTCGGCGATCGACTGACTCCAGTCGGCCGCGTACGAGCTCGTCCTCGACGGCGACTCCTACCGCAGGCGTCAGAAGTCGGGACTCGACGTCGGCGTCACGACGCCTCGGCCGCAACGTCGCAGACGGCGCTCTTGACCACGCCAGCATCCCCCTCCATCATCACGTTGCCGACGCTGGCATCACCGAGAGGTGGTCCCTTCCTCTTGGCGGAAGGGTGGTCCCATACGCGTGACGGGCGACACGGATGTGCGATGAGTGTGCGATGAATGTGGCGGGACTGGTGCTGGGGCCGCCATGACGCCGAAGGCCCATCAGGCGCTGCCGGCGAGGCTGAGCACGGCACGGGTTCACCGCGATCACTCCGTCGTTGGAGCCCCAGGTCAGGATGCCGAGTGAACAACTGCGAACAACACCGAACGATAGGGCGAACGATAGACGGGCGATGGGCGAACCTGGCCAAAAATTTGTGACCTGCGGGTTGACGATCGCCCACTCCTGGTGCGAAGGCGTTGACATCTCGACCTGAGCAACTCTGCCTCGAGGGAGCGCGAGGTTGGCCACAGCTGTGGCCCGGTCCCAGGTCACCCCGCCGGACTATTCGACGGCCATCTCCACCCTCGCCTTCATGTCTCCCGGCCCACGGTCAGCCTCGACTCGTGCCGATCGTGCTGGTCATGACCTGCACCTCGGCCCGGCTAAAACCGTCGTGACTGAGTCTGGTGGCGGGCATCGACTCGTCGTCTACGGGAAGCCGGCAGCTTCTCGCCCGACCGCGGCCTTACGGGTCTCTCGAGCCTTGCCCTACCATGAGGCGGATGGCGAACCGCCGAGGCCCACCGCCGGTCAGTCCGGAATCCGAGCGGTTGGCTGCGTTGCGCGCGCTGGAGATTCTCGACACCGCCCCGGAGGAGGCCTTCAACGACCTGGTCCGGCTGGCCGCGTGGACCTGCGGGACGTCGATGGCTGCAGTGAGCCTGGTGGACGCGGATCGCCAGTGGTTCAAGGCCAGGCTCGGGCTGGGGATATCCGAGACGCCGCGGTCGGATGCCTTCTGCGCCCACACCATCGGCCAGCGGGACGTGCTGGAGGTGGGCGACGCCACCACCGACCCACGCTTCGCCGACAACCCCTTGGTCACGGGTCTGTTGGGCCTGCGCTTCTACGCCGCCGCGCCGCTGGTGACGCTCGAGGACTTCGCCATCGGCACCCTATGCGTGCTCGACACAAAACCCCGCACCCTCGACAGCGATCAACGAATGGCGCTGCGGGCTCTCGCCAACCAGACCATGGGACAGATCGTGCTCCGCCAGCAGGTAATGACGATGCAGCGGCTCGAGGCGCGCTTCCGTGCGGTCGTCGAAGAGTCGTCCGACATGATCGTCTTCGTCGACAAAGATGGAGTACTGCGGTACGTCAGCCCGGCGGTGTATCCGATCCTCGGCTACCAGCCGGCCGATCTCGTTGGACGAGACATCCGCGAGCTGATCCTCTCGCCCGATGCTCTCGCCACCGTCCGCGACGCCCTCCAGACGACGGCTGGCGAGCGGACCCCACCGGCAGAGATCCGGCTCCGGCGGGCCGACGGCACAATGGCGCACCTCGAGTTCCGGTGCTCAAACATGATCAACGATGCCGCCGTTCAGGCTCTGGTGTTCCACTGCCGCGACATCTCCGAGCTGCGGGACGCTGAGTGGGCGCTGGAGCGAACCCTGCATGACGCGGTCCAGGTGTTGGAGACAGCGCACGACGCGTACATCCAGCTCGACACTGACGGCCGGGTCACCGACTGGAACCGGCAGGCCACGGTGACGTTCGGATGGGAGCGAAACGAGGCCATCGGCCACATGATCAGCGACCTCATCATTCCCGATCGGCACCGGGAGACCCATCGGCGGGCCTTTGCTGCAGCTGCGACCCGCACCCTCGAGACCGGCGAGATGATCGTCAGCGATTTAGCCGTCAGCGCGCTGCGCCGCGACGGCTCGGAGCTGCCTGTCGAGGTGACGGTCTGGTCCACGCAGACACCCGCGGGCACCCTGCGGTTCAGCTCGTTCGTACGGGACGTGACCGAACGGCAGGCCCTCGAGGAACGGCTCGCTCACATGGCCATACACGACGACCTCACCGGGCTCCCGAACCGGTACCTGCTGGCCGATCGCCTGAGCAGCGCGCTGGCTCGCGCCGCCCGAGGCCACGTGAAGGTCGGAGTCCTCTTCTGCGATCTGGACCGGTTCAAGGTGGTCAACGACAGCAGAGGACACTCGGTGGGAGACGAGGTCCTGCGGGAAGCGGCCAGCCGGCTCAAGGAGACTGTCCGCTCAATCGACACCGTCGTGCGGTTCGGGGGTGACGAGTTCGTGGTTGTCCTCGACGGTGTGGAAGATGAGATGGATGCGTCACGGCTTGCCGAGCGGATACGCATGGCATTGGCCGAGCCGGTGGTGGTCGAGGACCTGGTGATTCCGACCTCGGTGAGCGTCGGCGTCGTGGTGAGTGACGGCAGCGGAGACGCCGAGCAGATCATTAGCGATGCCGATGCCGCCATGTACCTCGCCAAACGACTCCATCACTTACTACCCGCCTCAAGGACCTCGCGCCCGCGCTGCAAGAGCACGCTGAGGGACTCTTGTGCGCTGAAGCCGCTGCCGATCTGCTGATCGAGCATCGCAGCTGGCTGTTGCGG
>JAJYWG010000169.1 GCA_021791615.1 Actinomycetes bacterium
GAACCACCGCCATTGGGTCTGGTAGTGCACGCCTTCTTGCTCAGCCCACTCAAAGAGCTTCACCCTCGTGCTCTACGACGCATGCTCGTAGATGTTCAGTGATATCGAAGGTGGCTGTTGGCAACCCTCGTGGCTGGCTCTCACCGAGAAGCTCCCGGCGCCGAACGTCGGGTAGCCGGGGATGTCGACGGTGGCAATGGTGACCTTGACGAGAGGATCGCCCCCCGGTTCCAAAGGAGGCGGGAGAACGGCAGCGATCACCTCGGGGTCGGTGGCGTAGGTGGCGACCAAGGTCGTGGCCCACACGTCCACCGCGGTGGCCTCCACCTCGCGGCTTTGCAATTGCTCCGCCGTTCTCGCTCCGTAACGAACTACGCCCATGCTCACTCCTTGCTCTCGGTCCCGTTCCCGGTCACCGGGCAACCCCCACGAACGCGGGGCACCGGTCGGCGTCCGCAGGGATCTCCGCCGCAGACAGCGGCTCGGCGATCTCGGCGTGGGTCGGGCCGATGCGGGCCGCCACCGGCGCCAGGAATGCCAGGTCGAACCCGTAGAGCTCGGCGGCGTTGGCGCCCAGCATCAGCGTCGCCTCGGAGGGGTCCACCCCCGAGAACGTGAGGCGCAGGGCCTCCCGGCTGAACGGGTAGCTCGATTCGCGATGGGGATAGTCGCTGCCCCACATGATGCGCTCGACGCCGACCGCGTGGCGGACCCCCACCTCGGCCGGTCGCATGAAGCTCGATCCGACGTGGCACTGGCGGGCCCAGTACTCGCTGGGTCGGAGCGCGAGCTTCTCCACGACGGGGTGTCCCCACTCGTACTCCTGGGAGCCTTCGGCCGTGCTCATCCGGTGATGGAAGTAGTCGAGGGTCCCGAGGGTCTCGGGGATCCAGGACGTGCCCTGCTCGGTGAAGACGAATTGCAAGTCGGGATAACGGTCCATCACGCCGCCGAAGACCAAGTGCCAGAAGGCTCGGTGCGCCCACCACGTCACTTCCAGGAGGAAGGTGACCTCGTCGATCGGCTGGTCGCCCAGCGGGGGGACGGCGCTCCCGCTGTGGTGGTTGATGGGGAGCCCGGTCTCGGCGCAGGCCCGCCAGATCGGTTCGTACTCGGGCGAGTACAAGGGAGGGAGGCCCGAGCCCGGCGGCGTCCCGGGCAGCAGGATGCCGCCTTTCAGGCCGGCGCTCGCCGCCCAGTGGATCTCGGCCACCGCGGCGTCGATGTCGTGGAGCATGATCTGCGCGATGCCCGCCCGGCGGCCTGGCGTGGCCGCGCAGAAGTCGACGAGCCAGCGGTTGTGGGCCTGGAGCCCGGCCCAGCGAAGGGCCAGGTCTCCATCGCTCGCCCCCGGCGCCTGGGTCTTGAGGGAAGGCTCGGGGTAGAAGGGAGGGATGGTGTTGGGGAAGATGACCTCCGCGGCGATCCCGTCGCTGTCCATCTCAGCCAGCCGGCGGTCGGAGTCCCAGTTGCGGCTCCCGTCCTCGCCGAGCAGGTCGGCGTACGGGATCGCATAGGTGCGGGCCCACTCGTCGAACGCCGCGTGGTAGCGCTGCTCGAGGTAGCCGCGGTACTGGTGCAGATCGGCGCCGGCGTGGCAGTCGGCCGAGATGACGGTGTAGCGCTCCTGTGTCGTCGTTCCCATCGCAGGCACCCCATCCTCTCAGCCTGTAACATCGTTACATGGCTGGGGCCGGGCATCAAGGGGGGGCAGGACGCGCCGCGCCCCGGCGGCCGGGGCCGGCGGCTGCCGGCAGGAGCCGCGACGCCGGGCTCTCTCGCGCTCAGGTGCTGGATGCCGCCATGGAGATCCTCGTCACCGAAGGGATGCCGGGGCTCACTGTGCGTGGGCTGGCGGCGAAGCTCGGCGTGGCGGTGACGGCTGTCTATTGGCATGTCGGGGACAAGCAGGCACTCGTCGACGGTTTGGTGGAGCGCATCATCGACCAGTTCAGCGCCGTGACCGTGTCCGTACGGGGCACGACCCACGAGGAGCGGCTGCTGTCGTTGGCCCGCTCGCTCCGCCGGTCGCTGCTGGACCAGGCCGACCTGGTCAACGTCGTGCATCGCCAGGGAAGGATCGCGGCGCTGTTCCAGCCGGCCCGGCGGGCCGTGGTCGCCGAGCTGGTCGATGCCGGCCTGGACGGGCCCGCAGTCGCCCTCGGCGCCCAGGCGATCATCAAGCTGGTGGTGGGATCGGTGCTGCTGGACCGCCAGGTGGACCGCCAGCCGGCCCAGCACGAGGAGCTCGCCGATCCGTGGGGGACCGGCGACCTGCCCGGTGCCCCGGACCTCTTCGCCTCCCTCACGCGGCCGGTGGACCAAGAGACGGTCTTCGTCTACTCGCTGCGAGCACTGGTCGGCGCAGTGCTGGGCGGCCTCACGACGGCTCGCAGTTCGGAGACGGCGCGTGCTTCCGAGACCGGTCCCCGACGAGTGGGCCGGCGCGGGCAACAATGAGGGCTATGCCCCACGACGAGCTCTTCTCCCTCGACGGCAAGACGGCCTTGGTCACCGGCGGTTCCCGTGGGATCGGGCGGATGATCGCCACCGGGCTGGTCGAGGCCGGCGCCGCCGTGTACGTGGCGTCGCGCAAGGTCGAAGACTGCGAGTCCGTCGCCGCCGAGCTCTCCCGCCACGGCAGTTGCACTGCCCTCGGGGCGAACCTGTCGACCGAGGACGGGTGCCGGGCTCTGGCTGAGGCGCTGGCCGAGCGCGAGTCCCGGCTGGACATCCTGGTCAACAACGCGGGTGCGACCTGGGGCGCC
Organism: Actinomycetes bacterium; assembly: GCA_021791615.1. Next base: position 2,769 of record JAJYWG010000169.1, read on the forward strand.
CCCCTCGAGGAGTTCGACGAAGCGGCATGGGAGCGAGTGCTGGCACTCAACGTGAAAGGCGTCTTCCACCTGACCAAGTTCCTCATTCCTTTGCTGCACGCCGCCGGCACCCAGGAAGACCCGGCACGGATCATCAACATCGGTTCGATCGACGGGATCCATGTTCCGGTCTTGGAGACGTACTCCTACTCCGCGTCCAAAGCCGCCGTCCACCAGCTCACCCGCCACCTGGCACGGAGGCTGGCACCGGTGATCACGGTGAATGCCATCGCGCCGGGGCCGTTCGAGTCCAAGATGATGGCTGCCACCTTGGCGACCTTTGGCGAGCAGATTGCCGCGGCCGCCCCGCTCAAACGGATCGGGCGCCCCGACGACATGGCCGGTACGGCCGTCTTCCTGGCGTCGCGGGCCGGGTCGTACCTGACCGGCGCCGTGATCCCCGTGGACGGCGGCATCGCCACCGTCGGCTGAGCGCCGGCCTCCCCGTGTCGGGAGCCCGGTCCCAGGTTCCCTGCCTCGGGTTCCCTGCCTCGGGTTCCCTGCCTCGGGTTCCCTGCCTCGGGTTCCCTGCCTCGGGTTCCCTGCCTCGGGTTCCCTGCCTCGGGTTCCGGGCGCCGAGCCCCCTGGCGCGGTGGTTCACTTCGAGTTCACCTTCATTTTCCCCTCCGGTCTCGCTCCTATCGCATCCTGGTAACCCTTGTCGGTCATCGTGTCGGTGAGATCAGCACGGAGAGCGTCGTGAAGTTCACGACGCGACGCGACGAGGAGGAGGAGGTCCACAGTGGGCGAATCGATGGCGACCATCACCGAGCTCTACCGACCTTTGGACGAGGCCGAAGTCGGCAAGAAGCACTGGCTCACCGTGTTCACGGCGGGGATGGGCTTCTTCACCGATGCCTACGACCTGTTCATCATCGGGACGGTGACGGTGATCCTCACCCCGATCTTCCACCTGAGCACCAACCAGATCTCCCTCCTCAACTCGATCTCGCTCCTCGCCTCGGTGGCCGGCGCCCTCACGTTCGGCAAGCTGATGGACATGTGGGGCCGCAAGCGCATGTACGGCGTCGAAGTGGCGATCCTGGTGCTCGGTGCGCTGCTGTGCGCGTTTGCCTGGAACTTCACCTCGCTGTTCATCTTCCGGCTGCTCGTCGGCTACGGCGTCGGCGGCGACTACGCGACCTCGGCGGTGATCACCTCGGAGTACGCGAACCGCAAGTCCCGAGGCCGGCTCGTCGGGTCGGTGTTCGCGATGCAGGGCCTGGGGCTGCTCGCAGGTCCGGCCATCGCCTCGATCTTCCTCGGGGCGGGGGTGCCCAACGACGTGGCTTGGAGGCTGATGCTCGGGATCGGCGCCATCCCGGCAGCATCGGTCATCTACCTGCGCCGCCGGATCCGGGAGACCCCCCGCTACACCATGAGCGTGCAGGGGGATGCGGCGACCACGGCCAAGACGGTGGAGTGGGTGACCGGCGAGCAGCCGGCCGTCCGGCTGAACGGCGGTGGCACCGGCTCGCCGACCCGAGCCGACGCGCCCGGACAGGTGGGCGTCGCACCGATCGGCTCCAGCGCGGCCGGTGCCGGCATGCGCCAGAAGCTCACCTCCCGGCCTTTCCTCCTCCGCCTCATCGGCACGGCCGGGAGTTGGTTCCTCCTCGATATCGCCTTCTACGGGAACTCGGTGTCGAGCCCTCTCATCCTCAAGCTGCTCCAGCCCAAGGGCACGCTGCTCGACCACACGCTGATCTCGCTCGCCATATTCGCCATCGCGGCGTTCCCGGGGTACTGGGTGGCGGTCTTCTTGATGGACCGGATCGGGCGGCGCCGCATCCAGTGGCAGGGCTTCGTCGTCATGGCGATCGCCTTCGGGCTGATATGGCTCCTCCCAGACGGCGCGACGGCGATCGGCGTGTTCCTCCCCCTGTTCGCCATCAGCTACTTCTTCATCGAGTTCGGGCCGAACGTCACCACCTTCGTGTTCCCCTCGGAGGTCTTCCCGACCTCGGTCCGGGGTACCGGGGATGGCATCTCGGCTGGATGCGGCAAGTTTGGGGCGTTCCTCGGGGCCCTCTTGGTGCCGCACCTCCTGACCTCGGTGGGCATCAGCGGGGTCATGGGGATCATGGCCGGCGTCTCGGTCGTCGGAGTCGCGCTCACCCTGGTGGCGCTGCCCGAGCCCAAGGGCCAGACCCTGGAGGCCTCTGCCGCCGAGATCGAGCCCGAGCCGGCCGTCGCCGCTGCCGCGGCCTCCATCGGCTGACCGGGCGGGCGGCCTGCGGGCGGGTCAACCGGGCGGGCAGGTCAGCCGGGCGGGCGGGTCAGCCGCCTCACGAACTTCGTCGGGCGGTGCGAGCTTCGGGGTGTAGAGCCCGCGGTGTGCGGGACTCGGTGCGCGGGCCTCGGTGTGCGGGCCTCGGTGTGCGGGCCGCCGTCAGGTGAATACGACGGTGCGGGCGCCGTTGACGAGGACCCGGTCCTCGAGGTGCCAGCGCAGCCCTCTCGCAAGCACGGTGCGCTCGATGTCACGTCCGATGCGGAGCAGGTCGTCCACCGAGTCGGTGTGGTCGATCCGGCGGGTGTCCTGCTCGATGATCGGTCCCGCGTCCAAGTCGGCGGTGACGTAGTGGCAAGTCGCGCCGATGAGCTTCACCCCGCGTTCGAACGCTTGGTGGTACGGCTTCGCTCCGGCGAACGAGGGGAGGAAGCTGTGGTGGATATTCAAGATCCTGCCCCGGTAGCGGTCGCAGAGCGCGGCCGGGATGATCTGCATGTAGCGGGCCAGCACCATGACGTCGCCGCCCGCCTCTTCGAAGATGCGGGCGATCTCCTCGAACGCGTCCTGCCGGTCGCTGTCGGCGATCGCCGAGTGGCCGGCCGGCATCGGCACATGGTGATAGGCGATGCCGTGCCATTCCACCGTCGCTCTCAGTGTCTCGTGGTTGGAGATGACGCAGGGAATGTCGCAGTCCAAATCGCCGCTGCGCCATCGGTAGAGCAGGTCGACCAGGCAGTGGTCCTCCTGGCTGACGCAGATGACGACCCGCTTGCGAATGTCGGTGTCCGAGAGGTGCCACGACATGTCGAACTCTTCGGCCACCGGGACGAAGCGCTCGCGAAATCCGTCCGGACCGAACGGGAGCGTCTCGGCGATCACCTCGATCCGGAGGAAAAATCGTCCGGTGGACAGGTCTCCGTGCTGGGCGGCCTCGAGCACCCAGCCACCGTTCTCGGCGATGAACCCACTCACAGCCGCGACGATGCCGGTGCGGTCCGGGCAGGTGACCGTCAGCACGTATCGCCGCATGTCCTCCATCATTCCCGATCGGCGTGGTGGTACGGGCGGGGTCGCGCCCACGTGCCGGGCTGAGCGCGAGGAGGCATACGTGTGAGCCAGCGCCGGCGCGCTGGGGCCGGCACGCTGGAGCCGGCGCGCTGGAGGTGACGAGTTGGAGCCGGCGCGCTGGCGGTGACGAGTTGGAGCCGGCCCGCTGGAGGCGGCACCAGGAGCTCGGAAGCCATGATGTCCGGCAGCACCGGGCCGGATCGGTCGGCCGGGACCAGGCGAGGAGGCAGGTCGTGACAGCGCCCACTATCTACGAGTACGTTCCCCACGAGCGCACCCAGACCAAGCTGGGAGGTGCCGGCAGCCCGCGGGAGGCCGGGAGCGGCCGCCCGCGGGCCACTCCGGTGCTGGTTCGGTTCAACGCGTGGCTCGCGGTCCGGGTCACCAACGGGGTGGGCACGATGTGGTGCGCCTACGCGTTCGCCGCCCTGGCGCTGGTCAGCCTGCCGTCCGCGATCGACGCACACAGCGCGGTCGTGCTCGTGTCGTGGATCTCCCAGACCTTTCTCCAGCTCGTGCTGCTGTCAGTCGTCCTCGTCGGACAGAACATCTTGGCGAGCGAAGCCGAGAGGCGTGCCGACGCCACGTCGCGCGACGCCGACGCCGTCCTCCACGAGGCATTCAAGCTCCAAGAGCACTTGGGGGCCCAGGATCACGTCCTGCGAGAGCTGGTCGACCGGCTTGCGAGCGTGGAAGGACGGCTCGCTACCTGAACGGCGGTCCTCCGCAGCGTCCAAGAGCACCCGTTAGAGCGTGTGCCCGTCAGAGCGTGTGCCCGTCAGAGCGCGCACCCGTCAGACCGTGTGCCCCCCGCTGGCCATCGAGTAGGCAGTCTCGGCGTGCTGCGCGAGGTCCAGACCCTCGAACTCCTGCTCGGCCGACACCCGGAGCCCCATCGTGAGGTCGACGGCCTTCGCGATGAGGAAGGTCATCGCGAAGCAGAACCCGACTGCCACGACCGTGGCCAGGAGCTCCTCTGCGAGGAGGTGAGCGCCCCCGCCCTCGAACAGTCCGTTGGCCCCCGACGGGTCGATGGCACGCGAGGCGAACAGCCCGAGCAGCACCATGCCGACGATCCCGCCGACGCCGTGAACGCCGAGCACGTCGAGCGAGTCGTCGTAGCGGAGCTTGAACTTGAGGCGTACGGCCAGGGCACAGACGATGCCGGCGACCGCCCCCACGAGCAGGGCCGGCATGGGGCCGATGTACCCGGCACACGGGGTGATCGCCACCATGCCGGCGACCGCGCCCGACGCGGCGCCCAAGGTCGTCGCCACCTTTTCCTTCAGCGATTCGAACAGCAGCCAGCCGAGCAGCCCGGCGGCGGCGGCGAGCTGGGTGTTGACGAAGGCGTGGACGGCGACGTCGTTGGCACCCAGCGCCGAACCGGCATTGAACCCGAACCATCCGAACCACAGGATCCCCGCGCCGAGGAGGCTGAGGGGCACCGAGTGCGGCGGCATGGGATCGCGTGGCCACCCGCGGCGCCGACCGAGCACCAAGACGAGGGCCAGCGTGGAAAACCCTGAGTTGATCTCCACCACGGTCCCCCCGGCGAAGTCGAGCACCCCCCTGCGGGCCAGCCAACCAGTGGGGCTGAACACCCAGTGGGCGAGCGGGACGTACACGAGGACCAGCCAGAGGACGATGAACACGACGAACGCCGGGAACCGGATGCGGTCGACCGCCCCTCCGCTGATGAGCGCTGCGGTGATCACGGCGAACATCATCTGGAAGACCATCACCGCCAGTGGGGACACCGTGAGCCCGTGGTAGCCGGGCAGGCTGTGGGCCATGTGCCCGAGCCCCGCCAGGCGCAAGGTCCCGATCAGCCCGCCACCGGCGTCAGGTCCGAACGCAAGACTGAAGGCGAACGTTGCCCAGAGCACGGTGACGACCCCGATGCAGATGAAGCTCTGCATCATCACCGCGAGGACACCCTTGGACCGGACCATCCCTCCGTAGAACAGGGCAAGTCCTGGCGTCATGAACAGGACCAGGGCTGCGCTGACTAGCACCCATGCGGTGTTCCCGGTGCTCAACGGGCCTCCTTGCCGGTCGGTGGCTCAATGTACGACCGGCGCCCCGGGACGGCATGCGCCCAAGGACGGAAGTGCCTCCCCGGGGGACCGGACGATGGGCGCCGACCCTAGCGCGAACCCGGGTGCTTGGAGGTGGACTCGCGGTGACCACGGCACCGTGGCGGCATGCGCCGGCCACGGTGCCGCTCCTCCCCTCAGGCCGAGAGCTGCTGTCGCTCGGAAGAGCCCTTCACTTCGATCCGCCGCGGCTTGGCGTGGGCCGCCACAGGGATCACGACCGTGAGGACACCGGACTCGTACTCGGCTTCGATCTTCTCGGTGTCCAAATTCGTCCCGAGGAGCACTTGCCGGCTGAAGGTCCCGTAGGGTCGCTCGGTGATCACCGCCTCTACTCCGTCTGCCGACGGCGGCGTCGGCCGCTCGGCCTTGATGGTGAGGACGTTGTCCTCGACCGTGAGGTCCACCGTGTCAGGGGCCACTCCTGGAAGGTCCATCCGGATCAGGAACGAATCGTCCTTTCGATAGGCGTCCATAGGCATGGTGAGCGCCCGGGCCCCGTTCTGGGGTCCCCAGAGCTGCTGGAACAAGCGGTCGACGTCGCGGAACGGATCACTTCGCACGAGTGCCATGGCTACCACCTCCCTCTCTCCTCTTCTTGGGTTCCCGGACCACTTTCCTAGGTCCTGTACAGCTAGTTTAGCACTCTCTAGTAGAGAGTGCTAACGCATTCGGACAATTTCCCCCAGCCGTGCGCCAGAATATGCAATATACTGCAATAAAGATGACGACGGGTGCTGCAGAGACCGGACCTGGAGACGGGCTGACGAGCCCAGGGGGAGCCGAGGATGACCGGAGGGGGGAACGCGCGGGCGGCCGGGGGGCTGGCCATGGTGCTCGGTGCGGTCGTCCTGCTCTTCGTGGCCTACGAGCTGTGGGGAACCGGCCTGGCGACGGCTGGCCACCAACGCACCCTGCGCCGCCAGTTCGATTCCGAGCTCTCGAACCGACGCCCGCCGTCCGATGCCGCCAGCACAGGTCGATCGCGAGGTGGCGCGTCCTCCACGGCACCGGCGACAGAGGGGCTCGCGGTCCCGGCCGTCACGACGCCACCGGCAAACGGGCAGCCGATCGGGGTGATCGACATCCCGGCTGCCGGCATCGACTACGTCGTCGTCCAAGGGACTGACGAAGCCGACCTCGAGATGGGCCCCGGTCACTACCTGGGCACGGCGATGCCGGGCGACCCTGGCAACGCGGCCATCGCCGGCCATCGCACGACGTACTTGCACCCCTTCTACAACTTGGGCGCGCTGCGACGCAGCGACGCGATCTACGTGACGACGCTCCAGGGGCGGTTTCGGTACGACGTGACCCGCACGATGGTCGTCGCACCGACCGACGTCGCGGTCCTGGACCCAACCCCGGTCCCGTCCCTCACCCTCACCACGTGCAACCCTCCCTACAGCGCAGCCACCCGCTTGGTGGTGCGGGCGGTGCTCGTGTCCCCGCCGGCGGCCACGCCCGCCGCGGCCGCGCCGGCGCCTGGGTCCGTGCTGGGGCCGGTGACCGGCGCCGCTCCGCCTGGAAGCACCACCGCCCGCGTCTTGACCGGCGGGAGCAGAGGGTGGGGGCCGGCAGTGTGGTGGGGCCTCCTGCTGGTCGCCTCCGGGGCAGGAAGTCTTGCGCTCTGGCGCCGTCACCGGCACTGGTGGGTCGGCACCGTGGGCATGCTGGTGCTGCTCGTCTTGCTGTGGACGTGGTTTGGGGCGCTCAGCCAGGTGCTCCCGCCGAGCTATTGAAGGTTCGCTGGCGGCCGGTCACCGCCAGCAGCCGGTCACCGCCAGCGGCCGGTCACCGCCAGCGGCCGGTCACCGCCAGCGGCCGGTCACCGCCGGCAGCCCCGCGGGATCCCTCACCGGGGCACGGCCACTACGGTGGGGACGTGCGGGTCCGCATCTTCGTCGAGCCTCAGCAGGGCGCCTCCTACGACCAGCTCGCCACCATGGCCGTGCTCGCCGAGGAGCACGGCTTCGACGGGTTCTTTCGTTCGGACCACTACCTCACGATGGGCGGGGACGGGCTGCCCGGACCGACGGACGCCTGGGTCACGTTGGCCGGGCTGGCTCGCGACACCCACCGCATCCGGCTGGGGACGCTCGTGACCTCGGCCACGTTCCGGCTCCCCGGACCCCTGGCGATCTCGGTGGCTCAGGTCGATGTCATGAGCGGGGGACGGGTGGAGCTCGGGATCGGGGCGGGCTGGTACGACGACGAGCACACAGCCTACGGCATTCCCTTCCCGCCGACCAAGGAGCGGTTCGACCGCCTCGAAGAACAGCTCGAGATCATCCTCGGGCTGTGGTCCACGCCGGCGGGCGAGCAGTTCACCTACGAGGGACGCCACTACACGTTGCGCGACAGCCCGGCCCTTCCCAAACCGTGCCAATCGCCGAGGCCGCCGATCATCATGGGCGGGATCGGGCCGGCACGGACCCCGCGGCTGGCTGCTCGCTTCGCCGACGAGTTCAACGTCCCGTTCCACACCCTTTCGGACGCCGCCGCCCAGTACGAGCGGGTGCGGCAGGCGTGCACGGACATCGGGCGCGACCCTGCCGGCCTTCGTCTGTCCGCGGCCGTCGTGGTGTGCTGCGGCTCGTCGGACGCCGAGCTGTCCCGTCGGGCGGCGGCCCTCGGCCGGCCGGTCGGCGCCCTCCGGGCGCAAGGCGCCGCAGGGACCCCGAGCGAAGTGGCCGCCACCTGCCGCGCCTTCGGCGACGAGGGGGCCGAGACCATGTACCTCCAGGTCTTGGACCTCGAGGACCTGGACCACGTTCGATTGATCGCCGACGAGGTACTCCCGCTCCTGGCGTGAGCGTGCCGAGTCGATCGCGCAGGGAAGCCGCTCGAGGAGACGACCGAAGGAGGACGCTGATGGCAATTTCGACGAGGAGAGGGTCGGTCCCGCCGGACCAGAGCGCCTCGGGACCCGACGAGGGTCCTGGTCGGGCCCACGAGAGCGCGCCGTTCGACGCTGCGGCCCTCGACGCCGCAGTCTCGGAGGTGGCGGCCCGGTCGTCGTCGTGGGCGTCCACGTCCCCTACGGTGCGCGCGACCTTGCTCGACCGGGTCCTGCGGGACACGGTGGCGGCGTCGGAGGGGTGGCTGGCCGACGCCTGCCGGGCCAAGGGCTTCTCTCCGGGGTCGCCCGAAGCCGCCGAGGAGCTCTTCGCCGGCATCATCACGTTTGTCCGCATGGTCCGTCTCCTACGCGACTCGCTGCGTGACATCGCTCGCTACGGCCGGCCGCGCTACCCAGGGCCGGTGACCGAGGCGCCCGATGGAGTCGACGGCCAGCTCCGGGTCGGGGTATTCCCCACGTCGCGCTCGGACCGGCTGCTGTTCTCCCAGACGGCCGGTGAGGTGTGGATGCCTCCGGGGGTGTCGCGTACCGATATCGACGCCGGCCAGGCGCGGGCCTACCGCGATCCCCAAGGGGCGAAAGGTCTCTCGGTGGTCCTCGGCGCGGGCAATGTGGCCAGCCTCGGTCCGCGCGACGTGCTCTCGAAGCTCTTCGTCGAAGGCCGGGTCGTCGTGCTGAAGGCGAACCCGGTCAACGACTACCTGGTGCCCCACTGGGAGCGTTCGATGCGCGCGCTCATCGACGCCGGCGTCCTGCACATCGTACGGGGCGGCGCCGAGGTCGGGGCCTACCTCACGGGCCATCCGAAAGTCGACGAGGTCCACATCACCGGCTCGGACAAGACTCACGACGCGATCGTCTTCGGTACCGGGGACGAAGGCGCCCGCAGGAAGGCGGCCGGGGAGCGGATCCTCGACAAGCCGGTCACCTGCGAGCTGGGTAACGTCTCGCCGGTCGTGGTCGTGCCGGGCAACTGGAGCGCGGCGGACCTCGTCTACCAAGCCGAGCACGTGGCCACGATGCTCGTGAACAACGCCGGGTTCAACTGCCTGACCGCTCGGGTTGTCGTCACCCATGCCGGCTGGCCCCAGCGAGAGGCGTTCCTCGGGGCCCTCACCCAAGCGCTCGCGCGCATCCCGACCCGCCAGGCGTACTACCCGGGAGCAGCCACCCGGCGCGACGCCTTCGTCGAGGCGCACCCCGGCGCCGTGGTCGTCGGTGCCGGTGGGGACGGAGTGCTCCCGTGGACGCTGGTACGCGGCGTGGATCCCGGGCGGGTGGACGACATCGCCTTCAACGTGGAGGCGTTCTGCGGGTTGACGGCCGAGACGGCTTTGCCTGCGGCTTCGACGGCGGCGTACGTCGATGCGGCGGTCGAGTTCTGCAACACGGTGCTGTGGGGAACCCTGTCGGCCACCGTGCTGGTCCATCCCGACACCGAACGAGACCCCGACGTGGGAGCCGCGGTGCGCCGGGCGGTCGCCAGGCTCCGCTACGGCGGGATCGGGGTCAACATCTGGCATGCGACGGTGTTCGCTCTGGGGACCACCACCTGGGGGGCGTTCCCAGGGCACCCGGTCACCGACATCCAGTCGGGTACGGGCGTGGTCGGCAATGCCTACATGTTCGACCGCCCGGAGAAGTCGGTGGTGCGAGGACCGTTCCGGTCGAGGCCCAAGCCCCCGTGGTTCGCCACCCAGGCTCGGCCCCTCCCAGTGATGCGCCGCCTGCTGGCTTTCGAAGCCGACCCCTCACCGCTGCGCCTGGGGGCGGTGTTGGCTGCAGCGCTGCGCGCGTAGCGGCTCGCGTCGCGACCGGCAGGCGCGGGTCAGTGCCGTTTCGCGTGCGCCGCGGGCCGGAGGGACGGGGAAAAGAGGACAGCCCGAGCGACCACGTCGTGGCCCACCGCCACACAGCTAGCCGCCGCCTCGCACACGACCGAGGTGAGCTGCGAGGGGAGGTAGCGGATCGGCGGGACGCTCCACGGCCCGCCGGCCGCGGTGGCAATGACCGCGCCGCCGACCGGCGCCGGAGGACTCGACCGCGTCCACTCGATCCCGACGGCGACGCACGCGCCGCTTGTGGTGCAGGCGACCGAGAACGGGTCCTCCAGTCCGGTGAGCGAGGGGAGCAGCGACCAGGTGCGGCCGCCGTCGGCCGACGTCAGCACTTGGCCGTCGGACTGGACGACGTCCGCCGTCGCCGTCGACGCCGTGCCCACCGCGGTGCAGGCCATCGACGCGGTGCAGGTGACGCCGTGGAGCAGGCCCACCCCGGCCGGCAGGTTGCCCGAGACCCACGATGCCCCGCCGTCGTCGGTGGTGGCGACGGCCCCGGCGCCCTGGCCAGCAGCCGTGGCGGTGTAGCCGACGGCGACGCACTCTGTCGCCCCCGAGCAGCTCAGCGATCCCGAGCTCACGAACCCTGTAGGCAGGTTGCCTCCCCGCTGCCACACCTGCCCGCCGTCGGTGGTCGACGCCGACCAGGCGGCAGGCCCGTCAGAGGCCAGCACCAGGCACTGGTTGGCCGAAGAGCAGGCCACTGCGGGGACATCCGCCGATCCCGCCGGCGGCCCGACAGGCGGCCAGGTGCTCCCGGCGTTGGTCGTCACGAGGACCGCGCCGATCGTGGTGGTTCCCGAGTCGACGCTGCCCACCGCCATGCAGGAGGTGGGCCCGGGGCAGGAGATCGCCGAGAGAGAGGTGGGCCCGGACACCGCGAGGTGCTCGAGCGTCCACGAGGACCCGCCGTCGGAGGTGGCGTCGATCACCGCCGTCGAGGGCGCGGCCGGACTTGTGAGCTGGCCTGCCGGCGGATCGCCCACGGCCCAGCAGCGCTCGGGCGAGCCGCAGGCCACGGCGGTGAGGGTCGCCGAGCCCGCTGGTGCCGGCGCTCCCACCACACCTATCGCCGGCGCCGATCGCACGGGCCGCGAGACCTCAGTGACCGAGCGGGTGGCGCAACCCGCAGCCGCGGCTCCGGCACCGACCACGACGACCATGGCCGCGGCCGATCGCAGGATCACCGGCTCCGGCAGGGCCGACGCCTTGAGCTCTCAGCATGTCCGCGCCCCACGAGGGGACAACAGTACTGCTGGTCGCAGCCGTGCACGTGCCAGTGGTGACCCGATGGTGCCAGGAGCTTCGTCTACCCTCAGCCCGGTGGACGTGGTCGATATTGTGCTCGTGGTCCTGGCGGTCGCTGCCGCAGTGCACGGACTGCGGCTCGGCGCCCTGGCCCAGATCCTCACGTTCGCGGGCTTCCTCGGCGGGCTGGCGCTCGGCCTTGTGCTCGCGGTCAACCTGGCGCCGCACGTGCACAGCTCCGCCATGCGGGCGGCGGTCACCCTCGCCTGTGTGCTGGTCCCCGCCATCGTGCTCGGAGCCGGCGGGCGGATGCTCGGTGCGTGGAGCCACGATGCGGTCGGCCGGATCCATCTCGGGACGGCCGACTCGGTCCTCGGCGTGGTGGTGGCGGTCGGGACCCTCCTCGTCTCGGCGTGGCTCGTGGCCAGCCTGCTCGCCCAGACCCAGCTCTCCTGGCTGAGCTCGCAGATCCAGCGGTCCGACGTGCTGAAGGCAGTGCAGAAGGTGATGCCTCCGGAGCCCGGGCTCCTGGCCCGGGCCCAGGGGTACCTCGACGACTCGGGATTTCCGACGGTGTTCGCCGACCTCGGCGCCCCGAACGCGGGGCCGGTGCCCGTGCTGTCGACCTCGGCGTCGAACGCGGTCGGTGCGAAGGTCTCGCCGTCGATGGTCAAGGTCCTCGGGCAGGCGTGCGGCTACCTCCAGGAGGGCTCGGGGTTCGTGGTGGCACCGGGTCTGGTCGTGACCAATGCCCACGTCGTGGCCGGTGAGCCGTCCACCCAGGTCCAGGTGGCGGGAGGCACGTACGCGGCCACGCCCATCTACTACGACCCTCGTTTCGACCTGGCCGTCCTGCGGACGCCGGCGCCGCTCGGCCCCCCGCTCTCCATCGATCCCTCCCTCGTCACGCGTGGCACCAAAGCGGCGGTGCTCGGGTTCCCCGAGGACGGCCCTTTGGTGATCGGCCCGGCCGGCGTGGCGGCGAACCTCACCGCGGTGGGCCACGACATCTACAACCAGGGCACAGTGGTGCGCGACGTCTACCAGATCGATGCCGACGTCGAGCCCGGCAACTCGGGCGGTCCGCTGGTCACGCCCTCGGGGACGGTGATCGGCGTGGTCTTCTCCCGCTCGACCGTCACCACAGGCGTCGGGTACGCGCTGGCCTCGCCCGGGGTCCTCCAGCGGGTCAAGGACGCGGAGCGAGGGTCAGGGGCGGCGGTGAGCACGGAGGGCTGCACTGAGGGGTGACCACGGCGCCAGCCTCCGGCCCCGGCGCGGATGAAGACGGTGCCGAGTCGGGTAAGAATGGCCTGCATGCCACTGCCGATCGAGGACTACGCCATGATCGGCGACCTGCATACCGCGGCACTCGTCGGTGCGAACGGTTCCATCGACTGGCTCTGCCTCCCCCACTTCGACTCGGGCGCGTGCTTCGCCAGCCTTCTCGGCACCTCTGAGCACGGGTACTGGAAGATCGCTCCGGCCGGCGACGGCGCCGTCACCGCCACCCGCCGGCGCTACCGCGAAGGCACGCTCGTACTCGAGACCGAGTTCGACACGGCCGAAGGGACCATTCGGGTCACCGACTGCATGCCCATCCGCGAGGAGCACCCCCAGGTCGTGCGGCTGGTCGAGGGAGTGCGAGGGAGCGTGCCGGTCCGCATGGAGCTCTGCGTGCGTTTTGACTACGGCCAGTCGGTGCCCTGGGTCACCCGCGACGGCAGCTTGCTCACGGCGACGTCCGGGCCGAACGCGGTTGCGCTGTGGACCACGGCCGAGACCCATGGCGAGCACCTCATGACGGTGTCCGAGGTGACGATCGAGGCCGGGCGCCACGTCTCGTACCTCCTCACCTGGTACCCGTCTCACGAGCTCCCGCCCCGACCGGTCGACCCGTGGTACGCGGCAGCAGGGACCGAGTCGTGGTGGCGGTCCTGGAGCGAGTCGTGCAGCTACGGCGGCGAGTATGCCGATGCCGTCCTGCGCTCGCTCATCACTTTGAAGGCCCTCACTTACGAGCCCACTGGGGGCATCGTGGCGGCTGCCACCACGTCGCTGCCCGAGGCTTTGGGCGGGAACCGCAACTGGGACTACCGGTACTGCTGGCTGCGCGACGCGACGCTCACCCTCGAGTCGCTCATGCGCGGCGGCTACCACGACGAAGCCATGGCCTGGCGTGACTGGCTGCTGCGGGCGACGGCCGGAGACGTGTCCAAGCTCCAGATCATGTACGGGACCTCGGGAGAGCGGCGCCTCGACGAATGGGAAGCGGAGTGGCTGCCGGGGTACGAGAGCTCGGCACCGGTGCGCATCGGCAACGCGGCGGCCGGCCAGTACCAGCTCGATGTCTACGGGGAGGTCATGTCGGCCCTCTACTCGGCCAGCCGGATCGAAGGAGCCCACAGCCGGGCGATGTGGGACCTCCAGCGGAACCTTGTGGAGTTCCTCGAGACCGGGTGGCGGGAGCCTGACGACGGCATCTGGGAGGTGCGCGGCCCCCGACGGCACTTCACCCACTCGAAGGTCATGGCCTGGGTGGCAGTGGACCGAGCAGTCCGGACGATGGAGGAATGGCCGGACTTGCAGGGGCCCCTCGACCGCTGGAGAAAGCTACGAGACGAGATCCACGCCGAGGTCTGCGAGAAGGGGTTCAACGCGGAGGTCAAGGCGTTCACCCAGTCCTACGGCTCCGACCGGCTGGACGCCAGCATCCTTATGATGCCGCTGGTCGGCTTCCTGCCGGCGAGCGACCCGCGTGTGGTCAGCACCGTCGAAGCCGTCGAGCGCGAGCTGGTCGAAGGCGGCTTCGTCCTGCGCTACCGCACCGACGACGATGGGGCGGTCGACGGCCTGTCGGGGCGGGAGGGCGCGTTCCTCGCCTGTTCGTTCTGGCTGGCTGACTGCCTCCACATGATCGGGCGCACCGACGAGGCCAAGGCGCTGTTCGAGCGGCTGCTGGCGCTGCGCAACGACCTCGGCCTCTTGTCCGAGGAGTACGACGCGGTGGCAGGGCGCCAGGTGGGCAACTTCCCCCAGGCGTTCTCCCACGTGTCGCTGGTGAACACCGCCTGCCGCCTCACCGGCCAGGAGCTCCTGAGGGTGGGGCACGGGCGAACCGGCGGTGCCGCCCACCGCGTGGTCGGCGACGGGCTGATGGCCGCGCTCGGGGCCAGCCGGGCTTCCCGGGCCAGGCGGGGCCTCGCGAGCTTGGCCCGTCACCGCACCGAACCGGCGAGCTCGCCGGACGCCGACCATCCGGGCAGCAACCTTCGGGGCGCGGCGTCGAGCGCGGGCGACACGACAAGCACCAAGGCCGGTCACCATAGGAGGTCCACATGAAGGCACTCACCGTCATCCCCCTCCAGCAGGGCAGCGCTGAGCTCTCCGACGTCGACGCGCCGCCGGAGGGCGACGGTCCGGTCCTGGTCGAGACGCTCGCCGTCGGCATCTGCGGCACCGACATCGAGATCCTCTCGGGGGCCTACGGCTGGGCGCCGCCGGGCCGTGAGCGCCTGGTCCTCGGCCACGAGTCGCTCGGACGCGTCCTGGAAGCACCGGCCACAGCACCACTGGCGGCCGGCGACCTCGTCGTGGGGATAGTCCGACGTCCCGACCCGGTGCCCTGCGCCAATTGCGCGGTGGGCGAGTGGGACTTCTGCCGCAACGGCCAGTACACCGAACGAGGAATCAAACAGCACGACGGGTACCTCTCCGAGCAGTACCGCATCACCCCGGAGTACGCGGTCAAAGTCGACCCGTCGCTCGGACTGTGCGGGGTGCTGCTGGAGCCCACCAGCGTGGTCGCCAAGGCCTGGGAGCAGGTCGACCGCATCGGCGGCAGGGCGTACTGGGCCCCGAAGACGGCGGTGGTCACCGGGGCCGGCCCGATCGGGCTCCTGGCAGCGCTCATCGGGGTACAGCGGGGCATGGATGTCCACGTCATCGACCAGATGGCTTCGGGGTTGAAACCCGACTTGGTCCGGGCGCTCGGCGCCCAGTACCACACCGGGTCCATCGCCGACGCATGCTCGGGACCCGACGTCGTGATCGAGTGCACCGGGGTCTCCTCGCTGGTGCTCGACGCGATGGAGCACGTGGGGCCCGGCGGCGTGGTCTGCCTGACCGGCGTGTCCTCGGGTGGGCGGACCATCCAGGTGGACGAAGGGGCGCTCAACCGGTCGATGGTCCTGTCGAACGAGGCCGTGGTCGGCTCGGTCAACGCGAACCGCCGACACTACGAGGCCGCCGCAGCGGCGCTGGCCCAGGCCGACCGCGGATGGCTCGAACGGGTCGTGAGCCGCAAAGTGGCGCTTGCCCACTGGTCCGACGCGCTGGAGCGCCGGCCCGACGACGTGAAGGTGGTGGTCGAGGTGGCCAAGAGTTGACCCACGGCCACGGCCACGGTCACGGTCACGGCGGCGGCCACGGTCACGGCCACACCAAAGGCGCGGGCGCCCTCCGGCCGGCGGCGTCACGAGCCATCGCGCCCGGGGTGATCGAGATCGACACCCTCCTCGGAGGGTGGCAGCGCGTCACCGCGGGCTACCTCATCGAAGGACCGGCACCGGTGCTGGTGGAGACCGGGAGCCAGTCGTCGGTACCGGTGCTGCTCGGCGCCTTGGAGGAGCTCGGCCTCGGCCGGCACGACCTGTCGGGGGTGGTGGTGACCCACATCCACCTGGACCACGCCGGCGGCGTAGGCGACGTCGCGCAGGCGTTCCCCGACGCGAAGGTCTACGTGCACGAGAAAGGGGCGCGCCACCTCGCCGACCCGACGCGACTGGTGAGCTCCGCGGCCCTGGTCTACGGGAGCCTCCTCGACTCGCTCTACGGCCGGCTGGAGCCGACGGCCCCCGAGCGCATCGTGGTGCTGGGCGACGGCGACGAGATCCGCGTCGGTCCCGAACGAGTGCTCGTGGCCGTGGACTCTCCTGGTCACGCGAAGCACCACTTGGGCCTGCACGACAGCTTGAGCGGTGTCCTGTTCGCGGGGGACGCGGTGGGAGTCCGCCTCCCCGATGCCGGAGTGCTCCGCCCGTCCACGCCACCGCCGGATTTCGACTTGAACCAGGCGCTCCACTCCCTGCAGCGATTCGCCGAACGCCGCCCTTCTGCCATTGCGCTCGCCCACTACGGGCTCCTCGACGAGCCGTTGGAGCTGTTGGAGGAAGCGGAGGGCACCCTGCGCCAATGGGCAGAGACGGCGGAAGCGGCGTACCGCCAGGGGCGTGACATCGCCGACGCGCTCGCCGAGCGCTTCGATCCGCTCGTCGGCGACATCGCGCCCGAGCACCGCGACAAGCTCGAGATCATGAACGGCGTCCACTCCAACGCCGCGGGACTGAAGCGCTGGCTCGAGCACCAGGAGCCGCCCTCTTCCGGTCGCTGATCGACGCCGCCAGGGAGCGGTCCTCCTCAGTCCACCCGCAAGCGGCTGCGGAGCTCCTCCTGGCGCACCTCGAAATCGTCGAGCGAGATTCGGCCGTCGGCCAGGTCCTCGTGGAGCCGGGCAAATGCGGCCAGCAACGCTTCTTGGTCCTCGGCCGGCTGGACGTCGTCGGGCTGTCCCGTGTCGGACCGCTCCTCCCTGCGAGCCAGACGGTCTTCCTGCTTCGCCTTGGCTTTCGCCCGCTTGGCCTGGTCCCGCTGCAGCTTCCCGAAAGTCGATCGAGGGCGTGCCATGTGCCCCTCCTCTCTGTCGACGGCTGGTCCTGGGGCAAGGGCCGGCCGGCACCGATGACGTTCCCCGGTGTCAGACCACCTTCACTGCGCGGGCTTGGTCTCCCTTGGGCCCCGCAGCGACTTCGAATTCCACATGCTGGCCAACTCTGAGCCCCGAACGACCCTGGCCTGCGACCTGCGACGTGTGGACGAACAGGTCGGACGCGCCCGGTCGGGCGACGAAGCCGTACCCTTTGGCCTCGTCAAAGAATTTCACCGTACCGCGGGGCCGGGTCCGAAAGCTGGTCGTCGGCCGCCGCCGGGAGTCCGCCACGCGTGGGGCGGCCTGCCGCTTGGGGCGTGGGCCGGCATCGCGCACCGGCCGTCGCTCGTTCTCCGGGATGTCGCCGGGCATCCCGAGACGCTCGGGGAGCCCGAGCGCGCGCTGGATGGTACTGACTGCCGCCACGACGTCGTCGGTGACGAGCGAGACGACGGTGCCGGGGCTCCCTGCCCGGCCGGTGCGGCCCGAGCGGTGGACGTAGTCGGTCGGCTCGGCCGGCGGGTCGAAGTGGATGACGCAGGGCAGGTCGTCCACGTGGATGCCGCGGGCCGCGACGTCGGTGGCCACCAACGCCGACGCCCTGCCACCGGCCAGCTCGGCCAAGGCCCGGTCCCGCTGCGACTGGGTCCGGTCCCCGTGGATCGCGACGGCGCGTACACCGGCGTTGTTGAGCTGGCGGGCCACCCGGTCGGCGCCGCGGCGGGTCCGGCAGAACACGATCGCCCGGCCATGCTCGGTCACCAGGTCCGCGGTCAGCCGCACCCGGTCGGCTTTGTCGGCCCGCCAGAACAGGTGGGTGACCTCGCCGACGCTCGACGCGTCGGCTTCGACGTCGTGGCGGACCGGGTCGCGCTGGTAGCGGTCGATGACCGACTGGACCTCGCGACCGATCGTGGCCGAGAACAGCAGTACCTGGCGGTCGGGCGAGGTCTGGTCGAGCAAGCGGCGCACCGCCGGGAGGAACCCCATGTCGACCATGCGGTCGGCCTCGTCGAGCACGACGGTTCGTACGGCGCTCAGATCGACCGCCCGCTGGGCCACCAGGTCTTCGAGCCGGCCCGGGCAGGCCACCACGATGTCGACACCGGCGTCGAGGGCCCGCCGGGTCGGGCCGTATGCCGTGCCGCCGTACACCGCGAGGACACGGGCGCTGCGCCGGTCGCGCCGGTCGCGCTGGTCGCGGTGGTCGCGGTGGTCGCGGTCGTCGGACAGTCCGGCCAGCTCGTCACGAACCTGGGCGGCGAGCTCACGGGTGGGGACGAGCACCAGGGCCTGCGGGTGGCGGGCAACCGGGGGCTTCGCTCCGGTGCTTGCGTTGGCGCCCTTGCCGGGGTTGGTGCCGGTGCCGGGGTTGGTGCCGGTTCGTGCAACGAGGACCAATCCGAACGCCAGGGTTTTGCCGGACCCGGTCGGGGCACGGCCGCACACATCTCGTCCGGCCAGCGCGTCGGCGATGGTCGCCGCCTGGATCGGGAACGGCTCGGTGATGCCCTTCTTCGCCAGGGAGGACACCAGGTGGGCAGGCACGCCTAAGTCAGAAAAAGATGATGAAGAGACCACAAAGCTCCCGTCGAGCAGCGAACAGGCCAACTCGAACGTGAAACTCGAATCAGGCCCCGTCGACCTGGGCCGACAGCCGGTCAGCATCTCCGACCGGGTATGCGCCCATGTTAGCAGTTCGTCGGAGTGCCCGAGGTCGGCGGGTCCGGTCCTGCGACGGTTTCGAGGAAACAGAGCAGTGCCTCCCATCCGGGCCGGCCTTGGATGCCCTGCATCGCGCAGTCGGCAAGGAGCGCGGCGGTGCTCTGCGGGTCCACCCTGCCTTCGAAGCGCGGCTCGGCGGCGATGATCCGGGCCACTTGGTCGACGAGTGCCGACGGTCTTGGATGTGGCGGGACGTCTGGGGGCGGCTCGCCGGGCTGCCCCCAGAGTCCGGTACCGGACTGGTCGTGGGATTGTCCGTCGGGTGTCCGAGCGACGGGCGCCGAGCGCAGCAGGAGCTCGATCGCCAGTCGCCAGGCACCGGGGACTCCGTCGACCAGCCGGGAGAGCGTGTCGGCATTGAGGTCGATGGCGGTCGGGGTGTCCGGGTGCTCTCGGGCCGGGACCTCCCGGTGCTCTCGAGCCGACTGGCCGTCCTCAGCGGGCTCGGTCAAGCCCAGCACCGTGCTCCACGCCAGATCGGCAAAGCCGGCGATGGGCCACCGGTCGCTTTCGAAGAGGAACCTGCCGACGTAGCCGTCGAACATGCACTGGAGCAGGTCGACGATGCGCTCCTCGTCGAATCCCGGCCGAGGGCGCCGGCCCGACGCGTCGAGCAGCAGGCGCAGCCCCGACGATTGCACGACGATTGACTCGTCGATGCTCTCCCGGCAGCGGTCCTTGATTGCCCGCGACGCGCAAGCGGTCTCCGTCCTCGTCTCCGATCTGGCTTCTTGGCAGAGAGTGGCCGCAGCACGCAGGAGCTGCGCCAGGCCGATCACACGGCGGGCCTTCGGATCCTCGAACGCCTCGGTGAGCAGATCGGCGAGCGCGTGCCGCACGACTTCGATGGCATGTGCCGCTGTGCCCGAGAGCGCGTTCTCACCGGCGACGCGGGAGGCGAAGGCGGCGCGCATCTCCCGCTCGCCGTTGCGGGCGGCGTCGAAGACGTGCGCGGCGACCAGGTCGACCGCAGTGGCTCCCGGCGTGCCGACCATTCGCTCCAAGTCACGCACCACCACTCCCCGGGACACCCCAAGGCGCGTCGCCAGGGACTGGACCGGTGCCGCGCCCCGGCTGTGGGGTCCCCGGAGCCCGGAGAGCGCTCCCTCGGCGAGCGCGTCGAGGGCCAGCGCCAGGAGCTGGTCCTCGCGGGATCTCCGACCGTCGTGCTGCTGCGCCGAAGCTTCCATCTACTGCGCTCCACCTGCGCCTTTTCTTCGAGACGGCGCCCGGGCGAGCAGTAGTGCCCGCCCGGGGGAGACGCTAGATCATTGCTGTCCCTGATCGCCACCGTTAGTTTCGGCCCGGCGGACCGTTCTGGGATGGGCAAGGCGAGCCAAGGCGAGCCGAACCGGTCGGAATGCTCCCACGGCGGAGGAGGGTGAGCACAATGCGCTTGAAGGCAGTGGAGCATCGTGTGAGTAGATCGATCGTGCGGCGGCTGACCAGGGTCCTGGCTGCCGGTGCCTTGGTGGCCGGCGCCGGAGTTGCGTCGCTGGCGCTCACCGGTGGGACGGCGGGCGCACAGGATCTCGTGTGGGTGCAGGCGGCGACGCCGAGCCCGGGTGCCTCGAACGCGTCCGATTTCCTCACAGGGGTGGCGTGCGTGTCGACCGCCGACTGCTGGGCGGTCGGGGTGTCGGAGCCCGGGAGCCCGGACGGCCAGACGATGACGCTGCAGTGGGACGGTGCCCAGTGGTCCGAGGTCCCGAGCCCCAATCCAGCCGGGTCGAGTGCGATGAACGCGCTCCGGGCGGTGGCGTGCGCGTCGGCGTCAGAGTGCTGGGCTGTTGGCTCCATGGGCTCTGGGAACGGCGGCCCGACCGCGACGCTCGCGCTCGAGTGGAACGGCTCGGCGTGGGTCCAAGTGACCACGCCGAGCCCGGGCGGGAGCACAGCAGTCGATAGCCTCACGTCGGTCACATGTGTCTCGGCGACTGACTGCTGGGCGGTGGGCCAGGCGAACCCGCAACCTGACGTCGCGCCGCTCGTCCTTCATTGGAACGGCACCACATGGAGCCAGGTGCTGACCCCGACCCTGGTCGGCCGGCAGGGAGGTCTGGAGGGCATCTCCTGCACGTCGTCGACAAACTGTGTCGCAGTCGGTGCGTCGTTCTCGTCTGGGACATTCTCGATCCTCATCCTGGACTGGAACGGCTTGCTCTGGACCCAGGCGACGACGCCGCCGCTGGCGGACACCGCGGCCCCCGGGGGCCTGCGCGCCGTCGACTGCGTGTCGTCTGCCGACTGCCTGGCTGTCGGCACAGAGAACGACAACCGGACAGCGCTCTCCCTACAGTGGAACGGGTCGACCTGGTCCGACGTCGCGACGCCCGACATCGGGGGAGTGGAGAATTACCTGTCCAGCGTCACCTGTGCAACGGCCTCGGCGTGCTACTCGGTGGGCGTGCACCACGAGAACCACGTCGTCGGTACGCCGACAACAACACGAGGCGTGCTCTTGACCTGGAACGGGTCGAGCTGGCAGCAGGGTGCCACCCAGATCGCCGGTGGATCTACCCCCTTCAAGCTGGATGCCGTGACGTGCGGGTCGGCGGACGACTGCTGGGCTGTCGGCGCCGTCGTCAGCGGTTCGAGCGGTGACCTTCGGACGCTGGCCGTGGCCGGCACGGTGCCGACGGCGGGCTACTGGGAGGTGGCCTCCGACGGCGGGCTCTTTGCCTACGGGTCTGCTCCCTTCTACGGGTCCATGGGAGGCAAGCCGCTCAACAAACCCGTGGTGGGCATGGCGCCCACCACGACAGGGGGCGGCTACTGGGAGGTGGCCTCCGACGGGGGGTTGTTCGCCTTCGGCAACGCTAAGTTCTACGGGTCCATGGGCGGCCAGCCGCTCAACAAACCCGTGGTGGGGATGGCGGCGACTCCGACAGGGGGCGGCTACTGGGAGGTGGCATCCGACGGGGGGCTGTTCGCCTTCGGCAACGCCAAGTTCTACGGGTCCATGGGTGGCCAGCCGCTCGACAAACCCGTGGTGGGGATGGCGGCGACTCCGACAGGGGGCGGCTACTGGGAGGTGGCCTCCGACGGGGGGTTGTTCGCCTTCGGAAACGCCAAGTTCTACGGGTCCATGGGTGGCCAGCCGCTCAACAAACCCGTGGTGGGGATGGCGGCGACTCCGACAGGGGGCGGCTACTGGGAGGTGGCCTCCGACGGCGGGTTGTTCGCCTTCGGCAACGCCAAGTTCTACGGGTCGATGGGTGGCCAGCCGCTCAACAAACCAGTGGTGGGCATGGCTCTTGCCCCGACAGGGGGCGGTTACTGGGAGGTGGCCTCCGACGGGGGGCTGTTCGCCTTCGGCAATGCCCCCTTCTACGGCTCGATGGGTGGTCAGCCGCTGAACGCCCCCGTGGTGGCCATGGCTGCAACGAGAGTGGTCCAGGTATGAGCTGCCTGCTCTGGTGCCGGGACCTCTATCGGTCCCGGTGCCGCTCAACGCTGCCTGGCGCCGCGGTGACGCGACGCTGCACCGCGATGGGACTGTGTAGCGCGCTGGGACTGGGCACCGTGCTCGCGGTCCTCGGTGTCGCACCACAGCAATCGATGACTGGTTTTGCGCTTACGAGCAATGCAACGTCAGCAGGGGCGAATGTGACCCTGTCGTCGCACGTCGACGTGGTTGGCATGGCCGCCTCGCGGACAGGCAATGGTTACTGGCTCGAATCCTCCGACGGCGGGCTGTTCGCCTTCGGCAATGCCCCCTTCTACGGGTCGATGGGCGGCAAGCCGCTGGATGCCCCGGTGGTGGGGATGGCGGCAACCCCGAGAGGGGGTGGCTACTGGGAGGTGGCCGCCGACGGCGGGCTGTTCGCCTTCGGCAACGCCACGTTCTCCGGGTCGATGGGCGGCCAGCCGCTGGATGCCCCGGTGGTGGGGATGGCGGCCAC
>JAJYWG010000014.1 GCA_021791615.1 Actinomycetes bacterium
GGGCTCGACCCGAGCCGAGCCAGGTGGACCGCTCTCCCGGGTCCCCCGGGCCGTCGCAGCCGGCTTGGCGGCGACGGCAGGTTTCCTCGCCGTGTTCGGGATCGTGGGGGCGCTCGTGAGCGCGGGGATCAGCGCCATCATGGCCTGGGTCCCCGAGCTCGGCATCGCCGTCGGTGCCGTCCTCGTCGTCGTCGGTGGGCTCACGGCCTGTGGCCGGCATGTCGGGCTGCGCCTCCCTAGCGCCACGCGGCCTCGTGGCCGCGGGACGAAGCTGCCCTCCATGGTCGGCTTCGGCGTCTCGTACGCCTCGGCGTCGCTCGGCTGCAGCCTTCCGGTGTTCCTGGCCGGGGTGGCCGGCGTCTTCACCCGGTCCGGGATGGGTGCGGGGATGGGCGCCTTCGTCGCCTACGCGCTCGGGATGGGCGCCGTGCTCACCGCCCTTGCCGTCGCCTACGTCCTCGTGCCTGCCCACCGCGTCGGGCGGCTGCGGGCGGTCGGAGGGAGGCTCGAGCGACCGGTCGGGGTCCTGCTGGCCGTCGTCGGCTCCTACCTCGTCTACTACTGGGCGTCGGACCTCGCCGGCGCGCAGGGGACCTCCGGGGTCGCCGGCAGCCTCGACCGCATCGACGCCGCGGTGACCACGGCGATCTCTGGCGCCGGGCCGCTGCTCGGGGCGGCCCTGGCCACGGTCGTCATCGGCGTCCTCGTCGCGATGCGGGTGAGGCGTCATGCGGCCCGGCGCGTGGTGTCACGCCAGAGCGTCGTGCCGCAGGTTTCCGCTGCGCCGCCGGAGGGGACCGGTGCGTGCTGCGTGCCGAGCCCTTCTGCCGAGGCCCCGCCGATGAGAGCCCCGTCCGGCACCGGGCGAGCACGCGACAAGAACCGGCCCTCTCGGATCCGCTGGGCGTGGCGCGTGGGTCCGGGTGTGCTCGCCGCGGCAGTCGGCTCGGCCGTGCTCGTCATGCACGTCGTCGCCGCCCCCTCGAGCGGTGCTGCGAACCCGACGCAGACTCCCGCCCTCATCCGGCTGATGAGCCTCGACCCGCTCGACGCCCAGTCGGTCACCCCCGCGCCGGGCTTCACCCTCACCGACCAGCGCGGCCGACCACTCTCGCTCTCCTCGCTTCGGGGAAAGGCGGTGGTCCTCGTCTTCTTCGACAACCACTGCCGAGAGCTCTGCCCGCTGTTCTCCCAGGACGTCCGCGCCGCGGCCGCCGACCTCGGCTCCCTCTCCCGACGGGTCGCGTTCGTGGGCGTGAACGTCAACCCCTTCTACCCCCAGGTCCGCTACGACGTGGCCTTCGACCGCCGCGTGGGGCTCGCCAAGGTGCGCGACTGGTACTTCCTGACCGGACCCTTGGCGGCGCTGCGAGCGGTGTGGCGCGCCTACGGCGCACAGCCCCTCACCGGCCCCGACCAGAGCGTGGACCACACGAGCATCATCTTGTTCATCGACCCCGAGGGGAAGATCCGCGACCTCGGCAACTACGGCCCCTCGGCGGCCGACAGCGCCCGGTGGGGCTACGGCCTCGCCACGATGGCCGAAGACCTCCTCGGGGTGCACCGGCCGCTCGCCGCCCGGGTCGCTCTGGCTCCGCCGGTCTCTCGGTCCGCCACCGCGCCAGGTTTCTCCCTCCCCGCGCTCGACGCCGGCGCCCACAGCACCGTGTCGCTGCAGGCCTTGCGAGGCCGCCCGGTCGTGCTCAACTTCTTCGCCACCTGGTGCTCAGCCTGCCAAGCAGAGGCCGCCGGTCTCGCGGCCGAGGCACGCAGCCTCTCGGGAGAAGCGCAGTTCGTCGGCATCGACGTCGACGGGAGCCGGGCCTCGGCAGCCGGATTCGTCGGTCACTACGCGATCGGCTACCCGGTCGCAGTGGACCAAAGCGGCGGTGTCGCCGCCGCCTACGACGCGACCGGCCTACCCACGACCGTGTTCATCTCGGCCTCGGGTCAGGAGGTCGGCCGCCACATCGGGGCGATCTCTCCGAGCGCGCTCGCCGCCGAGGTCGACCAGCTGAGAGGTGCCCGATGACCGCCCCTGGCGCCCAGCGCGCCGGTCTCTGGGCCAGTCTGTGGCCGGACGAGGGAATCGTAGATACCGATATCCCGTTGATAGGATATGTTGGTCTGGTCGTTCGCCGCATCTTGCGGGCTGACACCTGTCGGGGGCGGTCGGCGACACAACAAGGACACCATCGACCGCGACATCACCCAGAGCAAGGAGCCAACCGATGACCACCCGCGCGCGCCCGGCCGTCCTCGAGGTGGGCGGCATGACCTGTGACGACTGCGCCCACCACGTGACCGCCGCCCTCGAAGGTGCAGGCGCCGAGGCCGTCTCGGTCGCCTGGAGGGCCGGCGAGGCGCGCTTCTCGTGGCCCGAAACGCTCACCGAGCACGACCTGCGCGCTGCCGTCGAAGGGGCCGGCTACCGGCCGGGGGCGCTGCGCCTCCTCGGCACGGGCCTCCCCGCCCCCGCCCAGGACGCCAGCACCGACTTCGACCTGGTCGTGCTCGGTGCCGGATCTGCTGCCTTCGCGGCGGCGATCAAGGCCACCGAGGCCGGCTCCCGCGTCGCGCTGGTCGAGCACGGGGTGCTCGGGGGGACCTGCGTGAACGTCGGCTGCGTGCCGTCCAAGGCGCTGCTGCGTGCCGGCGAGCTCGCCTGGGCGGCCGGGCACCACCCCTACGCCGGCCTTTCCACGAGCTCTGGGCCGGTCGACCTCGCCGCCCTGGTCGCCCAGAAGGACGAGCTGGTCGGAACGCTCCGCCAGATGAAGTACGCAGACCTGGTTGAAGACTACGGCTTTACGGTGATCCCGGGACATGCCCGCTTCACCGGCCCGGACGAGATCGAGGTCGACGGCCGCAGGATCAGGGCCCGGGTCTACCTCGTGGCGACCGGGGCCTCCCCTGCAGTCCCGCCCATCCCCGGCCTCGCCGACGCGGGGTACCTCACCTCGACGAGCGCCCTCGAGCTGACCGAGCGCCCCAAGCGCCTCGTCGTCATCGGCGCCAACGCCATCGGCCTCGAGCTCGGCCAGTTCTTCGTGCACCTGGGGACCAAGGTCACCTTCGTCGACATCGCGGCGCGCATCGCCCCCTTCGAAGAGCCCGAGGTCTCCGAGGCGCTCGCCTCGGTGCTCCTCGCCCAGGGCGCCACCATCCACACCGGCGCCCAGGTGCTCGGCGTGCGCAGGGGCAAGGACCACGTCGACGTCACCCTGCGGGTGGGAGAGCGCCAGTTCGACCTCGTCGCCGACCAGGTCCTCATAGCTACCGGGAGGCGCCCCAACACCGAGGGGCTCGACCTCGACAAGGCGGGCGTCAAGGTGGACGGGCGGGGGGCGGTCGTCGTCGACGAGGAGCTGCGCACCGCGAACCCTCGGATCTTCGGCGCCGGCGATGTGACCGGCGCGCCCCAGTTCGTCTACGTGTCGGCCTACGAGGGGGCGCTCGCTGTCGACAACGCGCTCTTGGGCGCCGGACGGCGGACCGACTTCACGGGCCTTCCCCGGGTCACCTTCACCGCCCCCCAGGTGGCGGGCGCCGGGCTCACCGAGGCCCAGGCAGTCGAGGCCGGCTTCGAGGTGGAGACCTCGGTCCTTCCCCTCGCCGCCGTGCCGCGCGCGCTCGTCAACCACGACACCCACGGCCTCGTGAAGCTCGTGGCAGAGCGCGGCAGCGGGCGTCTCCTCGGGGCCTCGGTCCTCGCCGAGGGGGCGGGCGACGTGATCCAGTCCGCGGTGCTCGCCATCCGCCACGGCATCACCACGAGCGAGCTGGCCGCCACCTTCCACCCCTACCTGACGATGGTCGAGGCCCTGAAGCTCGCCTCCCAGACCTTCACCCGCGACGTGGAGAAGCTGTCGTGCTGCGCGGCGTAGACGGCGGAGATGGAATGATCCCCGCCGTTCCGCTCGAGCCGGCCGCCACTTCTCACCGTCTGCGCCTGGCGGTCCCTGGCCTGGCCGAGGCGCCCGTCGTGGGCGACGGCTGCTGCTCGTTCGTCCCTGCCGAGGACGCCTTGGCCGAGGCGCTCGAGGTCTGGCCGGGGGTGCTCCGGGTCGTAGTCGACATCGAGGACGGGTCGATCGACCTCGAGCTCGGGCCGTCGTCGCCTTCGGTCGACGACCTGGTCGGGACGGTGTCCGCGCTGGGCTACCGGGTCGAGGTGGTCCAGCTCGGCGAACAGGGTACGTAGGCAGGGCTGAGGTGTCTGTCGCCGCGCCCGTGACCGCCGGCCGAGGGACTGGGACCGGAGCGTTCGTCTCGGGTCGCATCGAGCCGCCCTCGGCATCGCCTCGCCCAGCTGCCACCACGCCGCCC